>JAUYIZ010000158.1 GCA_030688615.1 Desulfobacterales bacterium | reverse complement strand
ATCAAGGTTCAGGGCCGGATACTTGAGGTAAAAAATACGCGTGAGGCTTTGATCGAGGGGATTCTCAGCAACGAAAATGGCGAGGTCTGTGCGAAAGCAAAAGGAAATTACATCCTTTTTCCCCCTGACAAGATTCGCAAGATGGGGACCGTTGCAGTCGATGTTGTGAAATGGTTGGACCATACTAATGAACGAAAGGAGGAAACCTTATGCATGAAGATAGCAAGTGCCCGGTAACGGGCGGAACTAAGAAGCTCACTGCCGGCAGAGGCACGTCGAACCGCGACTGGTGGCCCAACCAGTTGAACCTCAAGATTCTTCACCAGAACTCCCACATGAGCAATCCGATGGGCGAGGAATTCAACTACGCTGAGGAATTCAAGAAACTCGACCTGCAGGCCCTGAAAAAGGACCTCTATGCGCTGATGACCGACTCGCAGGACTGGTGGCCGGCCGATTATGGTCACTACGGGCCGCTCTTCATCCGGATGGCGTGGCACAGCGCAGGCACCTACCGCATGGGCGACGGTCGCGGGGGCGCGAGGTCCGGCACCCAACGTTTTGCGCCCCTAAACAGCTGGCCGGACAATGTGAACCTCGACAAGGCCCGCCGGCTGCTCTGGCCAATCAAGCAGAAATACGGCAGCAAGATCTCCTGGGCCGATCTTATGATCCTCGCCGGCAACTGCGCGCTTGAGTCGATGGGATTCAAGACCTTCGGTTTCGGCGGCGGGCGCGAGGATGTCTGGGAGCCGGAAGAGGACATTTACTGGGGGACCGAGAGCGAGTGGCTTGACGACAAGCGCTATTCCGGCGACCGGGAACTCGAAAATCCTCTCGCCGCTGTTCAGATGGGCCTGATTTACGTGAATCCAGAAGGGCCGAACGGTAATCCTGACCCAGTCGCGTCGGGCCGTGACGTCCGCGAGACCTTTGCGCGCATGGCGATGAACGACGAGGAGACGGTCGCGCTTGTTGCGGGCGGGCACACGTTCGGCAAGAGTCATGGGGCGGGCGATCCAGCGCTTGTCGGTCCGGAACCTGAGGCCGCCAGCATCGAGGAGCAAGGCCTCGGCTGGAAGAGCAGCTTCCGCAGCGGCAAAGGCGGCGACACAATCAGCAATGGCATTGAAGGTGCCTGGACTCCCAATCCGATCCAGTGGAACAATGAATATTTCAATGTTCTGTTCGGCTATGATTGGGAGCTGACAAAGAGCCCGGCCGGTGCGCAGCAGTGGAAGCCGAAGGGTGGCGCCGGATTGGACACCGTGCCGGATGCCCATGATCCTTCGATACGGCATGCGCCCATGATGACCACGGCGGACCTTTCTCTGAGGTTCGATCCGATCTATGAGCCAATCTCGCGGCGTTTCCACGAAAACCCGGAAGCATTGGCGGACGCCTTCGCCCGGGCATGGTTCAAGCTGACCCATCGCGACATGGGCCCCCGCTCGTGCTACCTCGGCCCGGAGGTTCCGGCAGAGGAACTGATCTGGCAAGACCCGGTACCCGCAGTCGATTATGATCTGATCGATGCGCAGGACATCGCGGACCTCAAGACCAAGATACTTGCCTCGGGCCTGTCCGTCTCCGAACTGGTCTCGACCGCCTGGGCGTCGGCATCCACGTTCCGTGGCTCCGACAAGCGCGGCGGTGCGAACGGGGCGCGCATTCGCCTCGCACCGCAAAAGGATTGGGGAGTCAACCAGCCGGCCCGGCTGAAGACTGTGCTGCAGGCCCTTGAGGGAATCCAAAATGAGTTCAACAACGCGCAGTCAGGCGGGAAGATGGTTTCAATTGCCGACTTGATTGTCCTGGGTGGATGCGCAGGTGTCGAGCAAGCTGCGAAGAATGCCGGTCACAATTTGACCGTTCCCTTCACGCCGGGACGTACGGATGCGTCGCAGGAGCAAACCGACGTGAAGTCATTCGCCGTTCTCGAACCGGCTGCAGACGGGTTCCGTAACTACCTCAAAACCAAATACGCTGTGTCGGCAGAGGATCTGCTGGTTGATCGGGCGCAACTGTTGACGTTGACTGCCCCTCAGATGACGGTTCTCGTTGGTGGTATGCGCGTCTTGAATGCCAACTTCGGACAGTGCCGGCACGGCGTCTTCACCCAGCGGCCGGAGACGCTCACCAATGACTTCTTCGTGAATCTGCTCGACATGAGCACGACTTGGAAGGCAACCTCGAAAGACGAAGATGTGTTCGAGGGTCGTGATCACGCAACCGGCGAGCTCAAGTGGACCGGCACCCGTGTCGACCTCATCTTCGGTTCGAACTCCCAGCTCCGGGCCTTGGCGGAAGTCTACGGATGTGAGGACTCACAGGAGAAGTTCCTGCACGACTTTGTAGCGGTGTGGAACAAGGTAATGAACCTTGACCGCTTCGACATCGGCTGATCGCAGCATAAACGTCTTTGAGGGCTTCTGAAGCGTATTCTGAACCGTAAATCCGATGGTCAGGAAGCGATAACCGCTGCGAGCTGACGGATGTTTTGAACCGCAACTGCGAGCGCTAGCCCCGCAGCTTGCTGCAGGGTCTTCAATCACCATCATCCTGTCCCGGATGGACTATTTTCAGGTTAGGTACAACGCGACTGATTCGAATCTTGAAATATGATCTGTGCCGGGAAGTTGCTTCCTGGGCCGAGGAGGAGATTATCTCCACAGAACAGGCCGGAGAGATTTGTTGCCGATATGGTGTGGATTACCACAATTTGTCCCGCCGTTCCTATGGCTATCAGGTGTTAGGGCTCACGCAAAAATAACTTCACCTTGTTCACAGGGCGTTCGGTGATTGGCAACATCCCGCAGGACCTGCCCACCTAACTCGTGTCCATCCACTAACTCATTCGTAACCTAGCTCGGATAAACGTTCTTCGCTGAAACCCAGGAAATGGGCTATTTCATGCACCACCGTGATCTCAACCTGTTTTTCGACTTCATCGAAGGTGTCGCACATCTCCTCCATGGGTTCCTGAAACAGCAGAATCCGGTCCGGATAGAGCGGCTGGTCCAGAGAAGAACGCTCAATCAAGGAAATGCCCTGGTAACAACCCAAGAGAGACTGATCTGGTGGCAGGCCCATTTCCGCGAGCAATTTGCGGGAGGGGCGCTTCTGGACGGAAATCAGAACATTATCCAAATGTCGACGGATTTCGCGGGGGATACGGCGGATCGATCTCCTGACGATCCGATCGAATTCCTTCGGGCTCAATTTCATCTCCAACTTTCCCAATGTCCAAAACAATTCTTTACAGCAGTTTATTTCACCATTTTAGATAAATTAGGGTATCACGGTTCTGCAGGTTCATCGGATATTCCACCGCAGCCCGAAAAAATGTCGATTTCCAGCTGATGATAGGCTGGCGATCGCTAATGATGGGAGGTATATTCATCCAAAAGCCTTCGAGATTTTTTGGAAATAAGGAAGACGATAGATATTAATTGAAATTCTTTCGGAAAACAATCTCAGACATCATTGGTTTTACGGACGGCCGATGTCTTGCCTTTGCGTAAGACTACTGAACCGGCCTTTTATTTAACCTGTCCACCGGGCACGGCGGAGGTTCCTTATCACCAATCCTGGCTGGCGTGAAATACAATAGTTTCAAGAGGTATTCTGCAATAAACCTGAAACCATATAGCGGCGGGGAAATTGTTCCATTTGCCCCCCCCTTCCCTTGAGTGTATTATACCCGGATATTTTTCCTTAAATCTGTCTGCTTTCCTTTGAGCCGCGACACCGGGGCAACCTTCCCGGTCGCAGTTGAAAAGAAACTTCTAAAAATAGCTCTGGACCGGGTCTGCTTTTTTATTGCAAACCCGGATAAGAATGTCTTAAATAAAAATTTTATTCTGACGGCCTCCAATTGGAGAGAATCATACAAGGGGCTTCGTTTCAAAAAGGAGGATTTTTTATGTCTTTTGATGATCTGCGCAGCTTCCTCGAATACCTCGATGGGCAGGGAGAATTGGTTCGAACAAAAGTGGAGGTAGACCCCCGATTTGAAATCGGCGCCGTTTGCAGGATGGCCCTTGACCGGAACGTTCCTGCCCTGTACTTTTCAAATGTGAAAGGCTCGTCCATTCCTATTGTCACCAACCTGGTTGCCTCCCGGAAACGGTATGCCATGGCTCTGGGCAGCGAGCCTGAAAATCTTCATACGGACTGGATGCGAAGGGTTGTGAAACCGATCGATCCCGTCCTTCGTAATACCTTGGGGATCCTGGCCGCTCCCTACCGGCACATCATGCTTCACAGGAACAAAAGGCCGAATGAACCTTTACCCGTTGCCTTGGCCCTCGGCTGCGACCCCGTCGTCCACATTGCTTCCACCGCACCCTGACAACCCCATCTTCCTTGCCGCTTATGTCGGCAAACCCCCCCATGAAGACTGCCAGTTGAAGGGCATTCCTATCGAGCTTGAAATCTTCCGCAGCGTTTCCCTCCCCGGGATCAAGAAGGTGCACGTGACGGAAGGTGGGTGCGGGGCTTTCAACTGCATCGTCTCGATAGAGAAGAAGTTCGAAGGCTACGGGCACCTCAAGAACGTCCAAGATGATAATCGACGCCACCAGGTACGATGCTGACAAGTTCGAGATCGCATGCATGCCCGATCGGGAAACGATGAGACGTGTGAAGGAAAACTGGGAAAAATACGGCCTGTCCGGCAAAAATAGTACCCGCGCTAAAGAAAATATGCGTAAATGATCGTGTGCGGCTGGTCGTTGAGCGCGCTAAGGGCTCACGCAAAAATAACTTCACATTTTATCCGCCGATGCATCCCGTTTGTCTGCGTTGCGAAAACTAGGAATATCCAGATATTCCAGCGTTTTCGCGCCTTGCCATCCGGGCGCCTCAACGCCTAAAACTGTGAATTAATTTTTGCGTGAACCCTTAGAGTCGAAAGGGAATGTACTGATTACTTTAAAGCTAAATTATTTTATATGTCAATATGTTAATGATTGATGTCAATAGCATTCCGTATGTAAAGCATATTTAGGGGGGGCAAAGGCGAAGCCCATCGATTTGAAATTCCGGAAAAAAATCTCAGACATATCAAAGGTTTTGCAGACGGCTGGTTTTCAGTGGTTTTGGCTGTCAACCAACCTCGTCAAACATTCAATCAAAGAGACCTTTATCCGGATATTTTCACAAAAGCGGCTTCTCTATGTTTTTTGCCGGCAATGAATCATGCTTTTGTAGATGGCAACAAAAGAGTCGGGCATGCGGCTATGGAGGTTTTTCTAATTTTAAACAGGTATGAAATAGTTTCCGATGTGGATGATCAGGAGAGTGTTATGATCAAGGTTGCATCTGGGAAAATGTCACGCGCAAAATTTTCAGGTTGGTTGAAAAATCACGTTCGTCCTGTCATCTAATCGAATTAATTAAAAGCTGAAATGTGAGGCGCCCTTGGAGAAGGCTTCTTGTTGATGCGAAGCGTAAAACCTCAAACAGTCTGAGTCCGCAACAAGGCTTTGCGGACGAGTTTTTGAACCGCAACAGCGAGCGTATTCCCCGCCGATTGCTGCGGGGCTCGCGAGCGAATCAAAAAAATGGTAAGAAGTCCTATCGGTCGAAGAATGCCTGAAGCTTGCTGCAGGGTCCTCAATTTTCAGAAATTGAAGTTGACAATTAAGTGCGGGACAATTTATTACGTGATAGACAACGATAGATCTTAAATCTCTTCTTTGATAGTTGGATTTTCCGGGCTGAACTTTGCCCTCTGTATTGACCGAACAGTTTACAAGTTCCATTAATCCGCATTTGAAAACGGTCTTGATACTCGGCTAAGCTGAAAAAATGGGAATGACGGAATGTCCTGCCAACCTTATCACGGAGGGAAATGTTATGAAAAAGACCTTAATCGTTGGGCTGAGTTTGGTTTGTCTCTTGGGGGTCTGTTTTGTTGCAGGGGCCCCAAAAGCCATGGCATCGGGAAAGGCCCCTTGGGAAGAAAAATGGAATACCCTCCTGGACCGAGGGAAAGCGGAAGGAGTAGTGCGCATCTATACTTCCTGGGGCCCAAGAGCAAGGACAAGCCTTTCCAAGGCTATGTCAGAAAAATACGGCATTAATCTGGATTTTGTCGCAGGCCGCGGGTCGGAAATTATCCCCAAAATGCAGGCTGAACAGCGGGCGGGACTGTACCTGGCCGATATAATCGCTCAGGGAACCAATACTTTTCTGACCAGCATGAAACCCATGGGGCTTCTCGGCCAGATTGAACCGCTCCTTATCCTCCCTGAAGTCCTGGACCCCAAAGCCTGGCCGGACGGACAGATCCCATTTCCGGATAAGGAACACACGGTCATTCCGATGACAATGAAAGCCCAACGCTATTTTACGTATAATACGACATTAATAAAAAAGGGAGAATTGACCTCCTATAAAGATGCCCTGAATCCAGAATATGAAGGTAAGATCAATTTAATCGATCCGTCTAATCAGGGATCAGGAAATGCCTTTTTCTCATTCCTGACCCGCCTGTGGAGCCTGGAAGAAGCCAAGGTATTTTTGCGGCGACTAATAACCGATCAAAAAGTGGTGCTTACCAGGAGCTACCGTGGTCAGGTTGAGAGCGTAGCAAAAGGCAAGTACGCTATCGGCTTGGGCACCCAGGGCTCAGCGGTAGAACATTTTTTGAGGATAGGCGCGCCTATTTCGGATGTCCCCCTGAAGGAAGTCAGTGCATCCCATGAAAACGGAGTGGTAGCCATACCCAAGACCATGGCCCATCCCAATGCTGGAACGGTATTTTTAAACTGGCTGTTGACAAAAGAAGGTCAGACCATTTTTTCCCAGGGTACAGGGGCGCCTGTTATGCGGGTAGATGTTTCTTCAGAAGGGATTAACCCTACATTCATGATTAAACCTGGAGATAAGGTATTCTACGATAGCGAAGAGTATATCAATTTCAAGGGCAGGATGAAAAAGGTTGCTAAGGAAATCATCGACGCACACTTAAAGAGGTAATAAAGGAGCGAACCGGAATGAAAGATGGCAAATATATCCTGGGAATGATGAAACCTTCTTCGTTGGGGCGCGGAGAAAGCAGCGCCGAAATGAGTAAAATGCTCCCGCCTAATGTCACTACCACGTCTGCGGCCTTAGGAATTCGAGACCTGGCGGGCCACCAACTTGCCGCCGCTCTTTCCCGCATAGAAGATGTCGCAGCCGAACTGGCGGCCAGATACGTTGATGTGATCAGCATGGGAGGCACACCGCCGGTTGTGGCCGGCGGTTACGGATTTGATGCCAAGATCATAGAGAGAATAAACCGGGTAACCCCGATCCCCGCCACCACTTCACAAACCAGTGTCGATGCGGCCATAAGACTCTTCGGGGCAAAAAGGATCGTTCTGGTAACCCCTTTCAAGGATGATATAAACCAGTCGATCATAACCTATCTGCATGATGCAGGATTTAAAGTTAGCAGCCTAAAAACGGCCGATGCCCCCTTTGAGGAATTCCCAAAAATGCCTGCCTCCGTTCCTTATGACCTCGCTCTGGCAGGAGTTAAGGAGGCGCCTGATGCAGAATGTTTCTTTATCCCTTGTGCCGCTTGGCCGGTTAGCGAAATCATTGAGCCGTTGGAAAAGGAGACCGGCTTGCCGGTTATCGCCAGTGCCCAGGCTGGAATTTGGGGGGCTCTAAGGTTGATCGGGATAAAAACGCCGACACCGGGCTATGGAAGGTTACTGCGGGACCATTAATTTTACCGGGTTCTGTTTTTATGCAACTATTGAAAAGAGCAGTCTGAAATGAAAGATGGAAATTTTCTTGTGGGTATGATGAAACCATCCACGGAGGGGCGCGGTGCGGGTCTTGGGGAATTGCAAAAGATGTTCCCGCAGCCATCTTCTGCCCGTTATCACCCGCTCTTTGGGGCGATGAAATTTGTCTTTCAGGCCCTCATCGATCCCCATAGCCAATGCCTTCTCTATCCATTTGTAAACCGTAGGCCTGCTTACTTGAGTCCCCTTTTCAATCTCGGTGATCGGCATGCCTTCTGAATATCTCAACAAAATGTTTGCAGCTTCTGAGATTTTCATCGTGATAGCTTGGGGTTTTATGAAATACCAAACGGTTTTTGTCCCGCTGCCCGAAATTTATTAGACCGCAGCTCCCCTTTCTTGGATCTTTACACGCTCTCCTCGTTTTGATAAGATCTTTTGTCTTTTATTTTAAAGTATTTTTACGTTCCTCTGATGGCTTGGTTTTGTACTTTCCCCGAGAACTCTTGTTACCGTTGATCTATGACCTTTTTGGGTTACAGGACACAATAAGGAGGATTTTAAATGAGCAGCATCACAACTTATTTGCGCGGGTCAGACACCGAACGTTTGGATCCTTATCCGGTCAAAATACTAAAGCGCGTGGATCGACCGACCATCCGGATAAACGAAGAAAAAATTCAACGGGCAGATGAACGGGAAGCCGGCTTTAACAAATACCGGCGCGGAGAGTTCGGCAATGATCCAAAGGCAAAAAATACAACGCATCCTCTTTCCGATGTTTTGCAAAACATGCAAGGATTGCTGCGTAAAAGCGCTGATGGTGATGTTTTGGTCAATCTGACGCCCCAGTCGGACGATCCAGAAAAAATCACCTGCCACATCAAGGAGACCGCTTACTTTTTTAGGGCAGACCTGGTGGGCGTCTGCAAATTGCCCCCCTATGCAGTATACAGGTACAGCAATCCAACCGGTGATCCTATTGAATTGAATCATAAATATGCCATTGCGATTTTGGTTGATCAGGACTGGAAAACTTCAGAGGCAAGCACCGGTGACGACTGGATCAGCACATCCATGGCGTATCGCTCCTATACTGCTTCAGGTTTTATCGCCTGTATGCTGGCCGATTACATCCGCAGGCTTGGTTATCCGGCGCGTGCACACATGCAAGGAAATAACCAGATCGTAATTCCGCCGGTTCTGCTCTGGGCCGGGTTAGGAGAAATGAGCCGTATCGGTGGCGCCCTTGTCAATCCCTTTTTGGGTCCGAGGTTTAAAGCCGCGGTGGTGACCACGGATCTTCCATTGGTTCCGGACAGACCCATTGATTTCGGGCTCCAGGATTTTTGCGCCAAGTGTAAAAAGTGCGCCCGGGAATGCCCTTCCGGCGCTATCAGCTCCGGAGATAAAATTTTCCGGAACGGGTATGAAACCTGGCCCATGGATGTGAAAAAATGCACCATTTACCGCAGGGCAAATAAAAAAGGCGTCGGTTGTGGCGTATGCATCAACGTTTGCCCCTGGAATAAACCGTACACACCCTTTCATAGATCGGTCCGGTGGACCATGAGGAACATTCCCCTGCTCAGAAACTTTGCCGTCTGGGCCGATGATATCATGGGATACGGAAAACCAAAACGTCAAAATCAGTGGTGGATGGATCTGAAAGTAGCGGATGGAGAAAAGTGAGTTTTCACCTGCACGAAAAATAGTCACGGCAATGTCCACGAAAGCATCCTAACCGTCATTTTAACCCAAACCGATGGAGGTACCAATGAAAGTTGAACCGATCACCTTGCCCCGAAAGGATCTTCACCATTTTTTCGCCGGATTGATCACCCCCCGGCCCATTGCCTTCGTTTCCACTCTGGATGCAGAGGGCAGATATAACGCGGCTCCTTTCAGCGCGTTTGTCCGTTTGACGGCCAGTCCACCGGTGTTGGTTTTTGCAGCGGGCAGACGTAAAGGGAAAAAAAAAGACACGATCAGAAATATCGAATCTACCGGCGATTTTGTTGTCAACCTGGTCGATGAGGATCTATGCCAGACCATGCATCAGGCCGGGGCCGATTATCCGCCGGGAATCGATGAAATGAAAGAAGTCGGCCTTACAGCGATAAATAGCGAAAAGATTAAATCCCCCCGCATACTGGAGGCGCCTATCAGCTTGGAGTGCCGGCTCATGCAGGTACTGGAGTTGGGCCAAAAACCCAGCATGAGCAGCATTGTTTTCGGGGAAATTCTACTGGTTCATATCCAGGATGAAATATTGACGGATGGAAAAGTGGATCCGATCAAGGCGAAAATCATCGGCCGACTAGGTGAAGGGAATATCTATTGCCGGACGACGGATATTTTTACATTGGATAGAAGGCCGATTTAAAGAGCAGGATTATTCCGGAAAATAGTTTTTTATGCCTCACCAAAAAGATCTGGGAACCGAAATACCCGGTGAACTTTTCACCCGTGTAAGATAAAAAGTGTGATATTCTCTGCTCAAGAGAGGGGACTCCTGAAGAGGCTATCAAAAAAAGGAAGGAACAGGTCGTGTTAAAAAAATCTGCTCGTAACACAATTGCGAGGTTGGTCATTTTTGCCGCCGTGCTTGCTGGATTCGCACTGCCCGTGAGCCTCGGGTCGGCCACAGCCCAGGATGTCGCGATCGACCGCGACGACATTGGTGGCGTTGTCACCGGACCCAACGGGCCTGAAGCGGGTGTCTGGGTGATCGCTGAGACGAAAGAACTCGGGACCCGGTTCATCAAGATCGTCGTGACCGATGATAGCGGCCGTTACGTCCTGCCTGATTTGCCGAACGCCACTTACGACATCTGGGTACGCGGCTATGGGCTCGTGGACTCGGCCTTTTCCGAGAGCGCGCCCGGCAAGATCGTGAACCTCAAAGCCGTTGCTGCCCCCAACGATGCGGCGGCCGCCCAGTACTATCCGGCGATCTACTGGTACTCGATGCTTGAGATTCCGGACAAGCGCCGGTTCGGTGGCAAGAGCGACATACCTGCCAAGATCAAGCAGACCGACTGGCTCGCGTTCATGAAAAATCGCAGCTGCGTTGGTTGTCATCAGCTGGGCAATCTTGCGACCCGCACGATCCCCGCGGCGTTCGGCACCGGGGAGGAAGGCTGGAGGCGCCGCGTACAGTCCGGCCAGGCTGGCAGCGCAATGACCGGTGCCCTGGTCGACAAATTGGGCGGCATGCCGTTCAAGTACTTTGGCGACTGGACCGACCGCGTGGCAAAGGGCGAGCTGCCCCACGCCAAGCCGGCCCGTCCGCAAGGCGTGGAGCGCAACATCGTGGTCACCGTGCGCGACTGGCATACCGAAAAGCACTACCTTCACGACCTGATCTCCACCGATCGCCGGAACCCGACGGTCAATGCCTTCGGCCCGTTATACGGCTCGCCGGAGTTCAGCACCGACGCCATTCCCGTGCTCGACCCGGTCAAGAATGTGACGTGGGCCTTCGAAGCGCCTACGATGAAAGGCACTAAGGTTGCAAGGGCGGGCCATGCCATCGCCAAGCCGGTGATGCCTTCGGCCTTTTGGGGCGACGAAATGATTTGGAACAGTAAAACCAGCAATCACAACCCGATGTTCGACAACCAGGGGCGTGTGTGGTTCGCGGCGCGGGTGCGCAACGAAAACAACCCCAGTGCCTGCAAGGAGGGATCGGACCATCCCTCGGCCAAGTTGATTCCGCTGGGCAAGAGCAGCCGCCATCTGTCCATGTTTGACCCGAAGACGAAGAAATATACGATGATCGATACTTGCTTCTCGACCCATCACCTGCAGTTCGGCTACGATGCGAACGACACCTTGTGGACCAGCGGCGGGGGCACCGTGGTCGGCTGGCTAAACACCAAGGAGTTTCTGGAAACGGGTGACGCGGCAAAGTCCCAGGGCTGGACCGCGTTGATCCTGGATACCAACGGCAACGGCAAGCGAGACTCCTATGTCGGACCAGAGGACCCCGTGGATCTCACCAAGGATAAGCAGGTCATCGCCGGCTTCTACGCGGTGATGCCGAGCCCGGTCGACAGCTCTGTCTGGGGCACCGCTGGAGTCCAGGGCGGGACAGGAAAGGTCGTGCGGCTCGATCCCGGCCCCAACCCGCCGGCGACCGCGCTTACGGAAATCTACAACATCCCCCTGCCCGGGTTCGGCCCTCGCGGTGGCGATATCGACAAGCAGGGCGTTGTCTGGGTGTCGCTGGGGAGCGGTCATATGGGCAGTTTCGACCGCCGCAAGTGCAAGGGGCCGCTCAACGGTCCAGAGGCAACTGGCAATCATTGCCGCGAAGGATGGACCTTCTACCAGTACCCCGGCCCCGGCTTCAAAGGGATTGGGGAGAATAGCGCGGAATCAAGCTATTACACCTGGGTCGACCAGCACAACACGTTCGGGCTCGGGGACGACGTGCCGATGTCGACGGGCAATCTCAACGACGGGCTTATTGCCCTCAAGGACGGCCAGATGGTCACGCTGCGCGTACCGTACCCGCTCGGCTTCTACGCCAAGGGGTTCGACGGGCGCATCGACGATCCGAATTCTGGCTGGAAAGGCCGGGGACTGTGGACGACAAGCGGTGACCGGACGCCGTGGCTCATGGAAGGCGGCAAGGGTTCAAAGCCGCTGGTGGTACACTTCCAGCTTCGGCCCGATCCGCTGGCGAAGTAGTCAGAGCAGGGGGGATATGCCGAGATGCAGGCTCGCTATCTGCTCAGCGAAATCAGTTTCTGTATCCTCGGCAGCCAATTGGTAATGAGCGCGCGAGCTAAAGGCATGCCGGCTGAATTTCAAGCCTTGGATTTTGCCGATGTTTCAAATTATTCTCTGGCGGTACGAAAGGGGGCAAGGCATCCCAATGCCGCCAAACTCGTGGGCGTTTTCCTTGCCAGCCCGGCGGGGGCCAAGTTTACTGTAGAGGAATCCGGGGAAGGCAATTTGTACTACCCCGGCAACTTTGAGCATGACATTTCCATGCAAAACAAAAAACAGGGTATTCGCGAGGTTCATACGACGCGGGACCCGAAAATTTTGGAAATCTATTTCACCAAAGATTTCGAGAGGCTGAGAAAAGAGGTGAAAATAGTCCTGGATACGGGAGGAAAATTTCTGCAGTCGAAAAAAAAGAAGACCAAGTGAAAGTGATAGGCGGGGTTCTTCAATTGCCCTGAACGAAAGTTGATTGGAAGCGGTCGGACACCTCCACCTGTTGGGGGATACCAGTGAGAAAAACGACCGCAGACATATAAAAGGTTTGGAGGCTGTCTGATATTTTGTGGGTTCGAAAATAAATATGAAGCTATCAGAAGTGAAGTCCACCCGTCCACACGTGAGTATATCAACGCACCGAATGTACTTTCAAATGAATTCCTTCCCGATCAATTGGTAATACTACGTTTTAGAGCAATCTTTAAGTATTATGCGCCTTCTGACAGCCTCATGCATCGTATGCATAACAAATGCATTTGGCTTTGTCCAGCACAATTTGGCCCTCTCCAATAAATTGAGGCCCAGCCTTTCGGCAGAGTCGTACATAAACCCAGAAACTCGTTTTTCATAGTGCGAAATGTAAGTTTTAAGGTATTATATGACGCTACTTTTAAATGATTTAATTACAATATCAATATCTTCCTATGGCCCGACCCCCGTGCCCCCGTGCCAGGCCCGACCCCCGTGCTAAACCCCGTGCTAAACCCCCGTGCTATCATGAGGGCAAACGGACGAAAGAAGGCTTCCGCATCATTTTTGTTCACAGCAGCTCAAAACAGAAAGAGGATGAAGCCAGAAGAGAGAGAAAAATACAGAACGCCATTGTGAAATTAGAGGAGATATTGCCGAAACTCAATGCCTATCATTTGAATTGGCGTGGGGGAAAAGTGTCTGACCACAGGTGGGAGATTTTCAAGTGGCCATCCGGGGTTTAAAGAAACATGATCGATGTATATTTGCAGGGATATTCCAAAAATATTTTCCGGTGGTGCGAAATGTAAGCTCTAAGTGTCATATTGAGCATCGATTTTACGACTTCATGAACCATTTCAACCTTTTGCCTTGGTCCGACCCGACCCGGCGGACCCGACCCGGCGCCGAGGTCCGACCCGACCCGGGCCGACCCGGACCCCTTGGTCCGATCCGGAATCGACCCGGAATCGGTTGCCTTGGTCCGACCCGGAATCGGGAATCGCCGGAATCGCGAATCGCGGAATCGCAACCCTTTTGGGGCCATGTCATCGAAAATTCGCCCATAGCACTGTGATTGAGCACTCCCTTGATTGCACCGCGGTCGAGGTCGGCTTCATCCACCGGTCAATTTTCAAGCACTTCCAATGGAATGCAGTCTACGTTGTTATTTTCATCAGTTTCGGCAACCCTGTCTCCCGGATCAATGCGGGCACAGAGAAAGTAGCTTCCCGGAGGGGTGCCCAAGGGGGGGATCACCCCGCCGATATCACTGGATATGGGCGGGTCTGAAGACAGCGTAATGGTCTGCCCGGCCGGAATTTGCGGGGTGCGGCTGATGCGTCCGCCCACCAACAGGCGGTCTTCATGAAAAGATCCATTCGGAATGCCGGCGAACCCTTCTGGGACCACGGTGTCGGTTGAAAGGACGATATCGATGGCGTACCCGATATTGGTAGGGTCGCCGTTATCGTCAACGTTTCCGGGCGCAGGTTCGTCACCCGTGTTGGATACCTCCACAATTATGTCGCCCGCGATATCATTGCCCCCCAGAATGGCAACAATCCCGGAAAGTGAAACCATCAAGTCCGGCCCGCCGGTGGGTGTCGGCGGGGTCAGCCGACGGCTGATGGCATTTGCTTTGCTTGCGGAAATCTGGATTGGTTTTAAAGGGTCCGGCGCTCCAGTAAACGTCAGGCGCGCCTGGCCATTTACCACGCTGGCGCGGCCGATGGGCATACCATTCTGGGTGGCGGTAATCGTAGCACCTTCCGTCTCATAAGAAACCAGTAATGCGTCATTTAAATTTTCCATAGTATATATCTGGGGAAGATGCTCGGGTTCCTGGGTCCAGATCTCCTGGGTCGGATCGCCAAAAGCATGCCATAATATATTGTTGTCACTGGCATCTGTCGCCTGAAAGACGACGTCCCCAAGTTGGAGCATTCCTACCTGAGTAAACATGTATAATTTTCCGTAATTGAGTATGTCCGCCAGTCGCCTTACTGAAGTACTATCCCCATAACCGGGGATCAGGGAAGGAAAAACAGCATCGGAAAAGCCCCGCGCCAAGGCGTTATTGGCCCAGGTCGGACTGTTTCTTGTATCGCCAAGTGCGCCGACAGCACCACCATTGTCCTTGCGCAAGAATCGCTCCAGCAGATAGATACTCGTTGCATTGGTGTTGTAGTCTCCGCCGGCGGTTTCATTGTCAAACAAACCGGAAGCACAATTGACACTGAATAATACAGGCAGCAAATTCTGATTTTTTGTAGCAACTAGTGTGCCGGTAGTGAAGGTGGGACTTGTCCATTCCAAAGGTCCGCCATGGTCTCTGTGGATCACCAGGAACCGGCCGTCCTCAAACATATCAATAAGGTCCGTCTGGCCGGCATCCCAGAAAAAACCGCTATCGGGGCCAATTTCTTCGGGCAGTTTCCAGCCGTACCGATAGCGCCGGGGAGTTTCGTCCTTGCTATAATCGGGATGATAACTCGTATCGCTATAATACAGGCGGTCCACAAGATATCCTTTTTTCAGTAACCCGTCACGAATAAATTCCGCTGTTTCTATGAACCCCCGGCTGCTTCTGCCTCTCCTGCCATCCTCCCGGCAGCATTGAAAATATGACGGGATGCTGATGGAGCGGTAAAAATCAGGCGAGGAAGCAGGGGGGAATTTTTCATATTGAATGATCTTGTCGATTACAGTTTGAGCTTCCTCGGCCGTATCCGCAGAGATTCGCGCAAGACCCACATCGGCAAGAAGGTCATTGCCCGATAGCAGCGAATAATCCAGGTCGGTGCCTGTGGTTGCGCTCCCCTGAGTGGAGCGATACCAGGGAGGTATGAATTCTGCATCGCCCAATAATAGAACATATGATGGCCGGATTCTATCGTTGTCCCAACGGTCCTGGAGAAAAGCCTTGATACTATTCCTGCTAACGCCGATTCCACCGGCGCTTGAGGGGCCTGACTGGACCACCTTGGTAACAATCCCCTTTTCGCGTTTCCAGTCAGCCAGATCATTGGCCGCTGAGAGGAAGGTTGGATCCGTTATAATGATGAGTTCTGCACCAAAAGAGCTGCCGGGTGTAACATGAAGAACGTTATTTAATAATTGATCGCCGTTAAGCACTGCGGTCTCGAAGAGAACCTGGGAATTGAATGACTCAAAAGGATTAAGAGCCTGACTGGTTACAAACGCTCCGCTTCCGCCGTCAAAGTGGACAGAAAAATTCACCTCTTCGTTGAGAACGGCAACCTGCCTAACGGGGTTGTACTGCACGGGAGAAATGGTTATTTGGACAATATTAAGATCGCGCATCCTGCCGATTGTCTGTAGACTGACAGCCCCTGCCGGATATAATTCATCTTTTTGATAGGATTCGCTGTCTTTTGTGAAAGGCGGGTCGCCGAAGTCTCCCGCGTCAACAGGCGATGGTTGCTTGGGGTACAGATTCAACAGCTCAAGAACGGAAGTCTTACTTGCGACGATAGAACGGCGGTAGCTCCCATGGGCACGGCAAGAAGCCGGTGAAAAACCGGAATGCCGGGCTGCCCGTTCGCTTGATGGCCGCCCAGGCTGATTCCAACCTCAAGACCCGGAAAAATCAATTCCACGAAGTGCTCGCCGCCCCCGCTGGCAGGAGACTGCAGGGGCTCACCAAATGTCACAGTGGCCGCAAAAGCGGTGTTGTCCGAATGCAGGACCGTGATCTCCGGCTGGGACCCGACGCGTTCCTGACCGGAACAGGTTTCTCCGTCCCCAAGAGCGGCGATTATTTCTGCGCGCAGTAACTGCCCGCGAAATAGTAGCTCCGCACCTAGTTCCACGAGCCCGTGGCGTTTCAGATTGTGGGACAGCACAAAATAAGTTTTCAACTTTCTGGATGCCTCGCAAGGCTCTCCCCGCTCGTATTCCTTCCTGGAATGCTCCAGTTGGTTGAGTAAGCTGACCCGCCACCCGTTTTTAAAATCGCTTTCCAGCACCTGTAACAGGTGATTTTTCAAAGAATCGAATTCCGCCAATACCGCCTGGGAAGGCTGGAGATCTGATTTCACCGGTCCCATGTTGCCGCGGGGGATTTTTCCTTTACTGCCGCCAGCTAAAACGTCTTTGACCACTCCAACTTGCAAAAAACCAAAGAACAGGGCGATAGCCAAGATACCCACGGCGGATAGGAGGACTATGGTTGAACTTAGAGGGTTTTTTCGAGTGAGGTTTTGCGCGATTCTCATTTTTTTTAAAGTAGGCTTGGTCATAATGATCCCCTTTTAAAAATCGATAGAAAAGCAAGTTGCTTCAGATTCTAAAGACCGCGCCACCATTTTAGCGGGTACGTGACAGGGCCCTTGCTGCTTTTCATTATAGGGTTATAATGTTATTAAGCTCGGGCTGGCATAAGCCGGTATAGCTCTTGTCAGTCATGGCCATGCGATAGTAGAATAACGCTCGACATTATAACACAATATAGTAGTTAATGGATGGGTGTCAAGGCGGGAAAAAAATGATTATTTTGAAGAAATTTTGAAGAAAGTCCACACTCGGGGGTACGCATTGGAGGGGTTTTTTTCAGATTGCAAAACTGTCGCGAAATTCTAAGGCGATTCGGTGAATTGACAACCGGTACGGGTAATCCAGCCTATGGCCGGCGGGCCGAGCTCACCTCAGCTTTGGCCCGGCTTTTCAAAGATCCTGTCCTCATCTAAATCAAGAATTGCATCGGTATTCTTGAAAAAATCGATCCGTGGATACTCAATTTTCGGATAATGATCCTCGAATCCCATTCCAATCGGAGAAATTTAAGTTCCCCATAGGCTATTTTTGTAACCTTATCAGAATATCGATACCCGTTCCCAATCCCGACATCTTGGACACAAGCCAACAAGCGTGCTCCCTAATCTTAAAAAGCTCTTTTAAGGGCCAAAAAAGCGGTTCTAACTTACATTTCGCACCACCGGAAAATATTTTTGGAATATCCCTGCAAATATACATCGATCATGTTTCTTTAAACCCCGGATGGCCACTTGAAAATCCCCCCACCTGTGGTCAGACACTTTTCCGCCACGCCAAAAACAACTTAGGCCATATGGGGGGTACGGCCCTGATATTAAATATTTGTTCCTTTTCCATCCTCAAACATTTGACTTCAACCATGGGAGTGAGGTGGCCATCAGGGAAACTGCCACCAGCTATCCTGAAGGTTTTTGTACACCGAGTCGGGTATAACGAGAACAGGGCGTAAGCCGCCCTGTTCGCTTCCAATTACCGGATTTAAATCGGCCCAGTAGATACCGCCTCTCAATATTCCGGCCATTCTTCCAACTCCGATGTAAAACCCTCTTCGGCTAAAGACTGTTAGAAATCAGGGTCAAGTTTGGCGCACTCTTGAGCTAATCGACTTTTTTCCATGCGCGTCAATTTCTCCGCCACCGCCGCCTGAATCGCCCTGCTTCGGTTTGGAAAAAAATTGGATTTTACCAGCAGATCAAGTCGTTTCAATATGTCATTTTCTAATGTAATGGCTATCTTAGAAGCTGCCATTTTTTTCACCTCCGGTATGATAATAAATCATACCGACCACCATTTCAAGGAAAATTTCTTTTTTGCGGCCACTCACAAATAGGATGAGCGGGACCGTCGAAAGCCAGCTATTTCATCAGCGGTTTAAAGTCAATTTTGGATTGTGCTACGATCCTGTTGGCGATCTTGCGGAACTCACTGCCGCCGAAAATATACTTTTTTCCCGGCTCCCGGACCAGTCCGGCGCCCAGATGGTCTTTGGGGACGTCCTCCCGGGCGCTTTCGGCCCCTGTCGCTTTGGAATAAACGAGCTGGCCTTCTCTGGAAAGAAGCCAGTTGATGAAGATCCGGGTGGCATTGGGATGGGGCCTTTTGTTTATGACGGAGATGGTGCCGGCCCCCGGCTCGATCATGGAGCCTTCCCTGGGAATGATGGGCAGAAGCGGCGAGCCCGCCTTGATAAATTCGGTGATGGGGCCGGGTTTGGTCCCGATCAGGATGCTGTACTTGCCCCTGGCGACCCATTCGGTCGCAAGCCTTTCATCCCGCGATAAAAAGGGTTCCTGCTTGACCAGCTCTTTGATGTATGCCGGGCTCATGAGGTATTCGGACGCCAGGGTGACAAAGGAGTTGGCCGCGCCCGGGATGGTGGGATCGCCCATGCTGATCTTGCCTTTAAAAGCCGGTTTGAGCAGATCCTGATAGGAAGCCACTTCTTCGGGCTTGACCAGGGAGGTGTTGATGGTAAAAGCCCAGAAAAGACTGCCGCGAAAACCCAAAAGCCGCTGCTCCTTGTCGATGTAAGGCAGCTTGTTGCCGTACCACTTGCCCGGGTCGCTCACTTCCGGCAGGATGTATTCCGGCGGCAGCACATCCATGACGCCCCGGGGAATCAGCTTGTCCATGGTGGAAGTGCTGCCGCTCATATAGGCGTCCCCCAGGAACAGGCCGGCCCGCCGCTCACTTAAAACCTTGTTGACCATGGCAGCCCCGCGGCCGGGGACAAACTCCATGTCCAGGCCGTAGCGGTCCTTCATGGCGCGGGTGAAATCTTTCCGTATGTTGGGTCCGGCGGTGGTGTACAAGACCACTTTTCCCTCCTGCCGGGCGGCCTGAAGTGTTTGTTCCCATGTTGCCTGCCAGGTCGGTTGCGCATCGGCGGCGGCTGTCACGGCCCGGGGAGCAAAGGGCAGAAAAATCAAAAACAACATTGCGGCCATTTGGATGACATGGAGCTGTTTCATTTTTCATCTCCTTTCAAAAATTAGACGTGAAGATACGGGGAATGGTGGGACTGGAGCTGCCTTGTTCCGAATCTTAATATGCCAAAGGAGCGCCCGGGAGTCAAGGAAAAGATTTCCCCCCGCGGCGGCTCCCTTCATGACGGCGCCACCGGGTGCAGGGCGCACAGCATGGACTTGTGAGAGACCGACCCGGTAATGGGGTCGGCCAGGTCATTGACGATCGTCCGGTTGACGTTGGCGCCGGCATCGCTGAAAGGGTCGAAACCGGCAAGGTTCAAGGCACTGCAGCCCTGCCACCAGCCGTGTTGCGTGCAGACCACCCGGGGGTGAATCCCGGTGGTTAACCTGGCCTTTACCCGGATGCGGTTAAAGGGCGTTTCCAGGGCCACCCAGGCGCCCTCGCGGATCTGCAACTCGGCGGCGGTGTCCGGATGAATTTCCACGTAAGGGTCCGGATCGATTTTACGCAGGCCGGGCAGTGCCCGGTGCTGCCCGTGACAATAGCTTAACAGCTTCTTGTTGGTCAGCACCAGAGGGAACCTGGCCGCCACGTCCGGCCGGCTGACCGGGCTCATCATGGGCTCGACATACGCCGGCAGGGCAGGGAATCCGTTTTCAAGAAAAGTTTCCGCATAGATTTCCATTTTCCCGCAAGGAGTTTGAAATCCCCGGAGCCTGCCGTCACCGGCCGGCTCCCTGTATTTCTGATAAGTAACCGGCGCCGGAACAAAAAGGCCGCCCGGGTGTTTTCTCAGATCCTCAACCGTGATCCCGGCCGGGGCCAGCTGGTAATTGAAAGCGGCTTCGATATCGCCGTCCCAGAAGTTTTCCGCCAGGCCGAGCCTGACGGCCAGATCAAAGACGATGTCGATGTCCCCGCGGGCTTCATAAAAGGGCGCAACGGCCCGGTCCATGAGCTGGAGGTAGGTGCTGGTGCGCGGGCCGCCTTCAAAGGTGGTTTTAAGCAGAAAAGCCTCCCAGGGGGATGCGGCCGGCAGGACGATATCCGCCATTCTGGCCGACGGGGTTTCAAAATAGTCCACCTGCACAAAAAAATCCAGTTGCTCCAGGGCTTTTCTGCCCCGTTCCGTGTCGCCGTTGGACATCAGGACATTGCCGCCGAAAGCCATCAGGGCTTTGGCCGGGTAGGGTTTGCCCGTCAGGACGGCCTCATAGAAATCTCTTGCCTGGACATTGTCGGGCCCCAGGGGCCGCGCATGTTTGCCCAGGGGCGGCTTGGCCGGACGAAGGCGGTCCTTTCCGTGTGCCGGGTTGGTCTTGACGCGCGGAAAGAGCACATTGCCGCCGGGCGCATCGAAGTTGCCCGTCAGGGCAAAAAAGATGTTGACGGCCCGGCCCGTCTGCATGGCGTTGGTGTGCTGCTCAAGGCCGTTGTAGCTGTAGTAGCAGGCCGGTCCGTTGCCGGTGAAAAGGCGGGTCGCCTCCCGGATCAGATCTGCCGCCACCCATGTGATTTCCTGGACCTTCTCCGGCGGGTAGGTCGCGACAAGTTCCGTCAGAAGCTCAAAAACGGTCTTGCAGGTCACCTGCCTGCCGTCCTGCAGCGCCACCGTAAAGCTCCCCTGGAGGGCCGGCAAGGCGGACTGCCACCCTTGCCGGACGGCAGGGTCATACGCCCGGGGCCCCTGGCGGTCCGGATCCCATGCCAGATAATGATGCCCCGGAAAACCGCCGGGCAGATCCGCTGTCCGCAGGAATTTACCCGTGTCCGTGCGAACCAGAAAAGGCGCGTTGGTCCAGTTGACGGTAAAATCCCGGTCATAAAGCCCTTCTGCGATCATGACGTGCAGCATGCCCAGGGCCAGAGCGCCGTCGCTGCCGGGGCGCACCGCCAGCCATAAATCCCCCTTGTGCCAGGTTTCACTGCGGCGCGGATCGATGATAATGATTTTTGCACCCCGCCGCCGGGCCCTGTTGATCTCTTCGAGATGCCTGCGCCAGGTCGCAAAGGGATTGTGCCCCCAGAGCAGGATGGTCCGGGCATTTTCAAAGTCCGGCGTCGGAATAGGGGTGCCGTAGGTGAATTTTGACCCGCTGTCCTTATGCCAGTTGCAGATGTGGGTTGTGCCCAGACCGCCGTTGGGGCTGCCGAAAGCCAGCGCCAGCCGGGTCACCCAGTCGCGATAGTCGTTGGCCGGCGTGCCTCCCGAGGCGCCTTGACCGAAAAAAACGCTCTCCGGCCCGCAGGTCGTTTTGCAGGTCTGCAGCCGCTCGGCAATCTCGTTGAGGGCCGCATCCCAGGATATTCTCTGCCATCCCGGATCCGGATCCGTCTTGGGCCGGGTGCGTTTCAAGGGATGTCGCAGGCGTTCCGGGTGATAAACCAGTTCAGGAGCGGCCAGACCCTTGGGGCACAAATTCACCGCGTTGGGATGATCCGGGTCCTTGCGTATGCCGGTCAGATGTCCATCCTGGATTTCACAGATCACACCGCAGCGGGATTTGCATTGGGGACAGTACGTTTGCACCGTTGTTTTCATGGCCGAGATCTCCTGTTGTTTTTTGGTTGAGGATTTCGGGCAATGATAAATAATTGTTGCCGTCGCTGTCAAGCAGCATTGTGCACAACCGAAATGAACCGCAACAGCGAGCGCATTGCCCGCATCCTGCTGCAGGGTCTTCAAAAGTATCGTTGAAAGTCGCAAAAATATTTAATATAAGGTTATAGTGAACCACGGCAGTTTGGTTTTTTCAGCTGAAAAGGAGGAATAAAACGATGTCGAACCCCAGGGTTTTTGTGTTCGCCCCCACCGGCGGCGGCACCCGCGAAATCGAGGAGGCCGGGTGCACGCTCGTTTTCGGCAGTGCGTCATGGCTGACGCCCCAAGGAAACAGCGAGGATGAAATGTGCATCATGGCCAGGGACGCCGACGCACTCACGGGCGCGTCCATCCGGAGCAGCCCCATTACAGGAAAGGTCATGGAAAGCGCGCCGAACCTGCGCATCATCGCCAAAAGCACCGTCGGCGTGGACGATGTGGACATTGAGGCCGCCACGGACAGAGGCATTTTGGTGACCCATGCCCCGACGGAAGCCACCTATATCGGCGTGGCGGAAGGGACCATGGGGATCATGCTGACGCTGCTTAAAAAGACCCGCGAGAAAGACGACGCTGTAAAGCGGGGGCAATGGCGCGACCGGGCCCTGCAGTGCGTAAGTCTGGGAAAAAGAAGGGACGGTCATTCCGGCATTACCGTCGGCATCGTGGGGCTGGGCAGGATCGGCTGCAGGTTCGCCCAGTTGCTGGCGCCGTGGCGGGTCCGCATCCTGGCCTGCGACCCCTATGTGGAGGCCTCGCGCTTTATTCTCAACGATGTGGAGCAGGTTGACCTGGACACGCTGCTGAAAGAATCCGATGTCGTCAGCCTGCACGTCGTTCTGACCAGGGAAACCCGCCACATGATCGGGGCCGGGCAGCTGGCCCTGATGAAGCAGGATGCGGTCCTGGTCAACACCTCCCGCGGCGCGGTGGTGGACGAAAAGGCACTGGTGGAAGCCTTGCGCATGGGCAGGATCTCGGCCGGCCTGGACGTTTTCGAGGACGAGCCGCTGGCCCCGGATTCCCCGCTGCTCAAGATGGGACACCGGGTGCTGTTGTCACCCCACATGGTGTCGGCCTCTGCGGACACCGGCGAGTTAAGGCCGGGGGGGGAGTGGTCAAACCGGGCTGTTTTGACCGCCTTAAAGGGGGAGGTTCCGGACTACGTTTACAACAAGGAGGTTATCCCCAGATGGCGGGAACGCTTTGGCGGACACAGGGTCATTTTCACAACTTCCTGAACCCCGGGGCAGCGGAAAAGGAATCGAGGACGCTGCTGAAGATTTTGCTTGCTCAATGCCGGCAGGCAGCTTACTCTGGTCTTTACGATATCGACCAACAACGACGGGGATTTATTATGAAGACAAGATTTTTTTACCTGATGCTGTCTTTTATGCTTTGGGGCAATTATTCTTTGCTGGATGCGGAGGGCCCCCCGGAAAAAAGTCAAAAAAACAGGAAAAAATACTATGAAGTCGTGTACCTTGATAAAAAAAGGGTGAAGCTGATCAGCCACATCCATCTCATCCCGCCAGGCAGCCGGCTGACGCATGAAAATATAAAATTTGAGGATATCGGCACCTTGCCTGTCAAGGCTGACTTGAAAAAAGACGCCTGGGCATCCATTGCTTTTTTTGAAAAAAAATTAAAGGAAGAGGTCGGGCCCCGCAGACAGCTTTCATTACAGGAAGCCCTGTTCAATGTGTACCAGGATTTTATGGGTAATTATACCACCGATATGATTTACATGACCTATAATTTCACTGAGCCGCTGCAAACCGGAAAGTAACTGCCCTTTTGCAGGTTCCGGTAATTTTTTAAAAGCCATGGGCCGAGACGAACGATGCGCTTTATCAGGATACTTTGCTGGGTAATCCCAATGCTTTCCGGGGTGTGGGCCCCCGGAGCGGCCCGCGCCTTTGACCCGGAAACTTTTGATGTGGATCAATTCATTGAAAGTCTGCAGACCCGGCAGAGCATTACCCTTGAAATGGCCCGCATCGCGCGACACTGGGGCCGGCTTTCCAGGGAGGCCAGGTCCAAATTGGGCCGCTACTATCTGCCCGAACCCCTGGTCCGACCCGCCGATCCCCGGTTGGCCTTCTCCAGGAGCGCCGCCAGTGAAACCGTTCAAGGGGCCAGGACCCTGATTGTGGGTCATTGCAGGATTATCTGGGGCGCGGACTATGCGGCCAAGGTTAATAAGACCAGCGCCTATTACACCTACTGGCTTGATCCGGACCAGGACGGCTTCCCGACCTATATAGAGAAACTGGCCGGGAGTGATCCCGATGACAAAAACGACCCGTCCGTCAAGGCCGATTTCAGCAAGGGGATCTGCGAAACAGTCTGGTCCCTGCAAGTGGCTGCCATGGGTTTTAACCGGCCGGCCGGCAGTGAGGACTACTATATTGACGTCTACATCGCCGATACCGGCGTGGTGAACACGGCCGTCGATACCAACCAGCCCGGCCAGGGGATCACCCTCCCGAAGAATATCCACGGCATCGCGTTCTTTTACCAGTCCGGGGCGCCTTATATCGTGCTGAATCATGATATGAACCTAAATACGCTGAAGGTTACCTTCGCGCACGAATTCTTCCATGCCATCCAGTTTTCCTACCTGCCGATCGATGACCTGCTGCAGGGCGGGAATTACTGGCTGGCCGAAAGCAGCGCCGTCTGGATGGAAGACGCAGTCTATCCTCTGGTGAACGATTACAGGCAATATGTCAACTACTGGGTCAATTTGCCGCACCGGTCCCTTTTTTCTTCAGACCAAAATTTTCGGTACGGCGGCGTTCTCTTCCTTAAATATCTGACCGAAAACTTCCACCAGCCGGATGATCCGGTCGGAAGCCGGGTGATCCGCTCCATCTGGGAGCATACCTCCCGCACCAAAGACCCGCGGAAAGCCATCCACAGTTTTCTGAAGGAGCAGACCGTCAACGCCGTCCAGGATTTTGACGATGCTTTTACCGGTTTTGCCCTCAAAAACCTGGATATCCAGAACGCGTATGTGGACGGAAGCCTTTTTTACCCGGTTTATCGGGTAAGGAAATTTGCCATGGACACGCTTCCGGAAACCTGGCATGCGGACCGGGTGGATGATTACACCTATCTTCCCGGGTATTACGGGACCAATTACATCCGTTTCGTGCTGAAAGACAATGACCTGAATGCCCTGGCCAATCGGCTGGTTTTCAATTTCCAGGGGCAGGGTTCCCTGGCCAGCGGCACCCAACCCCGGTGGCGGGTATTCATTGTTCCCGAAGGCGAGGACGGCGCTTTGCATTCCCCGGTTCCGCTTGCCCTGGAAAATGCCACCCAGGGGGTTTTCATCAAAAAAGATCACACCTTGTTTACAGCCGTGAATGTCGTGGTGGTCATTCTGCCAGGCTCGGACCAGGCCTTTGATGCCGAGACGAAATTCGTCTATAACTATGACGCCAACAGTTATGTGGCCACCCGGTTCACCGGCGGATGGAACCTGGTGAACGTGCCGTCGGACGGCAAGGGTGAACTGGAGGCCATCCGGACCTCTCTGACAAGCGCCTGGCGCTGGGACAGCGACCGGCAGGGCTGGCAGGTCAACTTCCCCAATGAGACCGATGAGTTCACAGCCCTTTACATTTCGGCCAAGGGGTTTGCCAGGCTTTCCGGGTTCGGCATGGACGATGGTGTCTGGATTCTTTCCCGACAGGAAGGGCTCGAGGTCGAATTTTCCCGATCCTTGTCAGACAGGTCCCTTTCCCTCAAGCCGGGCTGGAATCTGGCGGGAATCAGCGCGCTGGAAGCTTTCGATGTAACGGCCCTGGAAAACAGCCCCTGGTGTAAGAGCGTGTGGAAATATGAAAGCAGCCAAAAAGTCTGGCAGGTCTACATCCCGGAGGTTGACGACGCCTTCCTGCAAGACTACATCAACGGCAGGAGACTCGTTAAGCTTGAAAAAATCTATTATGGCGAGGGATTCTGGATCAACAGCACAGAATCGGCCGAGCTGATGATCAACCCGGCCCGGTGACACCTTTTCTTTTCTCGTTGACGGGTAAAGGTTTTTATCGTATAGAACAAGCAGTACGGTTGCAATGCTCTAATACGTCTAATTTTAAAGGTTTTTTGAAAGACATGTTCCAATTCAACCCGGGTAGACCATTTATCATTATTCTCGTCTTCGCGGGCATATTCTCCATTTCGGGAACCAGGCCTATAAATGCCTACGCCGCCTCTCCCGGGCCGCCACCCCCGTCCGCCAAATTTGACCCTGTCGAAATGCCGCCCATGCCCGGGCAGGCCCCCGGCCGGGCGGAGGAAACGTCCCAGGGACCGGAATCCGTGCCGCCTGATGTGAAAAAGATGGATGAATTGATCAGACGGGAAACCGGGATATTGCGCCAGGGCTTTGAACCGTCAGCGCCCAGGCCCGGGAGGGAGATTCAACCCGCAGGGGGCGCTGAAGTTATCGAAAACCAGGTCCAAAATCCGTCCGGGCCCGGCGACTCCGCCTTGCCGGGCAGGGAACCTGCTGAAAAAAGAGCAGGAGCACCCAGGTCTTCCCCAACAGCTGCCCGCCCCGGGGTTCCGGAGGTCTCAGGCGGTCCGCCCCCCGGTTCTTTGAGCGCCGTTCCCGCAAAACCCCAACCGGCGGCCCCGGAAGGAAAATCTCCAACCCCGGCGCCCCGAAGGAAGATAGAGCCCGGTCCGGTTCAGCCAAAAACAACCGGGCGGACACCCCCGGATACTGAAAAAACGGTTGCCGGTGATCCGGTTGGCGATTCCATCGCGTTTATTTTTTTAAAAAGGCTCATTCTTTATCTGGTGATCGGAGTGGCATGTTTTTTGCTTGTAAGAAAGTTTGTTTTTAAAAACTGATAATTTCATTTTTTTTCGTATTTCGCTTTACCTGACGCGGTTTTTAATATAAAAGGAATCTAATGATTTGACATTCTATATAATTTCAAAGAAAATATTTTCAGGAGCGTGCCGGGTCTGTTGAGGCAGAGAGTTGAAACGGAACAAATCATAATAATATACTTCAATATTAGAACGCTAACTTATGACGGCTTCGTAAAAAGTCCAACTTCAGCGTTGCGTTGCATCCTTCCTCAATGCAGGGTGTGAAAAGTATGCTTCCTTTTTTAGGATTTGCACGCCTTGAATTTGGAGCTTTTAACTTTGCCGGCTGATTTTGACTTTTTACAAATCTGTCAACTTATGAAAAGGGAGGAGAAAATGAACGCAGGCAAAAACGTATGTTTAATCTTTTCAGCTATAGCGATTTTGCTGTTCTTTAGCACCGGCAGTGTCCAGGCCGCTGAGAATTACACCTGGCCACAAGGCACACCGCCAGTAGCCGGTCTGGGCCAAATATCGAATCTGTCGGCAACCGCCGGCGATGGCCAGGTAACCCTCAATTGGACCGCAGATCAGGCATCATCCGGCTATGCGATTTATTATACGGACGGGACATTTTCGACTACGGCAATTGAGAGCCAAAATGTTACAACCACTGGAGCGACTTATACTATGACGGGCCTTACGAATGGGAAGATCTATCAGTTTAAGGTCCGTAACTTTTCAGGCAGCGGCTTTAATTTGACGATACAAACGTATTCAAATGTAGCCGAGGCGACACCGGCGGCCGCCACCGCGACCACCACCACGACCACGACCACGGCGGCCCCGACCACGACGACCACCACGGCGGCCCCGACAACGACCACGGCGGCCCCGACGACGACCACGGCGGCCCCGACCACGACGACCACGACGGCTCCGACCACGACCACGGCGGCCCCGACCACGACCACGGTGATTGTGGTGACCACGACCACGGCGGCCCCGACGACGACCACGGCGGCCCCGACCACGACCACGACCACCCCGACCACGACCACGACCACACTTCCGGCGCTGCCGACCTGTACTGATTTGAAGTCTCTTCCCAGTAAGGGGATGGATATCAACGGAGACGGACAGGTGAACGCTCTGGATGCAGCCCTGATCATACGTTATCTGAGCCAGGAATGTAATTAATTTTGCAGAAACGTAACCCTAAACGAACGTCATAAGGAGGATTAAATGCTTAAAAAAATAATACCTGTCCTGCTGATGTTGTTGATGGCTTCTGTTTCTGTGAGTCTTGCCGCAGTAACGGTTTCCATTGACGACCCGGCGGAAATAGCCACGGGTGGCACGGTTACAATTCCTGTCAATGTCACCGGGTTCAGTGAGTTCCTGGCAGGAGAATTCATATTCGATTTCGGGGCTACCACGCTGGAAGCTGTTACAGTCACAGCAGGAACAACGCTTTTCCCCAAAGGACTTGTGGACGCCAGCGCCGTTAAGAATTTCAATGCCTTAAAGACGCTGATGTCTGCCTGGGACAGCAGTAAAACGGAAGATGGATTTATTTTCTATGAAAATTTAGGCACCAGGATCAGAATATATCTGTATGCCGGCAAACAGACCGCCGCGACCGCCGGGGTCCTGGTAAACATCACCGCCACCATCGGCGAGACCGCGCAGTCGGATCTGATCGTGTTCGGCGGCAAGCTGTTTAACGGCAGCCTGAACACCCGGGACAGGGCCGGGAACATCACCGACTTTGCCAAGCTGAACCTTGCCGGGCTGGCCGCGGTTTCGGCTCCGACGGACGTTTCCACGCTGGATCAAGCAACGGCCGCCGCGATTACAGGTCCCGTCACGCTGGGCGCCGGCGGTAAAACCCCGGCGGCCTTTGAAATGGTCATGGAGTCCGGGGCGATCGTCGATAAAACGGCCCCGGTGATCAAGGCGACCTTTCCTCCGGCCACCGCGGTAAAACTGGGAAGTGCGCAAGGCGAGGCCTACACCGGAGTCATCTCGCCGCCCAAAGCCACGAAACTGGCGGACCTGTCTGATGCGCAAAAGGAAAAGTTTTCCTCAACATGGAAAAATGATAAGGATCTGGTCTTTTTCACCATGGGCAATTCCTCGTCGAGCCTGTTTTTTGACAAAGACATCGTGGTCACGCTCCAGATCGTGAGGTCCTCGAATAATTCGCCTTTTTTCTCGGTCTATTTTGTGCCTGCAAACGGACTTGTCGAGCTGGCCGGCAAAGATGGAACTGGAACTGTTAACGGCGCGACAACTAATTTTTTCAAGGGCGGGACCATTATCGGCAAGCTGGAGAACCAGCCGGTATCCGGCCAGGTCACCTATACCGTTGCCATCCTGACCGATCACCTTTCTTCCTTTGTGGCAGCTTCCAACCCGTCAACCGGCGGCGGCAGCGACGATCTGGGATGCTTCATCGCCACGGCGGCTTATGGTTCCATCATGGAACCGGGCGTCAAAATCCTCAGGGAGTTCAGAGATATTTATCTTCTGACCAACTCCGTGGGCAGGAAGTTTGTTGAAACCTATTACCGGTACTCACCGCCGGCAGCCAGGTTTATTGCCGATCATGAAATTCTGAGGTCGGTGGCCAGAGCGGCTCTGTTGCCGGTGGTCGGCTTCAGTCAAATGATGCTGCTCAGCGGATTGAGCTGGTTATCGGTCATGATCCTGGCGCTGACATTCATGGCGCTGGCATGGAGCGGTGCCTGTTACCTGAGACGTCGGCGTAAAGATATATCGTAACGCCATTAAAAAGGGGGGAAGATATTTTTTCTTCTCCCCTTTTTTAACTTGAATGGAATTGACCCTTTTCCCAAGGTTCACGATTGGTTTGCCATGCGGATCAATCCAAATTTTCCAGCTTCATGTTGTCGATATAGAGTTTTCCTTTTGCACTTCCCCATGACGCGAAACTGGCGCTGATTCTAATTTGCCTGGTGTCATGCGCTGTGTGAAAAACTGCCTCTTGATAGTACCATCCCTTATTGTCGCCGGCGTTATATTTTTCCATTCTGGTGACAGAAGTGACACTTTCGAACCTGTAGTCGCCGGGTCTGTTCAGCTGCTGAATAAAATATTTTCCCCAGAACCCTGCATTGATATTGATTACATTGCCATTGTGTATCCAACCTGAAAACCTGTAAATCTGATTCGGTTCCACCGGCACCATGAAATAAAATTCCGCATCCATGCCATTTGAAGAAACAAGCTCGTAGGAGCTGCCGGTCGTTTCCTTATTATCCTTTACAAACATTTCCGTACTGAAACGGTCCGAATCCAAGCTGCCGGACCAAACCTGAGTCCGTCCCCGGGTGTATTCTCCTTCGAAATTTTCGTAAAGGATCATTTCCGGGGGATGGGGCTTTTGATCGTCCTTACCGGTAACTGCGGGGTTCTTTTCAAGAAGTGTTATTTCGCCGCCGCGGAATATCACTTTATATTTTTTTAATGATATCAACCGGTCCACGAGGTCTTTTTCCCTGCCCTGCAAGAATTTATGCTTGACGAATACATACTTTATTTTTTCAGTTTCGGGCAGCCTGGTTCCTGAAACCCCGTAATAGTTCGGATACCAGGGAACCGGAAATTGATATATTTTTTTTCTGTGCGCCAGGTGAGCCGCAAAAAATGTATCTGCGCTGACCGGCGAAACGTCGTCAATCAGGGCTAAGGCCGCATGGATTTCCTTTACTGACCTGCTGGTTTTATAGTGAAGAAAATCGGCCTTTGTTCCATGGTAAACTTGCGGTAAAGGTATTTTGGAGCCTGTCAGGTTGGCGATCATCGTAGCGGTAAATATCAACAACAGCAGAACGGTGAATAAAATTTTTCCGGCTCTGGCGGCATATAGATGCTTTTTGAGTGACGACAGGGCATAAATAAAGGCTATAAATAAAAAAGGAGTGATATAAATGGTATAGTGGTAGTCAATTGTTTTAAGGTACGGCCATCCGGAAAGCATATTCGCCATAATGGAGGGCAGAGAAATAAACAACACGTGCGGGGCTGCCAGGGGAATGAAAAGAAGCGGCGCGCCGACCTTGAACACGTAATCGAGAAAAACAGGTTCTGTGGCTTTTGCCAAATAAAACTTGATATTAAAAGCGTTGGACAGTATCCCGCCCATCTGCCCGCCACTGGCGAATACGGAATAGGTGCCGGCAAAATAAGAAAGGAGTTTGGCGGCCAGGATAAAGTAGGCTGCTGAAATTATTGCCGTGATGGCAGCATGTTTTCTTTCTTTTTTAAAAAAGAACAGATAAATGGAAAGCATGAAAAATATCAGCGAGACGTCCTCTTTCATAAGCAGCGCCGTCAAAAAAAGCGTGTAATACCATCGCCAGTTGGTTTTAACCGCTGAAAAGAAAAACGCAAAGATAAGAAAGGTGGTGGCCCAGGTTTCGGGATAAAAGTGATCCAGATTGACATTTCCAAAGGCCGGATTTAACAGCATCAGCAGCACGGCAAACAGCCCGAAGAGATTGCCCTTCAATTTTTCTTTGGCAATAAAAAAAATACCCAGGCCTGATAATCCCCTGATCAGGGGTGTCAAAAAAAGGAATAAATTAATGGAAGGCAGCAGCCAGTACAAAGGGCAGAGCAGAACATAAATAAAGTGTGCATGGTCGCCAAAGGTGTTCATCCCCCGGATGGTGTTAAATGGGGGTTCGAACCGGGATAGCAGCCATATCGACTGATCTTGTTTGGCCACGTCATAGGCGGAAAACCAGAAATTCTCGTTTCTCAATACGGAGTTTACCCCGTAAAAAAGGCCCCAGACAAGAACCATGCAACCAACGGCAATGCGTGCAGTTCGATCATTCTTTTTACTGGTTTGAATGATAGATCTTTTATCTTCTGATATCGTATCTGTCATCAATTTAGATGTGTTGTTAAAAACCGGTTCATTGAACCCTGAATGAAAAGGTTCGGGATTGGATTGGATTTGACAAAGAGGCGTACGTGTCGTACGCCGCAACCGAAAACCTGCGGAGAAGGCCGCCCGGCGCAAAAAGGGCCATTTATGGACGGACACTAATCAAGTAATAATTCCTTGTCAAATAGTATTTTGAGGATTAAATTCTGCGCCGGACACAGAAATCGGGCAAAAGGGGGCGTTTTGCAAAGGTCTCTTAACATGAGGAAAACCGTTTTTTTAAGCTGCTTTCTGATTACGGCCGGTCTGTTTTTCCGGCTTCTTCCCGCCCGGGCCGGGCAAATCACTTTGTCGATCACAACTTCCACCCGCATTTTACACGGAAAGGTGGAAGCGGCCGTCAAGATCACCAATTCCGGAACGGAAACGGCCCGCATGGTTTCGGTTCAGGCCCGTTTTCTGAAAGAGCGTAACCGTCTTTTTGCGGCTGAAAAAATCGCTCCGGAAGAGTCGGCGCAGGCCGTAATGCCTTTTTCCCTGCCGCCTGATCTTCGCGGGTCCTATCCGCTTTATGTGCTGGTGTCCTATTTGCACCCGGACGATACGAACGTTTCCAGCGCCGCGCTGGGCATTGTGGATATTCAGGGCTCCGGGGGGCAGCCGTTGCTTGAGATTCGTCCGGAACTGCGCAAGGCAGAGAAGCCGGGAGTGGTCCTGGTGGGTTTGGCCGGCCGCGACCCCCGCCTTGATAAAGTTGAAATTACCAGTCATTTTTCCGAGGATCTTGAGGCCGATGCCCGGGTCCGGCGGGTATCTTTGAAAGACGGCAAGGCCGAGGCGCGTTTCCGGCTTTCCAGCCGCAAGGGGGGGGAGGGGCGCCGTCATGGTGTTTTTTTCGTGGCTGAATACGATCTGGATGGAGTTCATCACCTGGCGCAGGCAAATCTTAATGTTCCGCTGGAAAGGGCTGCCGCCGGGATATTGCGGCCGGCGCACAAAAGATGGCCGGTCATTTTTGCCTTGCCGGCTCTGATCCTGGCAGGGATTGTCTTGTCCCTGATGAGTCCCGGGGCCAGGCAGTGGATGGTAAAGGCCTTTGACGAGGGGAAAGGAGGGCTGCCGCTGCTCTTGGACCTGCTTGCACTGGCAGCTGTGCTGATTTTCATCGCGGTCAATTTGAGCCCCCAATACCTGCTGACCAAAACCACTGCCACCGGCGGCGATACCGCCTCCCATTATTACACGCTCCAGTACCTTCGCCATGAGCTGTTGCCGGCCGGCAGGGTGACCGGCTGGACCCCGGGCAACTATGCGGGGTTCCCGATGCTGCAGTTCTATTTTCCGCTGCCTTTCCTGATCATGTGCTTTCTGGATCTGTTCCTGCCGCTTCAAGTCGCCTTCAAGCTGGTAACTTTGATGGGGGTCTTTTTTTTACCGGTGGGCGCCTACCTCATGCTGCGGCTGCTGCGATGCCCTTTCCCGGGACCGGGCATCGGGGCGGCCCTGATGCTGCCCTTTCTATTTAACCCGGCAAATTCCATGTGGGGCGGCAACATCCTCAGCACGCTGGCCGGCGAGTTCTCCTACAGCCTCAGCATGTCCCTTTCCCTTGTTCTTTTGGGCAGCCTCTACCGGGGAGCCATGGATGACAACCGCCGGGTGATCCTGAACGCCGCGCTCGTCTTTCTGGTGGGCTTCAGCCATGGATACACCCTTCTTTTTGCAGAGGCCGTGTCGATTTTTTGGCTCCTGACCTCCAGGGGCTTTGTCGGACGTCTGGTTTACCTGCTCAAAGTTTATCTGCTGGGGTTTTGCCTGCTGGCATTTTGGCTGGTGCCGCTCATTGTATTCACCCCATACACCACGCCCTATCACCTGGCCTGGACCATCAACTCGATCAAGGAGCTGGCTCCCCCCATCCTTCTGCCCCTGATCGTGATGGCCGGCGCGGGCAGTTTCGGACTGCTGGCCTGGGGGCTGTCAACTTACCGCCGGAGCGCAAGAGAGGCCCTGGTGCCGCTGGCTTATTTCTGGTTCGGCCTGGCGGTCTCGGTGGTTTTTTTTATCATTGCGCCCCGCCTGGGCGTAGTGGATATCCGTTATGTTCCTTACGGGCAGCTGATGGCCGTTTTGCCGGGCGCCATGGCTCTGGGATGGTCAGGCCGGGCCTTGCAGCGCTGGGGCCTGAGCTGGGCGCTGCTGGTCCTGGCGGTGCCGGCCTCCATGGTCTGGACCGGCGGGCAATTGGGGCCCGCGCCGGGATGGGCCAAATGGAACTATGAAGGTTTTGAGGCCAAGTCGGACTGGCCTGTCTTTCGGGATATAAATCAAGCCTTGAAAGGCAATTTTCAGGACCCCCGGGTGGTTTTCGAACACTCTCCGGATCACGGCGTTTTCGGCAGTACCCGGGCCTTTGAATCGCTGCCGTTATTTTCCGGGCGGGCAACGCTGGAGGGACTTTACATGCAGGCCTCCATCAGCGCCCCTTTTGTTTTTTATATACAGTCAGAGATTTCCCACATCAAATCCCGTCCTTTTCCTCAATACACCTATACCAACATGAATTTTCACAGCGCAGTCAAGCGGTTGCAGCTGTTTAACGTCAAGGACCTGATCCTGAGAAGTTCGTCGGCTAAACAGGCCATCCGGAAGGCTCCGCAGTACCGTTTAAAGCAGACCATCGGGTCCTACGAACTCTGGGAGCTGACCACCAACCGGAACCGCTACGTTGTTCCCCTGAAATTCGAACCGGTTTTTTTCTCGGGCAAGCCGTGGAAGGGCGTGGCGCATGAATGGTTTGCCAGTGATGATCTGCTGGACGTGCACCTGGTCCTGGGTGTCAAGGATGCGCCAGGGGCCGGCCGTAAATTTAAGGCCGCAGCTGCCAGCCTTGAAAATCTCCCGCGCATCCCCGTAGACACCGGAGAATGCGGCATCAAGGAGGCGGTCGGAAACCAGGAGATCCTCATCGAGACCGACTGCATCGATAAACCGCTGCTGGTCAAAATGACGTATCATCCAAACTGGAAGGTGCAGGGCGCTGACCGTGTTTTTCTGGTTTCCCCGTCATTTATGCTTATCTATCCGAAGCAGCCCAAGGTGCGGCTTTATTACGGGCCGGGACCGTGGGACCGGCTGGGACAGGCGCTCACCGCTATCGGCATTCTGGTCCTGCTGCTTAACCTTCCTCTTTTCCGGCTCGGCAGACCTGCGGCCTGGTCGTCTTTGGCGGATCGTCTGGGAGTGCAGGTCCGGCCGGCGCCCCGGCCGACATATGAGCCCGGGTCCCGGGTCCGGCGCGCAGCCCCGGTCGCTGCGCTGATCCTTGCAGGGCTGGCCGTCAGCGGCATATGCTACCATATCTACACTTCCGACCCGAACCGCATTTTCAACCGGAGTGTAAAGTACAAAGACGCCGGGCGGTTTGAAGCGGCCCGGGACGGGTTCCGCCATGTCAGGGAAACTCTGCCTCATTCGGCCCTGGCGCGGGAATCGGCCTACTACATCGCCATATCTTATTTCCTGGAGGGCAACGACAGCGCGGCCGTCCAGGCTTTTGAAGATCTGATCCTGCGTTACCCCAAAAGCAGCTGGGTCCCTGAGGCCATCTATCATACCGGAATCTGTTTTTTCCGCAGCGGACAGGAGCAGCAGGGAATTGCCAGGATGCGCAGGGTCCTGGATAATTTCCCGGAAACCCGCTGGGCCGGATTTGCCAGGGACCGGCTCAGGGAGCACCATGCGCTTGAGGAACAGCCCCCGCCATTACGCCGGGCGACTGCCGGGGAATATCTGGCCGAGGGCGTAAGGATGTTCAACGCCGAGCGCCTGGAGGAGGCCAGGTCGATTTTTGAGAAAATCGTCGCACAATTTCCGGATTTTGCCGGCGCCCCCCTGGCCTTGGGGACTCTCGCGCTCAGCTATTATAAGCAGGGGGACTGCGCCGGAACCATTCGTCAATACCAGAAGTTCATTAAACAATACCCCAAAGACCGGCTGATACCTGAAGCTTTTTATCATCTGGGGCTTTGCTATGAAAAAACAGGACAGGAGAAGCTGTCTTTGTGGGCCTATAAAACTGTGGCGGCCGAGCACCCGGAAACGGTGTACGGCAGGCAGGCTGCTGAAAAGCTCAAGGGCCGCTGAAAAAGTAATCATATCAGAACCGGTAATCCTGAATTTTGTTTTGGATGCCCACCTGCTCCGTGATCAGGAAACGGGGGCGCCGTCTGACTTCTATCAGGATGCTGCCGACGTACTCTCCGACAATGCCCAGCAGGATAAACAGTATGCCGAAGAGAAACGAAACAATCGAAACGGCCGAAGCCCATCCGGGGGTCGCCGTGTCTGTAAAGATTTTGACTGCAATCGCGTACACCATTTCCCCGAAGGCCAGCAGACTGGTGATGATTCCGATGAATATCCCGATCCGCAGGGGGACGGTCGAGAAAGAAGTGATCCCTGTCCGGGCAAGTTTAATCATTTTTCCGAGCGTGTATTTGCTGGCTCCGGCAAAACGCTCCCGGCAGGCATAGTCCAGCGTCGTATTTTTATGTCCAACCCATTGAACAACCCCCCTGAAAAATAGACCTTCCTCCTGAAAACAGAGGACGTTGTTTAAAACCTGGCGGTCCAAAAGACGAAAATCGGCCATCCCGCTCCCGATTTTCACCCCGCTTAAAAAAGAAAAGACCTTGTAATAAAGTTTTGAGGTTATTTTTTTTGCAAAGGAAATATTTTCAGGATCCAGGCGGTTGGTATGAACAATTTTGTTGCCATTTTGCCATTCAGCCACGAGCTTCGGCACCATTTCAGGCGGATGCTGCAGGTCAGCATCCATGGAAACAACCGCATCCCCTCTGGAGCAGGATAATCCGGCCAGCAGGGCGTATTGATGCCCGAAATTCCTCGAAAGGCGCAGCCCTTTTACCCGGTGGTCCTTTGCATGCAGCAGCTCGATTTCTTCCCAGGAGCTGTCCTGACTGCCGTCATCTGAGAAAATAATTTCCCAGGGCAGCTTTATGGCAGGCAAAACCGTTATGAGTTCATCGTAGAGCTTTGTTAAATTGCCTGCTTCGTTGAACAGCGGTATGACGATGGAAAGTAGCGCCTGGCCCTCTTTATCCTGGGAAATTGAATGGTCGGCCGTCATGGCTTCTCCTGTATGTTTGGAAGCTGTCTGCTGATTTACGTCTTAAGTATAACATCTAAGGATTGACAATAAAAGAAGTATAATATATTAAATCCGGGTCATCTCTGGAGTTAATTTGAACCGGATCCTGACATGATCCCATCGCCGGTTTCGGATCTTTCGTCTGTAAAAAATGCCTTCAAAAACAAAAATACTGTTTGTCGATGATGACCCTGCCGTCCGGCGTCTTTTTTCGGCCGGCCTGCGGACCGAAAAGGCGCTTGAGATTGAAAGCGCCTCCAACGGCCGGGACGCGTTACAAAAACTTGCGGGTTTCCCCGCCGACATCGTCATCAGCGACGTCCAGATGCCCCAAATGGACGGTATGACGCTGCTGGATGAAATCAGAGCGCGATATCCCGATATCTTCGTCCTGCTCATCACGGGCCAGGGGGCTATAGAAGAATCCGTCAAGGCGATGAAGGCGGGCGCTTACGACTACCTGCTCAAGCCTTTTGATTTTAAAAAAATCAGAAGGATCCTGGCCAGGATCACCGATCAGAAAAGCGCTTTGCTGAAAAGTCTTCCTTCGGCCAAGGAACAAAGACAGAAGCACCGTTTTGAAAATATCATCGGCCAGGATCCGAAAATATTCGATATTTTCCAGAGAGTTGAAAATGTGGCCGCCGCCAATGCTACAGTCCTGATCACCGGAGAAACCGGCACCGGCAAGGAACTTATCGCCGATGCCATTCACTATAAGAGTCCCCGCAGAAATGGCCCCTTTGTCAAGGTGAACTGTGCCGCTTTAACGGAAACACTGATCAACAGCGAGCTGTTCGGTCATGAAAAGGGCGCCTTTACCGGGGCGACGGCACAAAAAAAAGGACACTTTGAAATTGGCGACAAAGGAGACATTTTCCTGGATGAAATCGGAGATATTCCCGCCTCCACCCAGACATCCCTTTTGCGCGTGCTGGAGACGGGAACCTTTCAACGGGTCGGCGGCACGCAAACGTTACAGGTGGATGCCCGCTTTATCTGTGCAACGAATAAAGACCTTTCAAAAATGGTCAAAGAAAATCTTTTCCGGGAAGACCTGCTGTACCGGATCAAGGTTGTTTCCCTGCACATGCCGCCGCTCAGGGAAAGAAAAGGCGATATTCTCATCCTGGCCCGCCACTACCTGAAAATCCATTGTGACCGGTCAGAAAAAAAAACGCCCCCTATCTCCAGGGAGGCCATCGAGATGCTGAATCGCTATGACTGGCCGGGAAATGTGAGAGAACTCGTAAACGTCATGGAACATGCCATGATTTTCTGCAAGGGTTCAGCCATCACCCCGGCCGACCTGCCTGAAGACATGACAGGGTCGTTGCAAAAAAAACCTTTCAAATTTACCATTTCTTCCCGGTCGCTCCATGAGGCGGAAGCGGTCATCATTCTCAAGGTCCTTCAGGAAACCAACTGGAATTTGAAGCAGGCGGCCAAGGAGCTGGATATTGCCAGGGGGACCCTTTACGGCAAAATGAAAAAATACGGATTCGAAAAATTCTGACCCGGGTTTCTCAAAAGTCAAAAATACAGACGTTTTTCCTCATTTTTTTCAAACTTCTAAATCATCAAAAGAAGACCCCATATTTCTCCTCTAATGCCTGTTTTTTTACACCGTGAACCGATAACTGTAAACCGTGAACGGTTACCGGCGCCTTTAACCCTGATGATCTGGCACAAAAATTGCAAATTGTATTCCTATTCGGGTTGAACCCGGCGGCAGGAGACTTGGAAGTCGGCCGCATCGAGTTTGAAGGAGTTATCCAATATGTCCCAGCATACCATAAAAGAGCCGGCTCAAAATAAGATCGCCCTCGAACTGGCGGACCACTCTCTTCCCGATGCGGAAAGGGCCCTGATTTTACGGACCCTGTCGGAAACAGGCTGGAACCTGAAACGGTCTGCCGCACTGCTCCATATCGCCAGAGGCACCCTTTACAGCAAAATGGATAAATACCAGATCAAAAAACCTCTTTAGTTCCGGACCCGTCCCGCCTTTGCTATTTTCCCCTCACCCTGTCGTAAATTGAACATATGCAGTTTTATTTTAAAAACAGCAAGTTGTCTGAGTAAACCCCGCCGGGATGCGTCCGGGTGTGTCGGAAATTAAACACTCGATTTTATTATTTTCCCTTAATGCCTACGCATTTAACTCCTAAAAAACAAGTTCTGGGGCATCACGTCATTCACGCGCAGGCGGGCGCTTCTAAAGCCTTGGCGCAATCAGTAACAAGTCGAAAATATTCTTGATTCCTGCTTCCGCAGGAATGACAACAAGACGTAAAAATATCTTTTTACCATAAGTTATTGAGAACCTGCGTTAATAGGAAACCGTCAATAACGGGCGGCTACAACAGACACCGCCGGGACGCACCCGGATATGCCGGGAATTGAACACAAATTTGTTTTTTTTTTGGCGCTCAAATCTGCTACAATAACTCCAAGATGCTAAACCGTCTCCGATATCCAATGTATTCCGGGGCCCGGCGGAACCCCCGGCCCCTTTTTCCAGCCACGGCCCATGCCCGTAAGCGGGCCGGGGAAGGATTAAAATGGATATTGTCACATGATATCGGAGAAGAGTCATATTTTTTGCCTGGCTCTATGGCACGTTTGTTGCTATATAGACCTGTAGTGTTTTTTTTGAAGCCGAATAACGTTTTGCCAGGTAAAGAAATAAAGGAGGTAGAACATGAGTAAGATGTATTTCAGAGGCATACTTTTTTTCGCCGTATTTTTCCTGCTGTTTACGGGGCTTTCCGCTGCGGCCACGATCCAGCTGTCCAGCGGCTGGAACCTGGTCAGCGCCAGGGTTGAAATCACGGCCGCCGTTTCCCTTTCGGATGCTGCCAGTTTCACCAGCGTCTGGAAGTGGAAAGACGGCGGCTGGGCGGTGTACCTGCCGGGTGAGACCGACGGCGGCGCGGCCTATGCAACGTCCAAAGGCTTTGCAGCCCTTGCCACCCTCAATCCGGGTGAAGGTTTCTGGGTCAATGCCGCCAAGGGTCTGCCCCTGACGGTCAGCGGCACCGATCAGACCGACAGTGTGATCGCCACGTTGCCCGGCTGGAACCTGAAAGGGCTGGTCACGGCCAACTCCATCAACGTGGGTTCTCTTTTTTCAGATGCTGCAAAATTTGCCAGCGTATGGAAGTGGACCGGAAGCAGCTGGTCGGTCTATCTGCCCGGTGAATCCCCGGCCGGGACCTATGCCGATTCCAAGGGCTTTGCGCAGCTTTCCACCATCGGTCCGGGCGAGGGCTTCTGGGTCAACGCCTCGGCCGCCACCGAGGTCGTGGCCGAGCCTCCGGTAATCGCCGGTGTCGTCACCTATCCCAAGGAAGAGGTGACGGCCGGCAGGGCCGCGCTGTACGCGGCCGGGCTGATGGCCGGAACTACCGCGGTGGAGATGCCGCCGACCCCGGGCGCCACGGTGAAGATTTACGCGGCCGACGACACGAAATTTGAAAAGCCCCTGGCCGAGGTAAAGACCGATGCCAAGGGCAATTATTCTTTTGTTGCCGAGAATTTTGACAATCCGGCTACCCCCGAGGTGGAAATACCGCCCCAGATACCGGTCATCGTGCGCGCCGAGTTCATCAGCCCCATCGACCCCACCAAGAAGGTGGCGATAGGGGCCCTGTTGGACCCGACCGATAACACGAAAAAAGGCCAGGTGGATGTCAACCCGCTGACCGCGGCGATTGCCCAGAAGGTCAAGGATTTTGTGGAAAGCACGTTCAAGATCCAGATCACCCAGGAGATCATGGCGGCCACCAGGACCTTTATCGACCTGATCGCCACCCAGGTCAAGGCCCAGGGTCTCACCCAGTTTGTCGAGACCGACGTGCAGATCGGCAGCATCAAGAACAATGTGGTGGATGAAACCTTTGTCCCGGACGTGCAAAATCTGGCCAACAGGGTGATTGACAAGGGGACCGGGGGTCTTTTTGAAAGCATGGAAAGCCGTCTGATCGAAAAGGCCGAGTCGGACGCCTCCACTCTGGGCGCCGGGGCCGTGCTGGATGATGCCAAGAAAATGGAGCATTTCATTAAGTTCTTTGCCTCCCTGGGCTTTGGCGTCCAGGCCGGCGTTGACAGCCCGAAGGTGATTTTTTTCCTGCCCACGCCGCCTTCTGTCCCGGACAATCAGATTCCCGGGGTGCAGATGTACAACGACCGGGCCTTCCGGCAAATTGATCCGGCCCTTGACCTTTCCCCGGACAAATTCACCAATGTAAATCCCGGGCTGATATTCCAGATCAAGCACACGCTGGACGGCGGCCCGGTCATGTCCCATGCGGCGTTGCTGGCCGTTGCCAATGCCGCCAAAGCGGGCGGGACCACCACCCTGACCCAGATGGCGTCCGTGGTCAAGGACAAGTTCGTATGGAAGACCCGGGGAGTCCAGATGATCAACGGCATTCCCATCTTCAGCAACCAGGATCAGACTCCCAGCACCGGCGCCGATGTTTCGGCCAGCGCCTTGATCTCCAAGCTGACCGGGCAGCTGGGCGCCACTCCCAAGGAGATCGCTGCCGACATTGCCGGCAGAAACTATTACATCGTGCGGATGGCCGACAAGGTGATCAACCAGAAGGTTCACCAGATTCAGAACGACCCGGGCATCGTGGACAAGAAAGCGGCCATGGACGCTTTTTTCCAGGGGCTGCAGACCGGGGATGATTTCAAGGCCCTGGTGCAGTCCAGCGAGGAGTTTCAGCGCGAGGTCGAAAACCTGTCGCGGCGTGTTTTTGCCGCGATTGAGCCGGAGCTTTACGGCCAGGTTCTGAGCGCCTCGACCCAGCTGAAGATCAAGACTTCATTTTTGCTCATGATGCTGATCATCGACCGCGACTACCGGGTCGACGACAGCAAGAGCTGGTTCAAGACAAGGTCGGAAAACGGCATCAGCTGGGTGGAGCCGAGGTTTGACAACACCAAGTGGCTCGAGCCCAAGCAAGAGAGCCCCGGCACGACCAGCAACATCATCGGCCGCCTGATCGGGGCCCAGATTACCGACGGCGCGGCGTTCGAGGCCATGGTGCAGGCCTTTCACCAGGCGCTGCAGAGCATTCCGGACCCGGAACAGTTTAAAATGGAAGCCGGCATGATTGCCAATGTTTCCGGAGTCAGCCAGAACCAGTCGGTGACGGTCAGCGCCAAGGTAAAGAACTACGACGGCACGGCCATGGCCAACATGGGGATCCAGCTGAAGTATTTTGATCCGCAGAAAGCCATACAGGACGCCGGCAGCGCCACCACGGATCAAAACGGCAACTTCACCTTTGCCAATGTTACGGCGGGACGTCCCTACGAGTTCCGTTTTACCGGCAACAGTTTTATTTTCCCGTTCTTTGTGGGCGGTTTTCAGGCCGACATGAACATGGGCGAGATCATGTTGCCGCCTCCGGCCGGCATGGGCGGGCCCAAGGGTTTTCCCGGAATCAGCCTCTGGGTCGATCAGCACTTTTTCAACCCCATGAACCCCCAGGACCCGAACAACGGGAAAAAGGAAGGGGTTGATTTTTCCAACTTCAACACGGAAAAGCCTTTCATCGTGTTTTCGGGCTCCAACCAGGGATCGCCCGATCTGTTCTGGACTTCAAAGAACGGCCTGAGCGTCAACCCGGCCCTTGCGGCCGGACTGGGCAAAGGCATCGCCAGCCTGGGCACGGGCCAGAACCACCAGCACGGCCTGGGATCCGGGCCGGTCATCGACCATGTGTTCACGCCGGCCGAACTGGCGGGAACAGCGCCGATTACCATCGGCGGGGCCACTTTTACCCTGAGCTGGAGCGATTCGGTTGCCCTGCCGCAAGAGGACAATGCCGTTTATGTGGTCCGGGATGCGGCCGACGGCTATTATTTCATCGAGGTGCGCTGGTGGGACAAAAACTCCCAGAACCAGCCCAACGGCATGATCGACATGGGCTTTGCCAAACTGGGCTCTGATGGCCGGCTGGAGGTCCCCAAGGAAAACTTCATGGGCGGTCCGGCTATGGGGGCCGGCGGCGGCCCCGGTCCGAATCTGATGTTCGCGGACCTGCGCCCCGGCGATTACCTGGATCTTGAAACCGGCATGATGTCTCCCCCGGCCCAGGAGAAATTCGGACACAACGCCGAAGTGGCAGGCAAGGCCGATGTCCGGTGGCTGGCGGACTTCTATGACACGTACTGGGCCAACGAGACCAACTGGGACACCCGCAATGCCAATTTAAGCAAGTCCAACCGGGCACTGTCGGTCATCAACGGTGCCAGCCTGAGCACCCTGACGATTACCCAGGCAGTCGCGGCCGTTACGCCGGTGGCTGACGGCACGGTCAAAGAGCTGGTGCCCGGGACCATGCTGCTGGTGGCCACCGCGAACCAGGGCAGCTACATTCTGGGCGTGAGCCGGGTGGAAAGAGATGCCGTGGGGCTCCAGATTATTCCCCGTGACAAGCTGATCGACGGCAACGGGAATCTGCAGGCGGGGGTTCAGGACTCGGACGGGGACGGGATCCCGGACATGCTGGACCAAAATGCGTTCCAGAAGGACGTTTTCGACGACGCCTGGGCGCAGGGTCAGTTCCAGATGATCGACAACGACGGCGACGGTGTGCCGGCGCAGTTTGATCCCAATGATTCTGATCCCAACGTGCCCAATAGCGGGGGAAGCCAGGACAAGGACGGTGACGGGCTGATCGGTGCGGCCGACCCGGACGACAACGACCCCAACAAACCGGTGCAGGGCGGCAACCTGGATAACGATCACGACGGCTGGCCCAAGGGCATAGACCCCAACGACAACGATGCCACCGTTCCCGGCGCTGGAGGGATCGACTTCGGCGGCAAGCAGAAGATCGATGCGGACAAAGACGGCATCCCGGCGGGCACGGGTTCTTTTGACGACCCGAACGACAGCAACCCGAATATCCCGGTGCCGGGCGGAAACCTGGACAAGGATCTGGATGGTTTTCCGGCGGGGATTGAAAACTGGATCAACGGGCAGCTCAGCGCCCAGGACAACGACACGAATCCGGCCGTTTACCCGGGAAGCTTCAATGCCCAGGCGGCCAACATCGTTGTTACCGGCACGGGCAAGGTGGCGCTGGTCCGCTTGACGGAAATGTTTCCGGGCGCGCCGCCGGTCCATGATCCCGGCAGCATCTATGAGCTGGGGTTGACCCTGAGCGGTGCCAACGGGCAGTACGCTCTGGCCAATTTAACCCCGGCGCAGATCATAGCTGCGATTCCCGTCAACCTGTACGGCCTGACGGTACAGAACGCCCGGGCCGAAATTCTTCTGATCGACGATGTCGGCAACACGAAAAACGGCCCCCAGTTTGAGCTGCCCGGCGGGGACAAGGTTGCCGGGGTCGGTTTTGGCTTTGAGCTTCAGATGAACAACGGCGTCTGGCAGCTCAATGAGCTGAAGCCCGGGACCGGACCCCAGAAGGTTGGCGATGCCACCGCTGTGACCGTCAACTTCGGGCCCAAATTTTAACACTCTATCCCCGGGGAGGGGCAACCCTCCCCGGGCATTTGTTCAAACATAGAAAACCTGGTCCTTTGGGCCAGGTCAGGGATAGATGGCACTGCCATGGCGTTTTGTGTCTAAAATTACAAATTCCAAGCACCAAATTACAAATAAATCTCAAATTCCAATATTCAATGACCCAAGCCTTTCAGGACGAGACATCGTTTGGATTTTTGAATTTGGGTGATTGGAAATTGTTTGGTATTTGTAATTTCAATCATACAATGAACT
>JAUYIZ010000375.1 GCA_030688615.1 Desulfobacterales bacterium | reverse complement strand
ACGCCCAGCCCGATGCGGCGCATTCCCGCACCTGCAAAACGATCCGGCGAGGAGAGCCGGTAATCGTAATCCCGTTTCGGGCCGGCTAAATGATAGGCGGCATAGGCGTCCCGGTCATAGGTTTCCTGGTACAGCGCAACGCCGTCGATGCCCGCGTTGAAAACCTGGGAGTATTCGTCCTGGCTGAGCGGATAGATCTCGATGGAGATGGATGCAAATTTGCCTTGAAGTTTTTGGGCCAGTTCACAAAGATAGGAGATGGTAACAAACTGGCGGTCTTCCCCGCTCACCAGCAGGATGTTTCTAAATCCCTCGGATGCAATCACGTCCGCATCGGCCAGGGCCTGGTCGATGGTCAACCGCGTCCTTTCGATGTCCGTGGTGCAATTGTAGCCGCAGTAACGGCAACGGTTGACGCAGTAGCTGGAAATATAAAGCGGCGCATACAGTTGAATTGTCCGGCCGAAGCGCTGCACCGTCAACCGGCGGGCCTGCTGTGCCATGGTTTCCAGGAAAGGTTCCGCTGCCGGGGACAGCAACGCCGCCAGCCTGCGGGGTGAGTATCTTCCCGGCGGCCGGGTTAACTCCTGCTGCACCTGGTCGGCGCGGACCTGCGCAAACTGTCGTTCCCAGCCCTTGCGGTTGTGATCGAGATTTTTGGCCGCCAGGATCGATTTTATATCAAGGTTCGACGGCTGCTGCATGGGTTATCGGTCCCGCAGAAAGCCGGTGAGCGGGCTGGAGGCGCTGGCCCGGCCGCTTCTGGGGGCCAGCCCGGTCCGGCAGGCGATACGTCCTGCCCGGACTGCCATTTTAAAGGCCTTTGCCATTTCAACCGGGTCCGCGGCCGTGGCGATGGCGGTGTTGACCAGGACCGCATCCGCCCCCATCTCCATGGCTTCCGCGGCATGCGACGGCGCGCCGATGCCGGCATCCACAACCACCGGGACCGTTGCCTGCTCGATGATGATTTCAATGGCGGCCTTCATGATCAACCCCTGGTTGGACCCGATGGGGCTAGCCAGGGGCATGACTGCCGGACACCCGATATCCTGGAGTTTTTTGGCAAGCACAGGATCTGCATGAATGTAGGGCAGCACGACAAAACCATCCTTGATCAGGGTTTCGGCCGCTTTCAAGGTTTCCGGCCCGTCGGGCAGCAGGTAATAGGGGTCCGGCGTGACTTCCAGCTTGACCCAGTTTATGCCGGTGGCGGCCCGGGCCAGCCGGGACAGGCGGACAGCTTCGACAGCATCCCGGGCCCCGGATGTGTTGGGCAGCAAAAGATATTTATTCCTGTCGATGGCAGCCAGCATATCATCGTTTTCATTGCCGATATCCACGCGCCGCAGGGCCACGGTAACCATCTGCGTCCCGGAGGCCGCTATGGCCGCGGCCATTTTCCGATTGGAGGCAAACTTTCCGGGTCCCAGAAATAAACGGGATTCAAACTCTCGATCTGCAATTGTCAGTTTATCCATGCTGATATTACTATGCCTATTAAAAGAAAGGACCTTTTGACAAGATTAACCGGATCAACAAGATATTAGAAAAAAATCTCTCGCATCCGGTTGGTCCTGTCTGAAAATTAATGGCCTGATTCATAAATCCTGAGCCCGGGGCAGTCTGTCCCGAACGCGCCGCCGCCGACAAAACGAATCAGTTCGATCGCCTGTCCGGCTTTGAGCCGGGTGCTGGAAAAATCCTTGCGGCCGACGATATTTCCGTCGATTTCCGCCACCACCGTGGCCGCGTCGATCTTCAACCGGGCCAGGAGCTCTGAAAGGTTCCCCGGCAGTCCGGCTGCAAATGTTTTTTCCGTACCGTTGATTTTCAAAATTTCATTCACGTGGCATATATGGCATAAATGCGCGAAGGTGTCAATACCGATGGAAAGAAGGGGCAAAGATTCAATGGCTTGTTTTCCAAAGACTTTAACTGAAATTAACCCGAACTGATCGGTAGATGGTCCCTATTTTTTGGCGACGGGTTCCGGAGGATTTCGGCCCGGTGCGGAAATTCCGCGGCGTTCCAGCAGGGAGCCCTCCAGCCGGTAGAGTCCGATCAGGGCTTTAAGATAGCTGACAATGACCCTGTCTTCCGAGAGTTGGCTGGCCAGAAGGTCCCGCTGGGCCTGAGCCACCAGAAGGTTGGTGGATTTTCCCACCCGGAATTTTTCGGTCTCAACCCGCAGCTTTTCTTCCTGCAGTTTGCGTGTTTCCAGCGTGGCCGTAATCTGCAGCCTGGCGCGGTTGACTTCAATGATCGCCGTCCGGACATCCAGTTCGATGAGTTGAGATAAATTTTCCAGGGCCTTTTCGGCCTGTTCGCGGCGCAGGAGGGATCGCCGGTGGAGCGCCGTTGCGCTCCGGTTGCCCAATGGCAGCTCCAGGCTGATGCCGGCCAACAGATCGAAGCGGTCGTCTGCGACGTCACTGACACTGCCGCCGAAGGATTCGGCATAGCCGGTTTTGCCCAGGGTGACAAACAGGTCCAGCTTCGGGAGCAGGCCGTTTTTGGTCTTGACGATTTCCAGGTCTTCCTGCTGCAGCTCCATGCGCGCCTGATTCCAATCGGGGCGCATCTGCAGGGCCAACTGAACGTGGGTGGCTGGATCCTCGATATTGACGGCTGGTGCGGACGGCGCATCCACGAGAAGGATGTCCCGCTGCCAAAGGTTGGGGCCGGAAGGGTTGATGAGCCGCAGCAACTGCAGTTTGATGGCCGCCATGGTGCTGCGGGCGTTGATCAGATCCTGCCGACGGGACGCGATTTCGGCCTGACTGGCAATGATCTCCGTTTCGGCCAGCTTGCCGACGCTGATAATTTCCCGGGTTTCCTTTTCCTGTTGTTCGGCCAGCTTCAAGGATTCCTCAACGGTTTCGATCTGCTGCCGGGAAAGGGCGTAGTCCCAGTACGTTCCCTCCACCTGGGCCAGCAGGGCCTCGCTGAATCCCCGCAGCTCATATTGGGACATATGCGTGTCGAGCCGGGCCTGGCTGAGGTTCGCCAGATTCGCCTCCCGGCTGGCGCCCCGCAGCAGCGCCTGGGTGACGCTCAGGCCGGCCCGGGATTCGTACTGCTCGACGGACGGGGGAGCATCCGTGCGGTTCAGGGAGACACCTGCGTTGACTCTCGTGCCGGAGGCAAAAAATTGTGAAATTTTCCCTGACAGATTCTGTTCATCGCCGGTGACACTTGAATCGGAAACCGCAGTCCTCTGGTTTGCGGGAACCCGTTCAACGGAAAAGTCGACCCCTCCTGTCAGCACCGGGTCAAAAACCGCCCGTTCCACTTCCTCGGCCATGCGGGTGATTTCAGGGTTCAGCCGTCTAACTTTCAAAAGCCGGTTGTTTTCAAAAGCGCTCAGGATGGCCCCGGTGACGGTAACCTTAATGGGCTCATCGGAAGCTCGCACGGCCGGAGACGCCCCGGCCCCGGCAGGGGATGCACCCATGGAAAGATCCTTGCCTGTCGATGGGTCCAAAGACTGGGCGTCTGAAATACCGGCGCCGGCAATGAAAACTGCGCACCCCAGCAGGACCAGCAGGCGCCACCCGGGAATGCGCAGCGTGAATGTATGCCTTTTGATTAAAATAAGATTCATAATGGACTTTCCTGGGTTTTTACGTAGCCGGCGCTTGCAACGCTTTCCACGCTTTTGCGTTGAAAAACAGCATAGATGGTGGGAATAAAGATCAGCGTAATTAAATTGGAACTCGCCAGGCCGCCGATCAGGGCCCGGGCCATGGGCGCCTGGGCTTCACCGCCTTCTCCCATCCCCAGGGCCAGGGGCGCCATGGCCAATATGGTGGTGATGGACGTCATTAAAATGGGGCGCAGCCGCCGCCGGCCGGCCTCTTCGATCGCCTCCCGAAGGGGCATGCCGTCGCGCCGCCGCAGCAGGTTGGTATGGTCCACCAGCAAAATGGCATTGTTGACCGCGATGCCCCCCAGCATGATGCAGCCGATATAGGATTGCACGTTAAAGGTGGTGTTGGTCAGAAGCAGCATCACAATGACGCCGATGGCCGCCATGGGCACGGAAAACATGACCACGAAGGGGTCCCGCAGGGATTCATAAAGCGAGGCCATCACCATGTAAACCAGGATCAGGGCCAGAATGATCCCCACCTGCAGCTCGCGGAAAGCCTCCTGCTGTTCCTCGTAATCCCCGCCGAAATCAATGGCAAAATCCCGCGGCACCGGCACCTCCCGCAACCGCTCCCGGATATCCGCGACGACCGATCCCATGTCCCGGCCGGTAAAATTGGCCCGCACCGAGACGATGCGCTCCTGGTCCTTGCGTTCCACCTGCACCGGCCCGGAGCGGGGTTGTACCCGCACCACGTTTCTTAATACGATCGGTTCGCCGTCGGCGTTCGAGACCGGAAGATCCAGAATTTCCCGCAGGTCATGACGCTCGGCATTCTTGAGCTTGACCCGGATTTTGTATTCATCCCCGGCGTGCCGGTAGTTGCCGGCAATGGTGCCGGACAGGACCGTCTGGAGCATTTCGGCGATCTTGGAAACCGTCAGCTTCATGTCTGCGGCCTTTTGCCGGTCCACGATGATAAGTTCTTCCGGCGCGCCGAACTGCCGGCTGATGCGCGTATCCGTGATCCCGTCCACCTGTTCCACCAGGGCGCTGACGCGCTTGGCCAGTTCATCTGAAATTTGAAAGTCATGGCCGCGGATGTCGATTTCGATTCTTTCCGCCCCCTGGGCGGCCAGCCGCATGATAAAGAGGCCCTGACCGGTGCGGACGCGCACTTTAACGCCCGGTATATCTTTCAGTTTTTCCATCAGGGCCGCCGCGATCTGGACGTTGGTGCGTTTACGTTCGGCTTTGGGTTTTAAGGGTATCTGGATGTCCCCCTCATGAGAGGCATTCCGGTGGCCGCCGATGAAGGTCGATAAATTTTTGGCTTCGGGCACCTCCCGGGCGACGATGGCTTCGAGGGTTTTGAACTTTTCTTCCACCACGGCCAGCCGGGTGCCCACGGCCATCTCCGCGCTGATCCGGATTTCGCCTTCGTCGGCCTGGGGCATGTATTCTACCCCCACCAGGGGAATCAGGGCCAGGCTGCCGCCCAGCAGGAGCACGGTCGCCGTTATGACCGTAATTTTATGTTTCAAGGCCCAGTGGAGCACCTTCCCGTAGTCATCTTCCATCTGCTTGAAGAAGCGCCCGGTCATGCAATAAAGCCAGTTTTCCGCAAGGGCGCACCCTTCGGGTTTGTTATTGACCGGCAGGCGGACCCGGGAGGCCAGCATGGGCACCAGGGTCAGGGCGGTCACCAGGGAACATCCCAGGGAAAAGGCCACCACAAAGGAAAGTTGTTTGAACATCAGGCCGGCCATGCCCCGCACGAAAATCAAGGGCAGAAAGACCACCAGGGTCGTCAGGGTGCTGGCAATCACCGCCGCCATCACCTCCCGGGTGCCGTTTTCAGCGCTTTGGGCCGGCCCGGCCCCGGCTTCTCTCAAGCGGTAAATGTTTTCCAGCACCACGATGGCATTGTCCACCAGCATGCCGATGCCCAGGGCCAGGCCCCCCAGGGACATGAGATTTAAGGTAAACCCGCCAAAATACATCAGGGTGAAGGCGGCGATGATGGAAAGGGGAATGGTGGTGGCGATGATGGCGGTGCTGGGAATATTGCGCAAAAAAACCAGCAAAACAAAAATGGCCAGCAGGCCGCCGTAAAAGAGGGTGGCGCCCACGTTGCTGATGGAGCGCTTGATATAGTCGGAGGTGTCGATCACCGGCGTGATGCCGATCTGGGGGATGTCCTGGTTGATTTTTTCAAGTTCTTTCAGCACCGCATCGGCAATTTCCACCGTGTTCTTGCCCGACTGCTTGTTGACCGCCATCCGCACGCCGGGACGGCCGTTGATGCGGATAATACGGGTAATTTTTTGCTTGGCATCTTCCACCGCGGCAATCTCCTTAAGCTGCACGGCAACCCCTTCGCGGATGGCCACAACCGTGTTGCGCAGTTCATCCAGGCTGGTGTAGACTCCCGGTGTGCGGATGGTGACGTCCTGCAGGCCCCGTTCCAGGGTCCCGGCCGGCAGATTGAGGTTTTCATCCTTGATTCTGGTAAGGATGCGATCCAGGGGAAGTCCAAGGGCCTTGATTTTTTCCTGATCCAGATTGACATGAATTTCCCGTTCGAGACCGCCGTAAATATCCAGGGACGCCACCCCGGGGATTCTTTCGATGCGGTACTTGACCCTGTCGTCGATAATCTTGCGCAGTTCAAGGGGATCCAGGTTGCTGGAGGCGCCCAGAATCAGGATCGGAAACTGGGCCAGATCGAATTTTCGCAGCCGGGGCCGCTCGGCATC
>JAUYIZ010000373.1 GCA_030688615.1 Desulfobacterales bacterium | reverse complement strand
TGTATATCCACAGCTAATTTTCATGCTTCGTTGTGCCCGGCCCGGGCATGGGGGTTATTAAAAAATCACCCTAAATCCTGTGGATCCTGTCAAAAAATTATTAGTATTTAAGCCAAGTGCGCGCCAAGATGCCAAAAATATTTAAAAAATGGTCGCGGCGGGAATTCCTGAAAACCACCGGGGCCGTCGGGGTGGGGTCCGTTCTGGCGCCCCTGTGCGGATCGATCCAAACCGCGCACCCGGCTGATAAAACAGAAAAGGTGCCCCGCCGGCCCTTCGGTAAGACCGGAATCGACGTTCCCATACTGGCCCTTGGCGGCATGTTCGACACCCAATCGGGCCAGCTCATGCTCCGGCAGGCCGTCCAATGGGGGGTGACCTACTGGGACACCGCGGCTTTGTATGGCTACGGCAGGAGCGAGGCGGGAATGGGCCGATACTTTCAAAAGTTTCCCCAGGACCGGCCCAAAATCTTTCTCGTAACCAAATCCGACCATCTCGATATCCAGGGGTTGACCCGGAGCCTGGAGGGCTCCCTGAAAAGATTGCAAACTTCTTACGTGGATCTGTACCTGGCCCACGGTATCAGCAGCATCCAGGCCCTGCATCCGGGCACCCGGCAATGGGTTGAAAAAGTCCGGACCCAGGGTAAAATCCGCCTGTTCGGCTTCAGCACCCATGAGAATATGGCAAACTGCCTGCGGGACGGAGCCCGGCTCGGATGGATCGACGGGATTATGACGATCTACAACTACCGCCTGACCAATGAGCCGGACATGATGGCCGCCATCAAAGATTGCGTTGCCGCCGGCATCGGACTGACGGCCATGAAAACCCAGGGGGACGGGGCGGCCATTTCCGATCCTGCGGTCCGGCAGCGGTTGTTCGGACCTTTGCTGGCCAGAGGGTTTACGGAACACCAGGCCAAACTCAAGGTGGTCTGGGAGCATCCGGACATGGCCAGCATCTGTTCCCAGATGCCCAGCCTGCCGATCCTGAAGGCCAATGTGATCGCCGCACGGGACCCCGTGAAACTGACGTCCCTGGATCGTGCGGCCCTGACCGAGTATGACCGGGAAACCTTCCCGGGCTACTGCGCAGGGTGCGCGGACATCTGTGAAAACCTGGTGGGCCGCCCCGCGCCCATCAGCCGGATCATGCGATATCTGATGTACAGCCGCAGTTATGGCGATCATCAACGGGCCAGGGATCTGTATCAAACCCTTCCCGCTTCCGTGCGCCGGCGCACGGTCCTGCTGGATTATGACAAGGCCGAGGAACAGTGTCCCCGGAAAATGGCCATCGGCAGGCTGATGCGGGAAGCCTCCATCCTGTTTGCGTAACCGTTCACGGTTTACAGTTACCGGTTCACGGTTTAAAAAAAAATAGACATTAGAGGAGAAATATGGGGTCTTCTTTTGAAGACTTGGAAGTTTGGAAAAAAGCTTGCAGGTTATCCGTGCGTCTTTATACATTATCACGATGGGAGAGACGATATGAATATGGACAGAAAGTTTTTTACCTGGAAAAAAGAAAACTTCCGCTGGGTCATCGTGGCGGCAAATTTTTTGGTGATGATCGCCCTGTGGACCCCCTGGGCGTCCTATGGGGTTTTTTTGCCTCGTCTGGCCGAGGATTTAAACTGGAATCGCGGCACCACCAGTGTTGCCCTGAGCATTGTGCTGATCATGGGCGCACCTCTGGGGCTGGCCATCGGCAAGATCATCGATAAATACGGGCCGCAAAAGCTGATGGTGCTGGAGGTGCTCTTCTGCAGCGCGGCTTTTCTGCTGGGATCAACCACCCGACAGCTATGGCAGCTGTACGTATATCTCGGGGTCATGGAAGGATGCGCTTTTGCCGGCGCCTATATCATTCCAACGACCACCACGGCCAGGTGGTTTGACAAGCAGCGCGGCCTGGCTCTGAGCATCGTCATGAGCGCCACCGGCGTGGCCTACATCATCGGGCCGAAACTTTCGGTCAGCCTGATGGAGGCCTACGGCTGGCGCACGACGTTCCTTTTTTTCGGTGCGGGCATCGCGCTGGTAGGGATTTTGCCCGCCCTGGTTTTACGCAACCCTTCATCGGCACCCGCCCGCCCGGATGCGGGGTCCCCGCCCGGGCCCCCGGGCCCGGGCGCTCAGCGTCCGGACCCTTGCGCACCCGCCATAACGCTTAAAAGCGCTGCCGCCACCTCGACCTTCTGGATACTGGTTTTTGTCTGGCTAAGCCAGGCCTTTGCCCAGATGATGTTCGTCTTTCACCTGGTCCCCATGGAATCGGACAAGGGCATCGCCCTCGCCGTGGCCGCCACGGCCCTGAGCTTTTACGGCGTGGGGCTTTTGCTCGGCCGCGTGATATCCGGTCCGCTTTCGGACCGCATCGGCGCCCTGCCCGTGCTCCTGGGAACCTCGGCCATCGCTGCTCTGTCACTGGCCATCGTGGTGGCCACCGGAAATGTGAATGTGCTCTGCGCCGCCACGTTTTTTTTCGGTATCGCCCTGTCCGGAGCCGATACCGCCTATGTCCGGGCGCTGCCGGATATTGTGGGATTAAGCGCCCTGGGTGTTCTCATGGGCGGGGGCAGTCTGGGATGGCGCTTCGGGGGGGCCATCGGCCCGCCTTTTGCCGGGTTTTTATTTGATATCACCCACATTTATGCCATCCCCTTCGGCATCGGTATCGCCGTGCTTCTCCTCGGAGCAGTGCTGTTCCTGGTAGTCAGCCGCCCGGAGCGGCAACTGGAGCATCTTCTGGCAAAAAAGGCTGCGGCCCGAGCACAACGAAGGATGAAAACAGGGTTCGAGGGTAACATCCGTTGACGGTTGCCGGTTTACAGTTAACGGTTAAGTTGTTTTCATATTAATCTCCAATGACCAAAATCCGAAAATCCAACCGATGTCTCGTCCTGGAAGGTTTGGATCATTGAATATTGGAATTTGAGATTTGTTTGTAATTTGGTGCTTGGAATTTGTAATTTCAGACCCAAACCGCCAAGGCAGAGCCATCTATCCCTGACTTGGCCTTAAGGACCAGACTTTCAATACTGAATAAATTTTGAACCAGACAAAAAAATCGGGCGAAAGAGGGTGTTTTTCAAAGGCCTCGAATCATTTGGGCCACTTTTTGGCTCACTGCAGCAGGGACACCGATCCTTTTGTATCTTTCCTTTTCCGACAGGGGCACGGTGGCATCAAAACCCAGTTTGGTCATGAAATTGCCCTCCCGGCTTGAAGGATCGATGCTCCGCGCCCGCATATGGGGGATGACGATCAGATCCCGATCTGCCTGGAAACGGGTGGCGACGGCCCATTCCACGTCCCCGGCATCCCGGACGTTAACATCCTCGTCCACAACCACCGCATGTTTGATGTACGGCACGCCCGCGAGCAGAAAGTGCAAAAGCTGATGCGGGTCGGCATCGTGGCCTTTTCGAAGGGAGACAACCACGTGGGTGCGGTTGCTGGCATGGGTGACCACGAGTTCTCTGACATCAAATCCCTTGTCCCGCAGCATCCGGATCATCTCGGCCTCGCCCGCCGGACCGGCCAGAAACAGCACTTCACGGGCCATGGGATGAAGCGCCTGCACAATCGGCGACCTGCGATGGGTGATGGCCGTAACCTCGATCACGTGGCTGTCATCCGAAAAATAGTACCCTGACGTTTCGCCGAACGGGCCCTCCGGTTCCCGGATGTTCGGCAAAATTTTTCCTTCGACAATGATCTCGGCATCGGCCGGCACCTGGACATCGATGGTTTTACATTGCACCATACTGACCGGCCCGGCCAGCAGACTGCTGGCCAGGGCCATTTTATCCTCTCTGGGAGAGCTGACGATCGAAGCGATAAGTATCACCGGATGCACGCCGAGGCTGACCGCCACTTCCAGCGCCGCGCCCCGCTTTTCAGCTTCGGCGGCAAAAGCGGCAATGGGCGGATTGGTCAGGTGAACCCCCATTTTTCGCTTCCCCTTTACATGGAGACGATGCAGGCCCATGCTTCTTAAACCGCTGGCGGGGTCCTTGGCGGTGAGAATGCCGCAGGTGATGTAGGGGCCGCCGTCAGCTTCGTGGTAGGTAGGGATGCCCAGGGCCGTCAGGTTGATTTTACCCTGGTCCTTGATCACCACCTGCTGAACCGGAGCTTTGCTGACCGGCCGGGGCTGGATCCTGCTCATCCGCCGGGCCTGGTAGGTTTCGAAAAGGTCTTCCCGGCCCTTCAGATCAAAGGCAATTTCAAGTCTTTTCCGGCTGCCCAGGAGGTTCCCGACAATCTTGCCGGAATACCCTTTTACCTTGTCGAACATCAGTGCCGGCGCGCTTTCCTGATCAAACTGATGCAAGAACGCCGATACTTCAAAACAAGGATCAATCTCTTGGGCAACATGGAGCAGCTCACTTTTTTTTTCAAGATCTTTCAGGAAACTTCTAAGATCCCGGGTCGGCATGGCTTCCCCTCCTTTTGGGTAAGGGTTGATGATTATTTCTTAAAAGAGCCCGGCGAAAAAGGCTAAAGAACCATGAACATAGAGAATCCTGAAACCGATGAAGAGCAGCACCAGCCCGCCGATGCCCTCGGCATAATTCGTCAGCCGGCTGAAGGAACCCAGTTTTTCGCCGATCCTCAATCCGGCCAGGGTAAAAGCGGCGGCGATGATCCCGATGACCAGAGCCGGCTTCCATATGGAAACACTCAGCATCGCCAGGCTCAGGCCCACGGCCAGCGCGTCAATGCTGGTTGCCACGGATAGCAGCACCAGGGACAGGCCCCTGGTCGGGTCCTTTTTTTGGACCGCTTGCCCCTCATTGCCAAAGGCCGTCCGGAGCATGTTGATCCCGATCAGGGCCAGCAGGCAAAAGGCGACCCAGTGGTCAAATTTTTCGATCGTCGCATGGATGCTTCTGCCGAAGCTCCATCCGATCACCGGCATGGCGGCCTGGAACAGACCAAAGTGCCATGACAACCGGAAATTCTGCCGGAAATCAACTTTTTTCAGGCTCACCCCGGCGGCCACGGCCACCGCAAAGGCGTCTATGGATAGCGCGACGGCAATGGCTCCCATGTTCAGCCACGTCATGGCTTGCCCCCGCAAGACCTTTGCAAAACGCCCCCTTTCGGTTCAGGCCGCACGGGACAGCTTTACCGCGCAGACCTTATACTCGGGTATCCCCGAATCAGGGTCCAGCGCCGCATTGGTCAGTTTGTTGGCGGCCGCCTGGGCAAAATGGAAGGGGATAAATACCGTACCGGGAACCGCCTGGGGTGAAATTTTTACCCGGGCCTGGATGGCGCCGCGGCGGGATGAAATATTGACCTTGACGCCATCTTTCAGGGCGTACTTTTGCGCATCCTGCGGCGCGACTTCCACAAAACATTCCGGCGCCCTGAGGTTCAAGCCCTCGGATTTCATGGTCATGGTGCCGGTGTGATACTGATAAAGCAGCCGCCCGGTGGTCAGATACACCGGGTAATCGTTATCGGTATGCTCGGCCGGCGCCACGTATTCAATCGCATGAAAAGTCCCCTTGCCCGCAGAAAATTTACCCACGTGGAGAATGGGGGTGCCCGGATGATCCGGCGTCGGGCACGGCCACTGGAGGCCTTCCTGCTCAAGGCGGTCATAGTCGATGCCGGCATAGGAAGGCGTCACGCGGGCGATCTCTTCCATGATGGCCCGGCTGCTGTCGTAGGCCATGGGATATCCCATGCGCGCGCTGATCTCGCAAATGATCTGCCAGTCCTGTTTGACCTGCCCCGGGGGATCAACGGCGGTTCGAACCCGCTGAACCCTGCGCTCGGTGTTGCTGAAGGTGCCTTCTTTTTCTGCAAAACAGCAGGACGGCAGGATCACGTCGGCCACTCTGGCGGTTTCGGTCATGAAGATATCCTGAACCACCAGAAAATCCAATCTGGCGATGCTTTCTGCCGCGTGATTCAGGTCCGGATCCGAAACCAGGGGATTTTCCCCGATGATGTACAGCGCTTTCAGGCTGCCCTCATGGGCCCTGGGGATCATTTCCGTCATTTTAAGGCCCGGCCTGTCCGGCAGATCCGTCACCTGCCAGGCGGCTTCCATGCGCTTGCGGGCACCTTCATCCGTCACGGCCTGGTACCCGGTAAAGACGTTGGGCAGCGCCCCCATGTCGCAGGCCCCCTGAACATTGTTCTGTCCCCGCAAGGGATTGACGCCCCCGCCCTCAACACCTACATTGCCGCAGAGCATGGCCAGATTGGCCAGAGACTTTACATTGTCCGTGCCCGATGTGTGCTGCGTGATCCCCATGCAATAGAGGATGCTGCCGGCTTTGGCCCCGGCATAAAGCCGGGCCGCCGCGATGATTTCCCGGGCGGGGATGCCGGTCAGGGACTCGACAAATTCCGGGGTATACTTTTCCACCGTCTGCCGAAGCTGTTCAAAATTAACGGTCCGGTTTTGCACGTATTCCAGGTCATGCAGCGATTCGCGGATAATGACATGCATCAGGCCATTGATCCAGGCCACGTCCGTGCCCAGATTCGGCCGCAGCCACATGTGGGCGAAGCGGGAAATTTTTATGCGCCGGGGGTCTACGACGATCAGCCGGGCCCCTTTGAATGTCACCGCCCGCTTGACATAACTGGACAGCACCGGGTGATTTTCAGTCGTGTTGGAGCCGGTAATCAGGATGACATCGGCCTTTTCAATGTCTCCGATGGTATTTGTCATCGCGCCACTTCCGAAAGCTGCGGTCAGACCGACCACGGTGGAAGAATGTCAGAGCCGGGCGCAATGATCCACGTTGTTGGTTTTCAGGACCGCCCGGGCAAATTTCTGAGCGACATAATTTTCTTCATTGGTCACCCGGGCCGAGGACAGTACGCCGATGCTGTCCGGCCCGCTGGATTTTTTGATTTCGGCCAGCCGGCCGGCCGTAAAATCAAGCGCTTCATCCCAGGTGGCTTCTCTGAAATGGCCGTTTTCCTTGATCAGGGGCGTGGTGAGGCGTTCCGGCGAAGCGATGAAATCGTACCCGAACCGCCCCTTGATGCACAGGCTGCCATAGTTGGGCGCCAGTCCTTCCACGCCGGTGACTTTCAGCACCTTGTTGTCTTTGACATGCAGGTGCACCTGGCACCCGACGCCGCAGTAGGTGCAGGTGGTGCGGACTTTCTTTTCTTCCCACGGCCGCAACCGGTAGCGGCTGTCCTTTTCCACCAGTGCGCCCACCGGACACGCCTGGACGCACTCGCCGCAAAAAACACAGTCCGAATCCTGGAGGGTGCGGTCACCGGCAACGATGATTTTGGTGGATGCGCCCCGATACCCGAAGTTGATGGCGTTGTTGACCTGAATCTCGTTACAGGCCTGAACACACCGGCCGCAGAGGATGCAGCGGGAAAAATCGCGCACGATAAAAGAATTGACCGTCTCCATCTCGTATTTATTCCGGGTCGGAGGAAACTTTTCACCGGACACCTGGTATCTGTAGGCCAGCGCCTGAAGCCGGCAGTCCCCCCAGACCGGACACAATTCCGCGCTGTTGTCCTCCTGTTGCACCTGAAGCTGGAACTGGGTCCAGTCCATGCCGTCATCGCCTCTTACGGAACAATTATGATTTCCGGAAGACAACAACAGCTGCAAAATCATGCGCCGGGCCTCAACGACCGGTCCGGATTCCGTGCGCACCACCATATTGCCGGCCGCCGGAGTGACACAGGCGGCTAAAAGGGTTCGCGCGCCCTGGACCTCGACGACACATATGCGGCACGCCCCTGTGGGAGAAGCCCCTTTGAGATGACAGAGGGTGGGAATATCAATACTGTTTTTCCGGGCCACCTGAAGGATGGTGTCTCCCGGCTCAAAAGATAATTTGTTTCCATTGATCACGATCTTGTCTGAAGCGTTCATGAGAATACCTATGCTCCTCGTGTTTAATCTGACACGGTTTTATCGAACCATTTCAAATTTGTCAATCCGTGAATCGCCGGCACAGGCTTTTGAGGATTCTGTCCAGGGATTCATAACCGAGCGCGCCGCACACGCTGCCGGCGATGTCGGCCGCCACATCCATGATATCCGCGTCTCTGTACGGGACAAAATACTGGTGAATTTCATCGCTCAATCCGTAAAGGCTGGAGAAAAAAATGCTCAGGAAAACAATATTTCGCCGCGGTGTCTTGAGCAGCGTCGTTTGAAACGCCCGGGAAAAAAGAGCCCCCAGAATCACATAGGCCCCGAAATGCAGGACCTTGTCCACCAGGGGCCAGGGAGGAATAAGCGGTATGGATGAACGGGAAGACAGGATGTAAATCAGACTGCTGTAAAGGAGAACCGGCAGCCAGTAGAAAAAAAAATTTTTCATCTTCCCTTTAAAAGCCGGTGGTGGGCCGCCGTTTCCCGAATAAAACTTCACAGGGTGAATTTTTGGTTACATGCACCTTGAGTTTCCTGCACCATAAAGACTGAAATGTGCGGCAGCTTCCGTCCAGCCCGTCCACCTTCGCAAAATCCGCAGACTCGCATCGCAAATCACACCATTTGATCCGGTGGCTTTGTATTCCGGCATTTTTATTCATGGGATCCCTAAAATATTCAGATCCGATCTCCTTTGATTGACATGGGCGAGCACGCCGCTCAGAAAAGCTTCCCGGCTGACCCCGAAGCGGACATGTCCATCCCGGGTTCTAACGGACAACAAACCGGACTGGCGCTCCTTTTCCCCGAAGGTCAGAATCAGCGGAACCTGATTGATTTGGGCCTCACGGATCTTTTTGTTCAGACTTTCGGTTCTGCTGTCCACCTCGGTGCGCAGTCCGGCGGCTTCAAGTTCCTTTGCGGCCCCCTCGGCACAGGCAGCCATGTCGTCATTGATGGGCAGCAACATCACCTGGGTCGGCGCCAGCCATAACGGGAATTTGCCGGCGAAGTGTTCGATTAAAATGCCGAAAAACCGTTCGATGGAGCCATAAATCACCCTGTGAATCATCACCGGCCGGTGCTTTTCGTTGTCCTTCCCGGTGTAGACCAGGTTGAACCGTTCCGGCAGTGACATATCCAGCTGAATGGTGCCGCATTGCCAGGTCCGCCCCAGCGCATCCTTGATGTGGATATCGATTTTAGGCCCGTAGAACGCGCCGTCGCCTTCGTTGATCTTGTATTCCCGGCCGTACAAATCCAGAGCGGACCGCAGCCCTGCGGTGGCTGTCTGCCACTGATGGTCGGTGCCGATGGATTTTTCAGGGCGTGTGGACAGCTCCAGATGAAATCCCAGCTCGAAAGTGCCGTATATCCGTTCCACGAGTTTAAGCACGCCGAGGATTTCTTCTTCAATCTGATCCGGGGTCATAAAAATATGGGCATCATCCTGGTGAAAAGCCCTGACTCGGAACAGTCCCGACAAAACCCCGCTGAGTTCATGCCGGTGGACCAGGCCGATTTCCGCCACCCTCAAGGGCATGTCCTTATAAGATTTCGGTTTTACGCCATAAACCAGCATCCCGCCGGGGCAGTTCATGGGTTTTACGGCATATTCGGTTTCGTCCACCAGGGAGGTATACATATTTTCCCGATAGTTGTCCCAGTGTCCGCTCTTTTCCCACAAATGTCGATTCAACATGATGGGCGTCTTGGTTTCGACATAACCTGCGGCCCGGTGCTCGACTCTCCAGTAGTCAATCAGCGTATTCCATATATTCATGCCTTTGGGATGAAAAAAAGGCATCCCCGGCGCTTCATCATGAAAGCTGAAAAGGTCCAACATGATACCGATTTTCCGATGGTTCCTTTTTTTGGCCTCCTCCAGCAGGTGCAGATGTTCCCTGAGGGCCTTGGGGTCAAAAAAGGCGGTCCCGTATATGCGCTGCAACTGGGCCCTTTTCTGGTCCGCACGCCAGTAGGCGCCGGAGATCTTGGTCAGCTTGATGGCCTTGATGAAACCGGTATGGGGGATATGGGGACCGCGGCACAGATCCGTAAATTCCCCGTCCCGGTAAAAAGAGATGGCGCCGTCTTGAAGTTCTGAAATCAGCTCGCGCTTATAAATTTCATGCTCGTAATGCTCGAGGGCCTCGGACTTGGAAACTTCCCTCCGTTCGAACGGCAGCCTGGCCGTGACGATTTTTTTAATCTCCGCCTCGATCTTAGGAAATTCGGTTTCGGAAATGGGCTGCATATCGATATCATAATAGAAGCCGTCCTCGATCACCGGTCCGATGGTCAACTTTGCATCTTCATACAGTCGCAGTATGGCCTGGGCCATCACGTGGGCGGCGCTGTGGCGCAGGATGTCGAGCGCTTCGGGATCTTTGGTTGTCAGCAGTCTGATTCGAGAATCCCTTGTAATCATTGCATTTAAATCCACCAGGACGCCGTCCTGTTCCATGGCCACGCAGTTTCGCGCAAATCCTTCCGAGACCGCCATGGCCACATCCAGACCGCTGGGGTGGTTTT
>JAUYIZ010000156.1 GCA_030688615.1 Desulfobacterales bacterium | reverse complement strand
TAGCGGCCGCCGTCACCTTCGTGTTGAAACGGCACCGGTAATTTAAAAAGATCGATATCATTGCCCGTGTACACATTTTCCTGGCAGGGGGCTCGGGAGACGATCTTGGGCGGAACGGGCGTCTTGCGGCGGCGCAGATATTCCTCGGTAATGGTTTGCAGCGAGGCGCCCGGCGGCAGATCCAGTGCCAGCGCGATACGGGCATACCGGTTTCTGGCGCTCAGACCGATGGGCGCAGCCAGAATACGATGGCCCGGATAGTCCTTAATGTTCGTAAACAAGGGAGCCGGGGCAAAAGTGTCATAGACCCGGCGGGTAATGGCGCCGATTTCCAGATTCCAGTCCACAGGATGCCTGACATCGACCAGTTCGCCGTTTTTCCGCAGCGTATCGATCCAAGCGCGTAAATCAGTGTAGGGCATTGGGCTGATTCTCCTTTACAGTCGGGTTGAATGAGAAATTATACAAAAATTTAAGCGTAAGGGCCTCGAAAAAAATTAGAAGTCTGAAATATGGCAAAAGTGCATGGGCCTGTCAAGGGCAAATCAGGGCAAATCAGGTTGTCTGGTCTGTTTGGTCTATCTGGTAACGCTATGCCCTATGCGCTAAGCGCGTTTATCAGGCTTTGATGCCCCGCTGCTTCAGCAGCGCAAGAAAGGCCCGCATCCATATGGCCATATCGGGCCGGATCCAGGCGGTAACGATGTTCCCGTCGACGATGGCTTTGGCCCCGCGTTCTTTCACGTAAGTACACCCGGCCGCAACGACATCAGGTTCAATCAGGTGCAGTCCGGCCAAGCGCTTTCCCTTCAGACCTGCCGCCAGGAGGATCTGTGGGCCGTGACAGATGGCCGCAATGGGCTTGTCGTTTTCAATAAAATGGCGCACGACCTCGATACAGCGCCTGATGGTCCGCAGATACTCCGGAGCGCGTCCGCCGGGCAGGATCAAGGCATCGAATGCGGCCGGGTCAATTTCATCCAGCAGGGCATCGGCCTGCAGGATGTACCCCGGCTTTTCAATATAGGTGTCCCAGCCTTCCTGGCGCTCGTGAATGACCGTATTGAGCTGCTTTTTTACCGGCGCCGCTATGGTGACATCAAATCCTTCTTCTTGAAGGCGGGCGGGTGCGTAAATCAGATGACTTGTGGCCGAAGCGTCTCCGGCGATGATCAGAATCTTTGACATGTTGGTTTCCTCCTTTTGTGAGACCAGGTCTTTTTGTTGAACCGCAACAGCGAGCACATTCCCCGCAGTTTGCTGCAGGGTCTTCAATACATCCAAAATGCGCCTACAGGGCGCGATCGATGCGCTGGACTTTGAGCAGGTTCGGGAACAGGCGCCAGCAGGCGGCGGTAACGATAATCGATCCGAGGCCGCCGACGATCACCGCAGGCATCGTTCCGATCAGAGCGGCCATGGCCCCGGCCCGGAACTCGCCGATTTCATTCGATGCGCCGGTGAAAACCGCATTGACCGCGCTGACGCGGCCGCGCATTTCATCGGGGGTCGCAATCTGGATGAGGGTATTGCGGATATAGACACTGATCATATCCGCGCTGCCGAGGATGGCCATGGCCGCCAGCGATAGGGGAAACCAGGGAGAAACACCGAACACCAGAGTGGCTGCGCCGAATATGAATATGGAAATATAGAGGATATAACCGACATTGCGGGTCAGGGAAATCTGGGTCAGCGTGAGCGCGCTGACCATCCCGCCTGCGGCCATGGCGCTGCGCAGGAGGCCCGCGCCGGTGGGCCCGACATGCAGGATGTCCTTGGCATAGACCGGCAGCAGCGCCGTCACGCCCCCCAGGAGGACCACGAACATATCCAGTATCATGGCCCCGAAGACAATCTTTTTGCTGTAGATGTAAGCGATTCCCGCCAGCAAAACGGCAAGGCTGGTCCGCTGCTTGCCGGTGCGGCCCGAGCGGGTGCGGATCATGGTCGTGGTGATCACCGAGACCGCCAGGACCATCGCTGAAACGGTATAGACGACTTCCGGCCCGGCAAGATAAAGCATGCCGCCCAGGGCCGGGCCCACGATCTGGGAGATCCGGATGGATGTGGTGTTCCAGGCAACGGCGTTTGGAAAAATATCGGCAGGGACCAGGTTGGGCAGCAGTGAGGTGGATGCCGGCTGGTAGAAGGCCCGGCCGGTCCCCATCACCGCCATGATCGCAAATGCCGGCCAGACCATTGCGGTTCCTGAGAGCGTGAAAAACAGAAAGAGCAGGGCGGATAACAGCATGACCGCATAGCAGATGGATATCACGAGCCGCCGGTCGAACAGGTCCGCCATGTAGCCGGTGAAAAGTGAAAACCCGATGGCCGGGGCAAAGGTGGCAAGTCCCATGTAAGCCAGATCCATGGGATTACCGGTCAGGTCGTAGATCTGATAGGCGATGGCCACCCTCACCATCTGCAGGGCGATGGCCGCCACGGTCTTGCTGAAATAAAACAGACTGAAATCCCGATGGCCGAACACCGCCATGCCTTTGATCTGGTATTTCGGTTTATTTTTTCTTTCCGGCTCCATATCGACGGCTACGATACCTTAGCGTCAGCCTAAATTCAACCAGAATATTTTTTGCGGTTCGCCGGTTGACGGATTTCCGTCCGGATAGTATAAAACCGGGTATGACAATTTATGAGAAGCAGTCATTCGAACAGGCCCTTTGCAGATATAACCTCCAAAACAGGCGTAAACGCATCAGGATCCTGCAGGTGAACATGGGCAAACGCTGCAACCAGGGATGTCAGCATTGCCATGTGGAATCCGGGCCGAAGCGCAGCGAGAATATGAAAAAGGCTACCGTCGATCGTCTGCTGGAACTCCTATCGCGGGAGCGAAAAATCCATACGGTGGATATTACCGGCGGCGCACCGGAGTTAAACCCGTATTTCCGCAACCTTGTGACCGTGATACGGGGCATGGGAAAAGAGGTGATCGATCGATGCAACCTCACCGTGTTATTTGAAAAAGGCCAGGAGGATACCGCGGAATTTCTGGCGGGAAAACAGGTCCGGATTGTTGCCTCGATGCCCTGCTACCTGAAGGATAATGTGGACCGGCAGCGGGGCAGCGGCGTATTTGAAAAAAGTATCGCAGCCCTTAAAATGCTCAACTCCCTGGGGTACGGCAGGAAAGGTTCCGGTCTGATGCTCAATCTTGCCTATAACCCTGTGGAAGCACATCTCCCGCCGGAACAGACTGCGCTGGAGATGGATTATAAGATGCATCTTAAGACAGAATACGGTGTTGAATTCAACCAGCTGTTCACCATCACCAACATGCCGATCACGCGGTACGCCCGCATGCTGGAACGTGATGGTAAAATAAACGCCTACATGCAGCTGCTCATGGATAATTTCAACCCCCGGGCGGCCGCCGGCAAGATGTGCAACGAACTGCTATCCGTCAGCTGGGAGGGGCGACTTTATGACTGTGATTTTAACCAGGTGCTCGACATTCCCCTGAACCGGCAGCCATGTACCCTGTGGGATATAGAGCGTTTCGATGATATTGAATCCGGCATTGCGGTGGGCGACCACTGCTTTGGTTGCACGGCCGGTGCGGGCAGCTCGTGTTCCGGGGCACTGATATGAGACGAGACTTTTCTCTAACATGGAAAACCTGGTCCTTTGGGCCAGGTCAGGGATAGATGGCACTGCCATGGCGTTTTGGGTCTAAAATTACAAATTCCAAGCACCAAATTACAAACAAATCTCAAATTCCAATATTCAATGACCCAAGCCTTTCAGGACGAGACATCGTTTGGATTTTTGAATTTGGGTGATTGGAAATTGTTTGGTATTTGTAATTTCAATCATACAATGAACT
>JAUYIZ010000357.1 GCA_030688615.1 Desulfobacterales bacterium | reverse complement strand
GTGGTCAAACTGATTAAAGAGGCAAAAAGTCCGATTATTTTTGCTGGCGGCGGCGTCATACTGTCCAAAGCATCCAATGAACTTACTGAATTTGCAAGAAAAACTGAAATTCCTGTCACGACTTCGTTAATGGGGCTGGGCGCTTTTCCCGGTACCGATCCCTTGAGTCTGGGCATGCTCGGCATGCACGGGACCTATCGGGCAAACCTGTCTACGGGGCACTGCGATTTAATGATTGCGGTGGGGGTTCGATTTGATGACCGCGTCACCGGCAAAATCGATACGTTTGCCTCCCAGGCTCAGATCGTACACATTGATATCGACCCGACCTCCATTCGAAAGAACATACCGGTGGCCATTCCTGTGGTGGGGGATTGTAAAATAACCATGGAGCTTCTCAACGGCCTGATCGACAAAGAGGATTTGAGAGCCTGGGGTAAGAAGAGAAAACCATGGATCGATCAAATCGAAAAGTGGAAAAATGAAAATTCGCTGTCCTATGTCCAAAAGGACGTGATCAAGCCGCAATATGTGATTGAAACGCTTCACCGGCTCACCAAGGGCAAAGCCATCATCACAACGGAAGTGGGCCAAAATCAGATGTGGACAGCCCAGTATTATCTTTTCGATGAACCCGGGCATTTTATTACCTCCGGGGGCTTGGGCTGCATGGGATTCGGGCTTCCGGCGGCCATCGGCGCCCAGATTGCGTGTCCCGGCCAGACTGTGGTGGATATTGCCGGTGACGGGAGCATTCAGATGAATATCCAGGAAATGGCCGTGGCGGTCGAATATTGCCTGCCCATAAAGATTGTCATCCTGAACAATCGTCACCTGGGAATGGTAAGACAATGGCAGGAACTTTTTTACGGTGAGCGATACGCCTGCACTTATTTTAACCATACGCCTGATTTTGTGAAGCTGGCCGAGGCCTACGGTGCGGTCGGTTTAAGGGCGACCCGGCCCGAGGAAGTTGAATCGGTCCTTTCAGAAGGCCTTTCAACCCCCAAGCCGGTCATCATGGATTTTCAGGTTGAGGAGAAGGAATGCGTTTACCCCATGGTGCCTGCGGGTGCACCGTTGACGGAGATGCTGCTGGTGTAGGCGGGGATCAGGGCAACCAGATAAACCAGTGTAAGGGTATACTTATGATGACCGAAGAAAAACACGTGCTTTCGATCCTGGTGGATAACCAGCCGGGCGTGCTGTCGAGAATAGCAGGGCTTTTCAGCGGCAGGGGTTATAATATTGACAGCCTCTGTGTTGCGGCAACCACCGATCCGCTCATATCCAGGATCACCATTTCCACCAAGGCCAACATGACGGTCATGGAGCAGATTAAAAAACAGCTCAACAAGCTGATCAACGTCATAAAAGTGCACGAGCTGACCGGCTCGCAGTATGTTGAACGGGAAATGGTTTTGGTCAAGATAACGGCCAAGCCTGACAAACGTGCGGAGATTCTCAGAATAGTCGATATTTTCAGGTGTAAAATCGTGGACGTGGGAACAGATCATTATACGATTGAGGCCACCGGCGACGAAGAGAAAATTGCCGCGATACTCAGTCTTTTAAAACCGATCGGGATCAAGGAAATTGCCAGGACCGGAGTCATCGCACTTTTCCGGGAATCCAAACAGAACGGACAAACTCGATAACAATTATTCATAACAGGGGGGAGATAAGATGGCGGATATCAACTTTGGCGGGACAATCGAACAGGTGGTCACTTCTCAGGAATTTTCTCTGGAAAAAGCCCGACGGATTCTCAAAGACGAAACGATCGCCGTGCTTGGTTACGGCGTCCAGGGCCCGGCACAGGCCCTGAATTTAAGAGACAACGGGTTTTCCCCGATCATCGGACAGGTTGAGGGGGATGCATATTGGGACAAGGCCATCGCGGACGGTTTTGTTCCGGGCGAAACACTGTTTTCCATCGAGGAAGCGGCCCGGAGAGGGACGATCATTAAAGACCTCATTTCAGACGCCGGGCAGGCGAAAACATGGCCTGCAGTAAAAGCCTGCCTGAATGAGGGGGACGCCCTTTATTTTTCCCACGGATTCTCCATCGTCTACAAAGAGCAGACCGGCGTGGTCCCGCCGGCCTATGTGGACGTCATTCGTGTGGCCCCGAAAGGCTCGGGAACCAACGTGCGCAGAAACTTCCTGGACGGCAGCGGGATAAACTCCAGTTACGCCGTTTTCCAGGACTTCACGGGAAGGGCGAAGGAAAGGACCCTTGCACTTGGCATCGCCATCGGCTCCGGGTATCTTTTTCCCACAACTTTTGAAAAGGAAGTTTTCAGCGATCTTACCGGTGAGCGGGGCGTGCTCATGGGATGCCTTGCCGGCACCATGGAGGCGCAATACAACATTTTAAGAAAAAACGGGCACTCCCCCAGCGAAGCATTCAACGAAACCGTCGAGGAACTGACCCAGAGTCTCATCCGCCTTGTGGCCGAAAACGGCATGGACTGGATGTTCGCCAATTGCAGCACCACCGCGCAGAGAGGCGCGCTGGACTGGGCGCCGAAATTCAGGGACGCGGTCGCACCGGTATTTGAGGAATTATACGATCGCGTCAAGACCGGAAAAGAGACCCGGAGGGTTCTGGAGATCAACAGCGCGCCGGATTATCTTCAAAGCCTGAGAAAAGAGCTGGATGAAATCAAAAATTCCGAAATGTGGCTGGCCGGGGCGGCTGTACGCGCCTTGCGACCTGAAAACAGATAAACAGTCGAGACCTTTGAGAACAGTGATGGAACCGATTCAGCTATACGACACCACCTTACGAGACGGCACCCAGGGGGAAAACATCAATTTCAGCGCTGAAGAAAAAGTCACAATCGCGCAAAGACTCGATGACCTCGGGATCCATTATATTGAGGGTGGCTGGCCGGGTTCCAATCCAAAGGACATTCAATTCTTTCATCTGGCGGCACAGATGGATTTAAAAAATGCCAGGCTGGTTGCCTTCGGCGCCACCTGCAAACCGGGCACCCATCCGGCCGATGATGATAACGTAAGGGCCCTGATTAACAGCAAAACACCGGCTGTGGCCGTATTCGGCAAAAGCTGGGACCTGCATGTGGAGCAGGTCATGGGAAACACCCTCGCAGAAAACCTGGCCATGATCCGCAATACGGTGACTTTTTTGAAAGAAAACCACCGGGAAGTCATTTACGATGCGGAACACTTTTTCGACGGGTACAGGGAAAACCCCGCCTACGCAATGGAAACCGTAAAGGCGGCCATTGACGGCGGCGCGGACATCATCGTGCTCTGTGACACCAACGGGGGCAGCCTGCCCTTTGACATCGGATCCGTTATTGAGCGCATCGGTCCGGAATTGCCCGTGAAACTGGGCATTCACGCCCACAACGACTGCGGCCTGGCGGTGGCGAACTCCATCAGCGCCGTGCGCTCCGGCGCCGTGATGGTGCAGGGCACAATCAATGGCTACGGAGAAAGGTGCGGCAATGCGGACCTAACCTCCGTGATCCCGATTTTATGTTTAAAAATGAACCGGCCGTGTATTTCTGATACGAATATCTCAAAGCTTCGAACCGTCTCGAGTTTTGTCAGCGAAACCGCCAATATGATTCCTTTAGACGTCAGGCCTTTTGTGGGCAAAAGCGCTTTTGCCCACAAGGGAGGGATTCATGTGAACGCCGTCATGAAAGTGTCCCGGGCCTATGAGCATATCAACCCTGAAATTATCGGCAACCACCGGCGAGTTCTCGTGTCGGATCTGTCCGGCCGGAGCAATGTGGAATACAAGGCCGAGGAACTCGGAATCGAACTGGGCCTGAACGGATTTGACAGCCGGAAAATCCTGAAAGAAATCAAAGAAATGGAACAGGAGGGTTATCAGTTCGACGCAGCGGACGGGTCATTTAAGATTTTAGTCCAGAAACTCACGGACCGCTTCAAACCGCTGTTTGAGCTGGAGTCTTTCAGAGTGATGACCGAAAAAGACAAAGATCAGCCCTGCTCGGCGCATGCCATAATTAAAATTTCCGTGGGCGGCAGCAGGGAAATCACCGCCGCCGAAGGACATGGTCCGGTGGGCGCGCTGGACAACGCCCTGAGAAAAGCCCTCGATAAATTCTACCCGGATCTTGCATCCATGCGCCTGGTGGATTTTAAGGTCCGGGTCATTGACGGCCGGGAAGGCACCGCCGCCAGGGTTCGCGTTTTGATAAATTCGCGCGACCATGATGAGATGTGGAGCACCATAGGGGTTTCGGAAAATATCATCGAGGCAAGCTGGCGCGCCCTGGAGGACAGCTTTCAGTATAAACTGTCAAAGAAGGAAAAACAAACCGCTCGTTAAGAACCATAAGGCTCGATTATGAAAGATGAACTGATTATATTTGATACCACATTAAGGGATGGAGAGCAGTCGCCCGGCGCCAGCATGAACACGGCCGAAAAGATGCGACTGGCCATACAGCTTGAAAAACTGGGTGTCGACGTTATCGAAGCAGGGTTCCCGGCAGCCTCGGAAGGTGATTTCGAGGCGGTGTCCGACATTGCCGGAAAACTGCGCAATGTTGAAGTCGCCGCCCTGGCACGCACGTCCAAGGAAGATATTGACCGGGCATGGGGCGCAATCCGAAAGGCCGTCAAGCCCAGGATTCACACCTTCCTTGCCACCTCGGACATCCATATGAAATACAAGCTGAACATGTCCCGCGAGCAAGTCATTAAAACAGCCGTGGAAGCGGTAAAATATGCCAAGTCCTTTACGGATAACATCGAATTTTCATCGGAAGACGGGTCCAGGAGCGATCGTGATTTTCTGTGCAAAGTATTCGAGGCAACCATCGAAGCCGGGGCCACAACGGTGAACCTTCCGGATACGGTCGGTTATGCCATCCCGCAAGAATTTTCAGATCTGGTAAAATACGTCCGCAGCCACACGCCGAACATCAACAAAGCGGTCCTGAGCATACACTGTCACAATGACCTCGGCCTGGCAACGGCCAACACCATCGCCGCCATCGCCGCCGGGGCGAGGCAGGCCGAAGTAACCGTCAACGGCATCGGGGAACGCGCCGGGAACACTTCTCTGGAAGAAGTGGTGATGACGCTGCATACCCGGCCCAATTATATGCCGGTGACCTCCCATTTAAACACGGAGCATATTTATCCCACCAGCCGTCTGGTGAGCATGATCACCGGCATTATCGTCCAGCCGAACAAAGCGATCGTGGGCGCCAACGCCTTTGCCCACGAGGCAGGAATTCACCAGGACGGTGTGTTGAAAAACCCCATGACCTATGAAATCATGAAACCGGAGACCATCGGGCTGAGCGCCAACAAGCTTGTCCTGGGCAAACACTCCGGCAGACACGCTTTGCGCACCCACTTAAAAGAGTTAGGTTACGATCTGAACGATAAAGAGATCAAACTTGTTTTTACAAAATTCAAAGAATTGGCCGACAAAAAGAAATACGTGCTGGATGAGGACCTGGAGGTTATCGTCACCGAAGGGATTCTGCGCACCTCGGATATCTTCTCCCTGGAATATCTGCATGTGAGTTGCGGCTCGAGCGTTCACGCCATGGCAGGGGTGACCCTCAATATCAACGGCAGGTCCGTGAGCGGGACCGGTTACGGCAACGGCCCCATAGATGCCGCCTATAACACGATCTCACAATTGACCGGGACCAACTCCGATTTACTGCGCTTCTCGGTCAGCGCCATCACCGGCGGCACGGATGCCCAGGGCGAAGTTACGGTGCGTCTGAGTGAAAACGGGCTGATCGCCCTGGGCAGAGGAGCTGACGCGGATATCATCATCGCCAGCGCCAAGGCGTACATCAACGGCCTCAACCGCCTGGAGTACTTGAAATCACATCCCGTGACGTCCGAGGAGGGCCTGTAACGAATGAAAAAAGTACTGGGCCTTATCTGCTCGCCGCGAAAAATGGGCAATTGCGAAATCGCAGTTAAGGAAATCAGCCGGAACATATCCACGCCCCACGAGCTTAAACTGCTGCGCCTGGCGGATTTTAACATTCTGCCCTGCAAAGGATGTTATCTGTGCCTGTTCCAGCTGGGTCATTGCATTCAGAAGGATGACTTCCACAGGGTGCTGGACGAAATCCTGGACGCAGACGCTCTAATCATATCCGTTCCCGCTTATTTCATGGGCCCCAACGCCACCCTCAAGCTGCTGCTGGACCGGGGGATTGCCTTTTACCCCCACAGTGAAAAATTATGGGGCAAGCCGGCCATCGGGGTGGGTATCGCAGGAGTCAGGGAAAAAGAAGGATACACGCTCCTGGGCATCGAAAACTTTTTAAGCGTTATCCTGGCCGAAAACAAATCGAGCCGTATTTTTTACGGCGCCATGCCGGGGGAAATCTTTCTCGATGAACAGAACAAAAAAGCCGCCGTGGAACTGGCCTCGGCCCTGTTCGCGCCGCTGCCGGATAAAAATGAGCCCTGCTGCCCGGTCTGCGGGGGAACGACGATGCGTTTTCTTGACCGCAGTCAAGTGCGCTGCATGCTATGCAGCAACGCCGGAACCGTTTCCATCCGGGGCGACAGACTTGCGTTTGATATTCAGCCAAGCGACCGGGAAATGTTTACGGACAGGCAATCGGCCGCAAAACACAGAGACTGGCTGATCAGCATGAAGCAGCGGTATGTCCAGCAGAGGAGCATGCTCAAGCAGATAAGTAAACCCTATGAAAACCAGGGGACCTGGGTTAAGCCGCAACTGCCTGATTAATCGGATATCCGGGCCCGGGGTGAAAGGCAATTGATGGAAATTTTCCTGGTATCCATGATCCTGCTGGCAGCTGTGATCCTTCTGACTACCGGCGCAATCCCTGTGGATCTCACCGCCATTGGAATCATGGTCCTTCTAATGCTCACCGGGATCCTCTCCCCGATCGAAGCGGTTGCCGGCTTTGCAAATCCTGCGGTGATAACGGTGGGCGCCATGTTCCCCATCAGCCGGGCGTTGATCCGCACCGGCGCTGTCGGCTTTATCGCCGAAAAAATCATTGCCCACTCCAAGGGCAACTCCAAACTGGCCATGCTGCTGATTTTGTTGATTGTCGCTTTTTCCTCGGCATTTATCAACAATACGCCCGTGGTCGTTCTTTTTATACCGATTTTGCTGAACTTGAGCTGCGAGTACAACATCAGCCCGTCGAAACTGTTGATCCCCGTCTCGTATACTTCCATCCTGGCCGGCACCTGTACGCTTATCGGCACCTCGACCAACATCATCGTCAGCAATTTAAGCTGTAACCGTTCACGGGCAATAATGCTTTGAGTTTAAGATGTAAAACCTCACCGTAAGTTTTTTTGAGAAATAAGTTGCGTTCCAATTCCTGATGGGTTATGGTGTCAGGAATGGAGACAATCATAACATATCGGAGGCGAT
>JAUYIZ010000155.1 GCA_030688615.1 Desulfobacterales bacterium | reverse complement strand
TAACCAAAGCCTGGTCCTCAGGGCCAGGATATTTACTCCTGATGCCCTGCAGGTTATCGCAGGGTTTCATTTTTCTCTGTGTGGAAAATATTTTTTCTGGTCAGGTAACGTCGGGACATGTTTGAAAAATTAATCGGAGTTGAAAAAAGGTTCGTGGAGCTTGAAGAACGGTTGAGCGATTCCAGGGTCATTCAAGACCGCGAGACCTATCAGAAATACAGCCGGGAACATGCCGAGCTGCTTAAGATCGTACCGGTTTTCAGAGATTACAGAAAAACCGTTCAGGAACTCGACGAAAGCACATCTCTGCTCAAAGACAGCGACCCTGAAATAAAGGAGCTGGCCCGGGCTGAAATCAACACTTTGACGCAACAAAGGGAAGATCTTGAGCTAAAACTCAAAAAGCTTCTGATGCCCAAGGATCCGAACGATGAGAAGAATGTTATCATGGAAATTCGGGCCGGAACCGGCGGTGAAGAGGCCAGCCTGTTTGCCAACGATCTTTTCAGAATGTACAGCCGGTATGCTGAAAACAATGGCTGGAAGCTTGAAGTGCTGGGTTATCATTCAACCGGGGTGGGAGGGTTGAAAGAAGTCGTGGCCCTGATCCAGGGGAAAAAAGCCTACAGCCAGTTAAAATATGAAAGCGGGACACACCGGGTTCAGCGGGTGCCCGCCACGGAAGCTCAGGGGAGAATACATACTTCGGTTGTAACGGTGGCCGTCCTGCCTGAAGCTGAAGAAGTCGATGTTCATATCGACCCGGAAGAGATTAAGGTGGATGTGTACCGGTCAACCGGCCCCGGCGGTCAGTCCGTGAACACAACCGATTCGGCGGTGCGCATCACCCATTTGCCTTCCGGGCTTGTCGTGACGTGTCAGGATGAAAAATCACAGTGGAAAAACAAGGCCAAGGCCATGAAAGTTCTGCGGGCCCGTCTTCTGGACAAGATGATCCGGGAGCAGAATGAAAAAAGATCTGAGGAGAGGAAAAGCCAGGTCGGCAGCGGAGACCGGAGTGAAAGGATCAGAACCTATAACTTTCCTCAAGGAAGATTTACGGATCACCGTATCGGACTCTCCCTGTACAATCTGGAAAATATTCTGCAAGGGGATATAGAAAAAATAATCGAAGAAATTACGACATTTTATCAAACCAAGGCGCTTGAGAATGCAAAATCAGGGGAAAATCGGAGAGTCTCAGTGGACAATTCTTAAACTCCTCAAATGGACCGCTTCTTATTTTACATCTTACCGGATAGAGAGCCCGAGAGTTTCAGCAGAAATACTGCTGGCACACACCTTGAACCTACAAAGGATCCAACTTTATCTGAACCATGATCAGCCGCTGATTCCGGCTGAACTGGACCGTTTTAAAGCGCTCATCAAAAGGAGGGTTTGCGGGGAGCCCATCGCCTATATTCTGGGCAGAAAAGAATTCTGGTCCATTGAGCTGGAGGTGACCCGGGATGTCCTGATCCCGCGGCCGGAAACCGAACGGTTGGTCGAGGCGGCCGTGCGCCACTTACCGCAATCCCCTGGCATTGGCCCCAAGCGCGTCCTGGACATGGGAACCGGTTCCGGCGCAATTGTCCTTGCGCTTGCCAGTGAACGGCCGGGGCATACCTATTTTGCCTCGGACCGCTCCATAAGCGCTCTTGAACTGGCCAAGCGGAATGCCCGGCGCAACGGTCTTGACAGGGCGGTTCATTTTTTTTCAGGAGACTGGTTTTTGCCCGTTAAACGGCAAGGGCGTCCCTTTGATATGATAATTTCAAATCCGCCCTACATCCCGACGGAAATTATCCCCGGTCTTCAGCCTGAAATCTGTCGATATGAACCGTTCATGGCGCTCGATGGCGGAGCTGACGGCCTATGCTGGATCAGGCATATTGTCGATGCGGCCCAGCGGCATCTAAATTCCGATGGGCTGGTGCTGCTCGAGATGGGGCACGATCAGAAAGAGGAAGTTGAAAAGATTATTCTCACTTGCGGCGGATATAAGCAGGTGGACTTCAAAAAAGATTACGGCGAAAAGTATCGCATCGTCCAGATGGTTAAAAAATAGTAAAATAATCGTTGCGGTCCAGCAGATAGTTTGTTAATTATAATAGATTTTAGCTTTCTTAATATTACACAGGCCTTTGGACCTGTTGCCAGGTGCTTTCATGGAGAGGATTCTTGCCTGAGATCCCGGAGAGTCGGCCACAGGGTAGATAAAGGCTGTGGAAAAACCAACCGCGAAGGGGGCAATAAATGGCGTATGTTACAATGAAGGAACTTTTAGAGGCGGGGGTCCATTTCGGTCATCAAACCAAGCGGTGGAACCCGAAAATGAAGCCCTATATTTTTGGGGCCCGGAACGGCATTTACATTATTGATCTTCAGAAAACCGTTCGCTTGTTCAAAGAAGCATATGATTTTGTCGTCGAAACCGTGGCAAACGGGCAGTCGGTGCTGTTTGTCGGCACGAAAAAACAGGCCAATGAAGCGATATATGAAGAAGCGAATCGCTGTGAAATGTTTTTTGTCCACAATCGATGGCTCGGGGGGATGCTGACAAATTTTCAGACAATTAAAAAGAGCATCGATCGGCTGAACTATCTTAACAATCTGCAGAATGACGGTTCGATCAACTTGTTTCCCAAGAAGGAACGCCTGAAGCTTGCTAAAGAAAGGACGAAGCTCGACAGCAACCTGGGTGGAATACGCAACATGTCGCGTTTGCCGGGCGCAATTTTTATCGTGGATCCAAAAAATGAATCCATCGCGGTTAAAGAGGGAAAGCGGCTGAATATTCCCATCATCGCGATTGTGGACACCAACTGTGATCCGGACGAAGTTGATTATATTATTCCCGGTAATGATGATGCGATCCGCGCGATACGGTTGATTTCATCAAAAATTGCGGATGCCTGCGTCCAGGGAAAAGAGCGTTTCGAAGAAAAACAACAGGCGCAACTGGATAAAGAAGACCGAATGGACAAAGAAGTTTCGGTCGCCAGCGCGGAATTAAAACCGGGTGAGCGCAAGATTATATCCGACGGTTCAGAGGGTCCGATCGTTGAAATAATCAAAAGATCGACAGGTGAGGCTTCAGGCCGGAAAAATCTGCGGGATGATGAACGGACCGCGGAAGCAGAAGGGGCAGGAGAATAAAGATGTCTACAATTAATGCAGCGACAGTCAAACAGCTCCGGGAAAAAACAGGAGCCGGCATAATGGATTGCAAGGAAGCGCTAACCGCGTGCAATGGCGATATCGACACTGCGATTGATTTTTTAAGGAAAAAGGGTCTGGCCACCGCTAAAAAGAGATCGAACCGGGAAACCTCACAGGGGGTCGTCGAGGCGTACATTCATATGGGAGGCAAAATCGGGGTGCTCATTGAAGTGAATTGCGAGACGGATTTTGTCGCCAAAACAGATGATTTTAAAGACTTTGTGAGAAATGTGGCCATGCACATCGCAGCGACCAACCCGGTCGGGATCTCGCCCGAAGACGTTCCCGAAGAGGTTGTGCTTAAGGAAAAAGAAATTTATCGCGCCCAGGCGCTTGAAACGGGAAAACCGGAACAGATGGTCGATAAAATTGCGGAAGGGAAAGTGAAAAAGTTTTTCAAGGAAAACTGCCTGCTGCTTCAGCAGTACGTGCGCGACCCCCAGGTGACCATCAACGATGTGTTAAATGAACTTATTGGAAAAACAGGCGAGAACATAACGGTGAAACGTTTTGCGCGGTTTCAGTTAGGAGAATAAAAGGCTTTGTCGCGTCCTCAATATAAAAGAGTTATGATCAAATTAAGCGGTGAAGCACTGATGGGGGAACAAGGTTCCGGCATCAGCCCGGACATGATTAAATACGTGGCCGAGGAGGTCCGCTCTGTATTTGACCTCGGGGTCCAGATTGGCATCGTCGTGGGCGGCGGAAATATATTCAGAGGGATTGCGGCCAGTTCTTTTGAAATGGATCGTGCCGTGGCGGATCAAATGGGTATGCTCGCCACGGTGATTAACAGTATTGCGCTGCAGGATGCACTGGAAAAAAAAGGGGTGCAGACACGGGTCCAAACGGCCATTTCAATGCATGAAACCGCTGAACCCTATATCAGAAGAAAAGCCATCCGGCATCTTGAAAAAGGAAGGACCGTCATTTTTGCGGCCGGCACCGGCAACCCCTATTTCACCACGGATACGGCTGCGGTTCTGAGGTCTCAAGAGATGCATGCCGAAATTCTTTTCAAGGCAACCAAAGTCGACGGACTCTATGATTCAGATCCGGTCCATAACAAAAATGCCAAGTTTATCAAAAATATCAGTTATATTGAAGTCATTGAAAGAAAACTGAATGTGATGGATATGACAGCGATATCCCTTGCGATGGATAATCAACTTCCCATAATGGTTTTTAAGCTCAAGACCAGGGGTAACCTCAGAAAAGCGATATGCGGCGAACCCGTCGGCACAACAATTAACAGTTAGTGTCCATCCATAATGGATGGGCACTGGTTGATGGCTTGGTAAAAAGTCAGAATTAAAAGGCATCTCCCATGATCGAATCAGTCTATGAAGAAACCAACGAGCGGATGAGCAAAACGATAGTTGCTTTTAAAAACGAGTTGAAAAGGATCCGGACCGGGCGTGCTTCTCTATTTTTGCTGGACGGCATCCGGGTTGATTATTACGGGACATCCACGCCTTTAAAACAGATCGCTTCGCTTTCAGTGCCCGAGAGCCGTCTCATTGTCATCCAGCCCTGGGACAGCAGCGTCATCAAAGAAATTGAAAAGGCCATCTTAAGGTCTGATCTGGGCCTGACCCCTTCAAACGACGGCAAGATCATCCGTGTCGCCATTCCACCGCTAACCGAAGAGCGGCGGAGAGAACTTGTCAAGGTCGTATCCAGGGTGAGTGAAGAGCATAAAGTTGCCGTGCGTAACGTCCGGCGTGATTCAAACGAGCTCCTGAAAAGTTTGAAAAAGGACGGCGAAATTTCCGAAGATGATGCCTTTAAGGCCCAGGACCAGATCCAGAAAATAACAGATGAAAATATTAAGCTTATAGATGAGATAAATGCAGACAAAGAAAAAGAGATCCTTGAATTCTAACCCATCTTCTTCCGATGGCCTGGATCTTGATCCCGCCAGACTCCCGCATCATGTTGCCATTATCATGGATGGCAACGGCCGGTGGGCGACCCGGCGACTGCTCAACCGCATTAACGGGCATCAGCAAGGCGCTGATACGGTCCGCACTATTATTCGGACGAGCAGGGAAGCCGGCATTTCCATCCTGACACTTTATGCTTTTTCAACTGAAAACTGGGAAAGACCGCAAATCGAGGTCAACGCCCTGATGGACCTTCTGAAAAAATTTCTTAAATCAGAGCAGCAAGAACTGATGGACAATCACATCCGCCTGAACGCCATCGGACAGATAAACCGTTTGCCGGATGACGTTCGCCAAACGCTCCATGAGACCATGACGCTGACCCGGGAAAACAATGCCATGCTTTTAAACCTGGCATTGAGTTATGGCGGGCGCTCTGAAATCGTTAAGATGGTGCGTGACATCGCAAGAAAGAGCGTCCAGGGTGAGATCGACCCTGAGTCCATTACATCCGAGTGTATCCAGGAGCATCTGTATACGCGGGGAATTCCGGACCCGGACCTGTTAATACGGACCAGCGGGGAAATGCGGATCAGCAATTTTCTTTTGTGGCAAATCGCCTATGCTGAAATTTACATCACCGAGACCTTGTGGCCTGATTTCAGCAAGGATGAATTTATTCAGATCATTAAAGACTACCAGCAACGGGACCGCAGGTTTGGCAAAATCAACAGTCAGCGGCGATCGCTCAAGGTGCGGGAACACTAATTCATAGAACTTCAGTTTGTTATGCATTTAAAACGATGGATCACAAGTATCGTGGCACTTCCCTTGCTGGCATTGCTGATTTACAAGGGACCGCCTTTACTTTTTACCTTATTTGTTTTTGTCGTTTGCATTTTAGCTTTGTTGGAATTTTTCAGGATTGTTTCCGCCCGGGGTACAAGCAGGGGGAAGACCATTTCGGATTCAGGGGCGGACCCCCGGAGCACGCTGCCCCTTCCTTTCCAGGCCCTGACATTCGCCTTCAGTGCCGTCATCTTCTGGGCGGCGCATAAAAGGTCGCCTGAATTCATTTTGCACTTGGTTACGCTGAACCTTCTCGTGGCTTCCTTGCTTGCTGTGAGCCGGTATAAATCGAACCGGTCGATGCTGGAAAACGTGTTCAGGCAGGCCCTGTGCATGATCTACATACCGGTTTGCCTGTCGTATATCGTGCTGATCCGGAACGGGGCCGGGGGCATTCATTGGACTTTTCTGCTTTTAAGCACTGTTTTCGCAGGAGATATCAGCGCATATTATATCGGTTCTGCCGTGGGAAAACACAAACTTTGTCCCGCTGTGAGTCCGGGTAAAACCGTAGAAGGGGCCATTGGCGGAATCGGGGCCAATTTAGCCGTGGGATCGCTGTGGAAGTTATATTCCTTGCCCGCAGTATCCTGGCAGTCATGTGTTATTTTTTTTCTTCTCATCGGTTTGGCCGGACAAATCGGCGACCTGTTTGAATCGCTATTTAAGCGGGGGGCAGACGTTAAGGATTCCGGTATTATTGTGCCCGGTCATGGCGGCATGCTCGACCGGATTGACGCGGTGCTTTTTGCAGCACCGGTTGCCTACTATTTTAAAGAATTTATGGCCTGACGGCTTCCTGAAAAGTCCATCTTATGAAAAATATTTCCATACTCGGATCGACAGGATCCATTGGTTGCAATACCCTTAACATCGTCCAGATGTTTCCGGAACGTTTTTCCGTGAAAGCGCTTACGGCCAAAGACAATGTGGTTTTGCTGGCAAAACAAATTGAAAAATTTCTTCCTGAGGCAGCGGTGGTGTTTAATGAAAAAATGGCTATTGAGCTTAAAGGGATGCTTCTTTCCGGCAACAAGGTCCGGATAATGCATGGATTGGAAGGCTACAAAGCAGCCGCGACCTGGGATTCTGCGGATACGGTCGTATCCGCCATGGTGGGATCGGCCGGCTTACTGCCGACCCTGGCTGCCATAGAAGCCGGGAAACAAGTTGCTCTGGCCAATAAGGAAACCCTGGTGATGGCCGGACCTGTCGTACTGAAAAGAGCGGCGGAAAAAAAGGTGAAGATTATACCGGTCGACAGCGAGCACAGCGCCATATTTCAATGTATTTCCGGTAACCGGATCCAGGACATGAAAAAGATATTTTTAACAGCTTCCGGGGGGCCTTTCCTAAAAACGCCGGCAGGTGATTTTGCTTCCATCATACCTGAAGATGCATTGAATCATCCCACCTGGCAAATGGGCAACAAAATAAGCGTCGATTCAGCCACGCTGTTAAACAAGGGTCTTGAGGTTCTGGAGGCGCAAAGCCTTTTTGGCGTTGTCAGGGAACAGATTGAAGTTTTGATCCATCCCCAGAGCATTGTTCATTCGATGGTGTCCTTCAAAGACGGATCGGTGATGGCACAGCTGTCCGTGCCCGACATGAAGCTGGCCATCGCGTATGCCTTGTCCCATCCGGAGCGTCTTGAGATGGCGCTACCCACCCCTGATTTTAAAAACATCGGCGCGCTGACTTTTGATGCGCCCGATTTGGAGAAATTTCCCTGCCTGTCGCTGGCCTATGATGCCTGTGCCGAAGGCGGGACTCAGCCGGCGGTTTTAAATGCGGCCAACGAAGTGAGTGTGGACGCATTTTTGACCCGGCAAATATCATTTATCCATATTCCCATGGTCATCCAGAAGACCATGGCGGCCCACAGGACACAATCAACCCCGAGCCTTTCAGATATTATGGATGCGGACCGATGGGCCAGGGAAAAGGCGCAAAAAATTGTTGCGCAGTTAAGGAAATAACAGATACACTATACTAATATCTTAAATCTTAAAACTAATTGGAATATTATGAGTACAAGCTTACTGGCATTTGTGATTGTTTTGGGCGTCCTGATTTTTTTTCATGAATTGGGCCATTTTTTAATGGCCAGGCTCTTTAACGTGGGGGTTGAAAAATTTTCCCTCGGGTTCGGCCCCCGGCTGTTCGGGAAAAAAATCGGCATCACGGATTATCGGATTTCAGCTGTCCCCCTTGGCGGGTATGTTAAAATGGTCGGCGAAGAACCGGATGCCGAGGTCGCTGCGGAAGACATCCCCATTTCTTTCACCCATCAGCACGTCGGCAAAAGAATCATAATTGTGGCCTCCGGCCCAATTTTCAATCTGCTGCTCGCGGTAATTATCTTTTTCGGCATTTTTCAATTTTCAGGCTTCTTTGTCCTCAAACCCACCATTGGGGAAGTGGGCGCCGAAACGCCCGCAAAGGCCGCCGGATTAATGACAGGAGATCAAATTGTTTCGATCGATAAGACGCCTGTGGAAACCTGGGATGAAATGGCGCTCCTGATTTCAGAGAGCAGGGGCCGGCAGCTCGAGTTTGAGGTCCAACGGGCCGGCGCCCTGCTGCGAGTCCGGATCACGCCGGAGCTGCAGCTCCGCAAAGATATTTTTGGCGAAGACGTCGAAAAATACGTCATCGGCATTGCCGCCTCCGGAGACGCATTTTCCAAGGATTTAAATATATTCCAGGCCGGTGTTGAAAGTGTTTTACAAACATATAAAATCACGAAATTAACGCTGGTCAGCATTGTAAAGCTGGTTCAAGGCACCATTTCCGCCAAAACCCTCGGCGGGCCGATCATGATTGCCCAAATGGCAGGGCAACAGGCCAGAGAGGGGGCGACGAATCTGGTTTTTTTCATTGCGTTGCTCAGCATCAATCTTGCGATTCTCAATCTGCTGCCCATACCGGTCCTGGATGGCGGACATCTGCTTTTCTTTTTTATTGAAGCGGCCATTCGGCGCCCCGTCAATAAGCGGCTGCGGGAAATTTCACAGCAGGTCGGAATGTTTGTCCTGATTTTTTTGATGGTGTACGTGTTTTATAATGACATCGCGCGCATTTTTTTCAGTTAGCTTATTTGATTGGGTATTATGATGCCACACCGGCTGGAAATATCGCTGAAACCGGATCTTTTTGATGCCGAAGGCGATGGCATTGTTAAAAAAGCACAGGTTTATTTCGGGATTCATCTGGCCCGGGTGCGCACGATCCAGGTGGCGACCCTGGATGTGGATTTATCCCGTGTTCAGCTTAAAGCGATTCAGAACGAAATATTTACCAATCCCGTCACCCAGATATCCTCGTTTCAGCCCCTGCCCATTGCCTTTGACTGGTCGATCTGGGTGGGCTACCGGCCCGGGGTCAAGGACAATCCGGGCAGCACGGCCGTTGAGGCCATAGAAGATCTGCTGGGGATGAAACTCGGCCCGGGGGAATCGGTCTACACCTCCAAACGCTACTGTATTCAATGCGCTGAGCGGACCCTTCAGGATATGGACCGGATTGCCGGCCAGCTCCTGGCCAATGATATTATCCAGCAGTGGAAAATTTTTTCCAGGGATTCCTGGGACCTTGAGGTCGGTACCGGCTTTATCATCCCCAAGGTCGTTTTGAATCATCATCCTGCCGTCATGACCATCCCCGTTGACAGTGATGCGTCCCTGAAAAAAATAAGCGACCAGCGGAATCTGGCGCTGAACCCCAACGATATCCCCTTCATCAGGTCCTATTTTTTATCCAAAGAGGTGCAGGCCGCCAGGGCGGCGGTGGGATTGACGGAGCCGACGGATATTGAACTTGAATATATTTCCCAGGCCAGAAGCGATCATTGCAACCATAATACCTTCCAGGGGCTTTTTCGCTACCGGGACCTTTCAAGCGGCCGGGAAGAGGTGATGGACAATCTTTTTGAAACCTGCATTAAAGCGCCGACATTACAGTTAAAGGAAGAGCACGCCTGGGTGGTGTCGGTTTTGTGGGATAATGCGGGGGTCGGGCGGTTTGACCAAGATCACTATTACGTGATCACCGGCGAAACCCATAATTCCCCTTCGAATATAGAAGCCTACGGCGGGGCCATCACCGGGATCGTCGGGGTTTATCGTGATCCCATGGGCACGGGCAAGGGGGCCGGGCTGGTGATGGGCAGCTACGGGTTTTGCGTCGGACCCAGAGATTACCAGGGGGAACTGACGCCCCGCCTGCACCCCAGGCGCTTGCTGGACGGTGTCATCGAAGGTGTGCGGGACGGCGGCAACAAGAGCGGGATCCCGACACCTTTCGGACAGGTTCTGTTTCACCCGGGTTATATGGGAAAATGCCTGGTGTTCGTGACCGCCATCGGCATCATGCCGTCCCGGCTAATGGGCCAGGCGGCGGATCAAAAAACCACATCGGCCGGAGACCTGGTGGTGATGTGCGGCGGCAGGGTAGGCAAGGATGGCATACACGGCGTGACGGCGGCTTCGGAGACGTTTTCGGAACATACCCCGGCGGGCCATGTCCAGATCGGCGACCCGTACACCCAGAAAAAGATGCATGATTTTCTGCTGGCAGCGCGGGATCGGGGACTGATTCAATTTATTACCGATAACGGGGGCGGGGGGCTTTCGTCCTCCATTGGTGAGTCGGCCAGGTTTTCCAACGGGTGTGAGATCCAGCTTGAAAAGGTCCCGTTGAAATATGAGGGGCTTGACCAGTGGGAGATCTGGATTTCAGAATCCCAGGAGCGCATGACGTTGGCCGTTCGCCCGGAACATGTCGCCGCCTTTCTGGAGCTGTCCAAAAAGCATGCCGTGGAAAGCACGGTTGTCGGCAGGTACACGGACTCAGGGAAACTTCAGATCACGTATCAGGATAAAACCTGCGCTCTGATTCATATGGATCTCCTGACGTCCGGTTTTCCCCAGTGGGAGTTTGAGGCCGAATGGCAGCCTCCCGGCCGGCGCGGCCTGTTTGAGCCGGTCCTGACCGAACCGCGCAACTATAACGATCTGTTGCCGGATATTCTCGCACGGCCCAACATATGCTCCAAGGAATGGATTTGTCGGCAGTACGACCATGAAGTCCAGGGAAGCAGCGTGATCAAACCCCTTGTGGGTGCGTCCCGCGACGTCCACAGCGACGCTGTGGTGATACGACCCGTGCTCGACTCACCCAAAGGCCTGGCATTTTCCCAGGCGCTGCTGCCCCAGTATTCTCAGATCGATACCTATCACATGACCAGCTGCACCATCGATGAAGCGGTCCGCAGGCTGATCGCCGTGGGCGCCCGCCTGGATCATATGGGCGGGGTGGATAATTTCTGCTGGCCTGATATTCAATATCATCCCGTGAGCAACCCGGACGGAAAGTTCAAGGCTGCCCAGCTGGTTCGATCCTGCTGGGCCCTCAGGGACATCTGCCTTAAGTATAAAATACCGCTTCTTTCCGGTAAGGACAGCATGTATGTGGACGGACATCTGCCGGGCCCCTATGGGGAGACCCATAAGATATCCGCTTTGGAAACCCTGCAGTTTTCAACCACCGGCGTCATCGAGAATCTGGAAAAATGTACGACCCTGGAGAGCAAACTGCCCGGAGATTTGGTCTACATCCTTGGAACCACTCGCAATGAGCTTGGGGGATCAGAATATTATGAGCGCTTCGGACATACGGGGCTAAATGTTCCCAGAGTCTTTCCCGATCAATTTATCCCGTTATATCAAGCCCTGAGCCGCTGCATTGAACAGGAGCTCGTTGCCTCCGCCCACGGCGTGTATCGCGGGGGGATCGGCGTTCACCTGGCCATGGTGGCCATGGGCGGCAACCTGGGCATGAAGGTCCATCTGAAGGCTGTGCTCGGGGAACAGGCCGATTACAATCATGTGATCCTGTTTTCAGAATCTGCAGGTCGCTTCATTGTAACCGTCGACCCGAAAAAGAAAAAAGAGTTTGAAAACACGTTCAGGGGGCTTCCCTGCGCCTGCATCGGGGAGGTCAGGGAAAATAATGAATTTACCATTGAAGGAATAGAAGGTAAAATATTGATATCAATTTTAATTGATGAACTTAAAATGGCCTGGAAGAGGCCATTCGGAGACCTCGTATGAACCCGGTCAATGTCCTGGTCCTGACCGGTTATGGCCTTAATTGCGACCATGAAACCGCATATGGCTTTCAAGTGGCAGGTGGCGTGGTTTCCCGGGTCCATATCAATGAGCTGATTGACGGGGAGGTCGGCCTGGATGATTTTCAGATTATGGTCTTTGGGGGCGGGTTCAGCTGGGCAGATGATCACGGGGCCGGTGTGATTCAGGCCGTGCGCTTTAAAACCACAATGGGAGACAAGATCCTTGAATTTATCGACAGGGGAAACCTGATACTCGGCATTTGTAATGGATTTCAAACCCTGGTGAATATGGGCCTTTTGCCGGCCCTGGACCTTGACTACCGCCGCCGGTCCGTGGCCTTGACCTACAACGACTGTGGAAATTTCCGGGACGACTGGGTAACGCTGAAGATCAACCCGGCGTCCCCCTGTGTATTTATCAAGGGAATGGGCCGGGTTGAGCTTCCCATCCGGCATGGGGAAGGAAAGTTTTACACGGACGGGCCCACGGTTGAGAAACTGGCGCAGAACAATCAGATCGCGCTGCAGTACGCACTGCCGGACGGCCGCCTTGCCGGGGGCAGGTTTCCATTCAACCCCAACGGATCCATAAATGATATCGCCGGAATCTGTGACCCCACCGGCCGGGTCTTCGGACTCATGCCTCATCCGGAAGCCTTCAACCACTGGACGAATCATCCGGATTGGACGCGACTGCGGGAAACAAGGCTGCGGCAAGGGGGCCGGATGGGTTCGGAATTGACCTGGGGCATCAAAATACTCAAAAACGCCGTGGATTTTATTCGCGCGCAATGAGGTTAATCTGCCAGACAAGGCACAAATCTTGCAGTGATAGGGTCCAGGGCCCAGAAATGCAAAAGCATGCCGGATTCACACTCGTAGAACTATTGATCACCATTGCCGTGATGGCCGTCCTGGCTGCCGTGGCCGTGCCCAATTTTATGGGCTGGCTGCCAAAATACCGGGTGCAGGGGGCCGCCAGGGAACTTTTTACGGATCTGCATCTGGCACGGATGAAAGCCATCTCGGAAAACAACAACTATGTCATCACCTTTGACACCAGCGGCAACGCCTACAGCATCTACGACGACGGCGATGACGACTTTGCCTCGGCGGGGGCGGAATCCGGCGAACTGGTCAAAACGGTCACGGTCAGCGACAAATACAGCGGCATTGCGTACGGCAGCATCGAGGGGTCTGGCGTGACCTTCAGCGGCAGCCCGAAACGGGTCATATTCTACCCAACAGGCATGGCCAGCGTATCGGGATCCGTGTATTTGATTCCCACGGAAGATTTGAGCCTATCCAGAACGGACCGCCAGAGAAAAATAACGGTCATAAATAACGGTAGAATTCGGTTATATCAATATAGATCCGGCGGGTGGGAATAAATTTTTCATTTTTTCGGTCTGCAGGAAAATGGAAAAATTCACTTTAGACAAAACCGTCTCTTCAGACAATTTTCGGGCGGGTTTCACACTGCTCGAAGTCTTGATCACCATGGTTATTTTAGCCGTGGCCCTGTTGGGCATGGCGACCCTGACCGGCAGTATCATCAATCAGAACCAGTATGCCGGTCAGGTTTCGGCCGCCACGGCCTTGGCCCAGGATAAGATTGAAGAATTAAAAAACCTGAGTTATTCGAGCTTGACAAGCTCCTCGGACACGGACACTATCTATACTCGGACATGGACGGTTACGGTGGATACCCCCACCTCCGGCATGAGCAGCATTGCCGTTACCGTAAGCTGGAACCGTAAAAACGGTCCGGCCAGTGTTACTCTGAAGACCTTGATTGCCAGGTGATGCACGATGATTAACCCGATCTCGGAAAAAGGTTTTTCAATGATTGAGCTGCTCATCGTCATGGCGGTTTCAACCATCGTGCTGGGCGCGCTGGTGGGTGTGTTTATTATTCACAAGGAATCTCTGGAGCAGCAGGAACAAATCCTTGACATGCAGGAAAATGCCAGGGCCGGCATAGAAATTATGACCAGAGAGCTGGCCATGGCAGGTTACGACCCCAGAGGCGGCGCGGGCGCCGGCATCGTGGCGGCAAATTCCGAATCCATTGTTTTTTCGGCCGATCTCAATGAAGACTGCGGCAATCTGTCTTCAGATTCCGGCGAATACATCACCTATGCCTACGATGCAACGGACAAGCAGCTGACCCGCAAGGCAACGGCCTCAGACACCGCAAGTCCGTTGGCGGAAAATATCCAGTCCCTGTCCTTTACCTATTATAACAGCAGCAACGTTCAAACGGCCGTGCTGGCGGACATCCGCAGGATCACGGTTCAACTGGTGGCCCGCACCCGCCGGCCGGATCCCGGTTATGCGAGCAACAGCGGGTATCGCACCCGGACCTACACGGTGGATGTCACCCCGCGCAACCTTAACTTTACCAAATCCAACCTCTGCACGTCTTCAACCACCACCACGGCGCCCGTGACCACCACCACGGCGGCCACCACCACGACGACCACCACGGCCGTCGCCACCACCACCACCACGGCGGCCGCCACCACCACCACCGGGGTAACGACGACCACCACCACGGCCACCACCACCACGGCGCCCGTGACCACCACCACGGCCGCGCCGGCGGATAGTTCCGGCCCGACAATTTCAAATGTGACCCAGTCTCCGGCCGGCAGTACGGTGGAAAAAAACGTTGACGTGCAGATATGCGCGAATGTCACGGACGTATCCGGGGTCAGCACGGTCACCCTAACCACCAATCAGGACGGGAATCTTGCCATGTCCCTGAGTTCTGGAAACACCTACTGCGCAACGATCCCCAAGCACAACAACCAGACGGTGACCTACTATATCACGGCCATAGATACCCTCGGGAACGAGTCCTCAAGCAGTACGTACCAGTATACGCAATCCGGTTGAGGTCCCTCCAGGGAAGGGGTGGCATCACCCGGCAGGAGCAGAAATATAATGAGATCTTCCGAATTTCTGAAAAACGAACACGGCATCATTTTAGTGACGAGCCTGATGTTTGTGGCCATTTTGACAATTTTAGGCGCCACCGGTTACATGATTACCTCCAGCGATCTGATGATCAGTAAAAATTACCGCATCGCCAAGGAGGCCCATTATGTGGCCGAGGCCGGCTGCGAGGAAGCCAGAAGGCGCATGGGCGCGGTCACGCAAGCCGGCACGCCCACCAAAGAGTGGCGTGGGTTTATCGGCAGCGCTGCCGCTACCGCCAGCATTTTCGGCTATGATTCCGGCAATTCCGACCATCAGGCCCCCGCATCGAGCCTCCAGAGCGATCTGGATTACACGGTGATGATCCGGCACAAAACCGAAACCGATATCAGCACCGACCTGAACAGCGACGGGGATATGAATGACATCCTGCGGTGGGGGGACCCGGACGGCGATTATGACCATGAGCTCAACCTCACCACAGGAAAGCCCATAGAGGTCGTTACGTGCCAGGGGACTGCGAAAAGCAGCGTTAAGAAAATCACCATCGAGATCCGGAACGAGTCACTTTTTTTTGATCCGCCCGCCGCTCTTTACGTGAATGGCAACCTGGATAAAAACGGAGTCTCCGGGGGGGCATACGGTGCCTATAATTATCCCACCTGCGCCAAAAAACCCGACATCGTGACAACCACAAATGCCGGGGCGTGCCCGCCGCCCCCTTCAAAAAACTGTGAGGCAAACGATTGGCCGGCCGGAGGGAGCAGCCCGAAGTGGCTGGTTAATGACGTAACCGATATCTATCCGATCAGTCAAGTCATCGCCCAGCTTGCCGGCGCCGCCACCCAGACCATCAGTTCGGGAACCAACCAGACTTTCGGATCCGTCAGCAACAAGACCGGCATCTACTACAGCAACGGCAATTGGAGCGGCAATAATCTGGACGGTTACGGAATCCTTGTGATCAACGGGGATGTGACACTCGGGGGGAACATATCCTGGCACGGCATTGTCATTATCAGTGGCGTGGCGACTTTCGGCGGCGGCGGCAACCAAAGTATTTACGGTGCAGTCATTGCCAATGCAGCCACCACAATAGGCGGAAATCCCGATGTCTATTATGACTGTGAGGTCATTAATGATCTGGATGAGGCCAATGCCAGGTATTATGCATCCATGTGGAAAGATTACCAGTAAACTACTTTACTTGCTGCCACCATTTGGGGAGAATTCCATCGTTTTTGCCCTTGATTTCCCCGGCAAGCTCGGCAATCTGTCTGTTGAGCAGCTGCAGCTGGTTGCTCAGCGACCGCATGGCGGCCCGGTCGTTGTTGGCAACGGCCTGCTGAAAGCTTTTTTGGACGGTCTCGTGGTTTTTTAAAAGTGCGCTTTTCCGGTCCTGGTAATAGGACCTGTCGACCTTATCTTTTCGGGGCGCTTCTTCTTTGACTCCGGCCGTTTTCTTGACAGATTGTTTTCCGCCTTCCGGGCCGGCCGGAGCCGGGCCGTGCCCGGTTTGGGTCTTTTCCGGCAATGGATTTTCCATAAAATCCGGTTCTTCCGGGCGGTCGCCCATCTCTTTAATGCCGCGGACAAAGGTTTCAGGTATTCCGATATCGCCGCCATACAGGTTGAATTGGATCAGGCCGGTTTCCTGCCAATAGCCGCGGACATGAAAGCTTGACCCGTTTTTCAGCACCACAAGATAATCAGCACCGGAAACGGAAGGATATAACAGGAAAAGGATAAACAATGGGATAAAAGAGTGCCTTTTCATTGGAATACCCAAGTTTATTGGCTTTGCGCAGACACAGATCGAATGGTTGCCCCCGGAGGAATACTTTGCGTCGAGTGGGTGATCAGCACCGTGGAAGTGGTCTGTTCCGTGTGCAGCACCAGCAATGATCCGATGTCAACCGTCGATAACAGCATGGATTCTTTTGACCGGGAATCCGGCTGCTTTTCCTGATAGTAGATGGAATATCTCTGACCGGCTGCCACGCCGTCTATTTTCCCTTTATCGATAAAAGCGATGAAATTTTCTGCCATGACAGCATCATGTTCTTCCGACACGATAATTTTCCCGTGCAGCTGCTCCGGACTTTTCACAATCGGGATTTTGGATGACCGGGACAGGTGGGGCATCAACAAGTCACCGTTAAGAATGGGGCGGAAGGATTTAATGACGCTGGCAACGGTAAAGCGGGGGGTTTTCTCAAGAACCCGGACCGCGCCGGTTAAATAATGCTGGGCGCCGATCCGAGAAATTGCGTCGCGGTCTTTAACGGGCGAAAGCCTTCGGTAAACCGTATGGCGGGAACCGGGGAAAAAGGTTTCGGCCGCGCTTTTTTCGGGCTGAATATATACCAGGTCTCCGTGGCTGATCAACTCTTTGTCTTCTTTGGATTTGAGTATGACGCCGTCGGATTTGCCGGGGTTTTTCCTTATGAAGCCCACCTGATCCATGGCGGTGTAGAGATAGTAGGGCGGTGTTTCCTGGGGTTTTTTACCCTGAGGCGCTGTGTTGACGGCCGGGTCTTTCTTGATGACGCTGTCCGGATTGGCCGCATTCCATTTTTCACGATGGAGCCGTATGCGCTCTCCCGGTTCGATCCGGTGCGGGTTGGGAATCTGGCTGTTTTCCTTCCACAGATCCGGCCATTGCCAGGGCGAATCAAAAAAATGTTCGGAAACATCCCAAAGAGTATCTCCCTTCTGGATGGTGTAGTAGTACCCGGATTCCACATGGGTTTTGTCAGGGGCATTTTCGGCAGATATGCCGGGTGAAAAAAACAAAATAAAAGCACTTGCCGCCAGGCCGTTAAGCATCAGGAATTTTCTGTAAAAAATCATCATCGGTCCTTGATAAGGGATAGATTTAAGTTTTAAGTTTTAAGATTTAAGTTTAATGACCTCATAAAAAGTCAAAATCGGGATGGCTTCGTAAAGAGTCGGTTGTTAACCGTTTTGCCGTTCCGGGTTTGATCCGGGCATGTAGCGAACCTTTAGCGCTGTCAAAATCGGTTAATTCATTTTAAAAATATCACGGGCGTAAGCCCGTGGGTTGCTACGCTTAAATCTTAAAACTTAACACTTAAAACTTGATGAATTCGGCTTTCCACGAATTCATCACCCTTATAACGCATCGTCAATAACATTTCAATAAAAAACCCCCCGAGCAAAATGCAGGGGGGGAGTAAAACCATATCTGAAATTCTTTATATGGTAAGACGAATCGGCCTGGATTACATCATTCCGCCCATGCCGCCCATGCCGCCCATGCCGCCACCCGGAGGCATTCCCATATCTTTTTTCTCTTCAGGCTTGTCGGCGATCATAGCTTCGGTGGTCAGCATCAGAGAAGCAATACTTCCCGCATTCTGAAGCGCGAACCGGACGACCTTGGTGGGGTCGATAACGCCGGCCTTGATCAGGTCTTCGTAGGTGTTGGTCTCTGCGTTATAACCAAATGCACCTTCACCGGCTTTAACTTTGTCGATCACCACCGCACCCTCAAATCCGGCATTGTTGGCAATCTGACGCAAAGGCTCTTCAATGGCCCGCATGACCACTTTTACGCCCAGCTTCTGTTCGCCTTTAACCTTAATTTTCTCCAGGGCAGGAATACAGCGTACCAGGGCCACGCCGCCGCCCGGAACGATGCCTTCTTCAACCGCGGCGCGGGTGGCGTTGAGTGCGTCCTCAACCCTTGCCTTTTTCTCTTTCATCTCAATTTCGGTTGCCGCGCCCACATTGATCACGGCCACACCGCCAATCAGTTTGGCCAGACGCTCTTGCAGTTTTTCACGGTCATAGTCGGAGGTGGTCTCATCGATCTGGGCACGAATCTGTTTGACGCGGCCTTCCAGGGCCGACCGGGCACCGGCACCATCCACGATGGTGGTATTGTCTTTGTCGATGGTGATTCGTTTAGCTTTTCCCAGGTCTGCCAGGGCAATATTTTCCAGTTTGATGCCCATCTCTTCGGATATCACCTGGCCTCCGGTTAGAATGGCGATGTCTTCAAGCATGGCTTTTCTTCGATCGCCGAAACCGGGGGCTTTGACAGCCGCGACGTGCAAGGTGCCTCTGAGCTTGTTGACCACCAGGGTGGCCAGTGCCTCACCGTCAATATCTTCAGCGATAATCACAAGCGGTTTGCCGCTTTTTGCGATTTGTTCCAAAATGGGAAGCATATCCTTCATATTGCTGATTTTTTTCTCGTTGATGAGAACATAGGGCTCGTCCATGGAGACGGTCATTTTCTCCGGATCGGTTACAAAATAAGGAGAAAGATATCCACGGTCAAACTGCATTCCTTCGACGACCTCAAGAGTGGTCTCCATTGATTTGGCTTCTTCGACGGTGATAACGCCTTCCTTGCCCACCTTGTTCATGGCTTCGGCGATAATGTTACCGATGGTTTCATCGTTATTTGCCGAGATGGTCCCCACCTGGGCAATTTCACGTTGATCTTTGGTCGGTTTGCTCATTCTATGCAGCTCTTTAACCACGGTTTCAATGGCGGTTTCAATCCCTCGTTTGATGGCCATGGGGTTGTTGCCTGCCGCAACCAGTTTCTGGCCTTCCTCATAGATGGCCCGGGCGAGTACCGTAGCGGTTGTGGTGCCGTCACCGGCCATATCGCTGGTTTTGCTGGCAACTTCCTTGACCATCTGGGCGCCCATATTTTCAAACTTATCTTCCAGTTCGATTTCCTTGGCAACCGTAACACCGTCTTTGGTGATTGTGGGCGCCCCCCAGGATTTGTCGATGACAACATTTCGTCCCTTGGGGCCAAGCGTTACCACGACCGCATCTGCAAGCGTTTTAACGCCTTTTAACATTGATTCACGCGCTTTTACGTTATACTTAATCAATTTAGACATATTAAATTGTCCTCCATTTTAAAATTTGTTATTCGATAATACCCAGAACATCATCTTCACGCATAATCAGATACTCTTCGCCGTCTATTTTTACTTCTGAGCCAGAGTACTTCCCAAAAAGGATTGAATCACCTTTTTTAATTTCCAGAGGGATTCTTTTGCCGTCATCCCCAACCTTGCCATTTCCCACAGAAATCACTTTTCCTTCAGCGGGTTTTTCCTTGGCAGTATCCGGAATAATAATTCCTCCTTTGGTCTTTTCTTCCTCTGCGAGCCGTTGAACTAAAATTCGATCTTGTAATGGTCTCAATTTCATAATCACCTTCTCCTTTTTCTTGTTTCTTGGTATTATCACAATCAAACCGCTATCGATTAAAAAGCCGTCAATCCTATCCGCCTGTTAAGGTTCGGTTGTTTCACTCGTCGTTTTGCTGGGTTTAGCCGCATCCGTTGTTGCAGCTTCTTTTTTTTCCGGAGGGGAAGGAGTGCTTTGCGATTTATTCGCATAATCGGTTGCGTACCATCCGCTTCCTTTCAGATGGAAAGAACTCTGGGAAACCAGCTTTTGAAGCTTTCCTGAACAATGTCTGCATTTCGTCAGCGGGCGGTCTGAAAAACTTTGGATTATCTCTTCCAGCCCGCCGCATTTGGTACATTCATATTCATAGATGGGCATTTAAAAAAAATCCTCCTGTATCTTCTTCAGAAAGTTATATAGCTTCCCCGTCGTAGGAGCCTATATAATTAATGAACTAATATAGTTCCTGTTTTTTTGTTGTCAAGAAGCAACCGGCAAATTTTCTTTCAAGCTGGATTTCTGAGCCCGTCTAACGGCAAATGCCACTGGTTGTAAAAGTCCAGAACATCACCCATGCCTTGAACCTGGATATTTCTGAGAACAACCCGGGTGTTTTCATGGACGCGGGATTCTTCCGCCAGTTTTTCTTCGGGCGAGGCATCGAAGTTTTGCAGAAATTTGGTAAAACGAATGATATGAATCAGCTCGTGGGTGATGATGTAGAGAACGAAGGGGAATAGTTTCAGGTAAGTTTTTTGCTTTAAAACAGCCAGGATTGAATGGTCTTGAAGACATATTTTATAAAAATCATAGGTTAAAGATCCCAGGGAAGTGTCCTTTTTTTTTCCTTCATACCGTATAATCTGTGCGAAAGGTCCCTGGACGATTTCTTCGGGGTTAAGATCAGCTGATGTTTTGATATCGTATCTGCAAATTGAATTCCACTGACTGGTGGACATTTTAAAATGGTTGCTTACAAGATCTTCCGCCATTTCTACAGAATGATTTACAATACGGATCTGATCGGGTTTGAAGGTCTCCAACATTTGCCACTTTTGCCCGGGTAAGGGGTTTTTGTATTAAAAAATAAAAAT
>JAUYIZ010000355.1 GCA_030688615.1 Desulfobacterales bacterium | reverse complement strand
CTATAGAAGGCGCCGATTGATTAAATTCAAGGCTTAGAAAAACGGTTCGATATGCTAAATCAAGTGTAATCGCAATTAAGTTAAATGTTTAAAATATATTTTACTTAAAGGTGGATTGATTTTCTATTCTTTAAGGTTTTTTAACACAGGCAGCATTGATTTACAACCCTAAAATTCTATGAATAAACTAGCCGAAGGGAGGGCGGTATGAAACCGAAACTTCTGGATCAGGTTCGGAACAAAATCAGAATACGGCATTACAGTATCCGCACCGAAAAAACCTATCTGGATTGGATCATACGATATATTCTATTTCACCAAAAGAAGCATCCAAAAGATATGGGGGCAGCAGAAGTTGAGGCCTTTCTAACCTATCTGGCGGTAAAACTGAATGTTGCCGCAAGCACACAAAATCAAGCGCTGAATGCTCTATTGTTTCTCTATAAGGAGGTTCTTGAAATGGAACTGCCGCTTTTGAGAAACGTCAAAAGGGCCAAACGGTCTGAAAAACTACCCGTAGTTTTTTCCAAGATGGAAATTAAGTCTATCATGGCGCATCTGGATGGGGTTTATTGGATAATGGGACAGCTTTTATATGGCGCCGGACTCCGGTTGATGGAATGCATACGCCTGCGGGTCAAAGATGTGGACTTTGCGTATCAACAAATCATCATTCGGGACGGGAAAGGGAAAAAGGACCGCGTGACATGGAGTTAAAAAATGATTGGTTTGGAAATAGTTGACTCAAAGCGAAAGTAAATTCGATGCCTTTTTACTTAACCCTCAAACAAGAGCGCGTGCTTGAATATTTTGAGCAAGCCATCAAGAGAAAGAACAGAGCGCCCAGTTTGCGGCAGGCGGCCGCCGATCTGGGCATCAGCCATACGGCCGTAGCCCAGTTCATTCAGGCCTTGGAATCCAAAGGCTTATTGAAACGTAGCGACAGATATAGTAGAGGCATCGAGCTGATGTATCCCGACCGGATGCCGTCAGTGGATGACAACTGGCGGAAGGTGCCCATTGTCGGAAGGATAACTGCCGGGCTTCCTCTGTTTGCGCAACCGGAATGGGATGGCACCGTCATTGTTGATGGGAATATTTACCAGGCGCAAAACCTGTTTGGTCTGAGAGTAAAGGGCGATTCAATGAAAAATGTCGGTATTCTGGACAAAGACATCGTCATCTGTGAACCGCGGCAGTATGCTCGGGACGGGGAGATCATCGTAGCTTTGATCAACAGTGAAGAGGCCACGGTGAAGCGGTTTTTTTTAAAAAAGGATCATATCGAGCTTCGGCCTGAAAACAAAGCATTTAAGACCTTAAAATACGGGTTTGGAGAGGTGATGATTCAGGGCAAGGTAGCCGGGGTCCATCGCGGGCCCGACAGATTCGGCTAATCCTCCGTGTGACACCATTCTTTATCCCGAAAACGGCTATAATAAAACAAACCACGGCTTTCCGGGAGGTTAATCAGCAATTCCGGCCAGCCGTTTGGCGGCCTTCTTCTTGCTTTCCAGGTCGGTTTCACGCAAAATCGTTATCCGATGGGCCTCCGGGGAACCGCCGCCATGGATGTCTGAAATGGTGTCCGCACTTTCCATGGCCATTTTCTCGGCCAGCCGGAACATTTTCATCCTGTTCTCGACGGGCACCGATTCCACCCCTTTCATGTATTTTTTCAGCAGGGGGCCGATCTCCGGATTTTCCATGTCCTTGTCGGACGGTAAATCCGCCACAAAACCGCCGCAAATGTCCACCATGAGCCGGATCGCCTCGGCCAGTTCCGTGCTTTCATGGATTTTTGAGGCATTCGCCAGCACCGTATTGATGAAATAGGTTCCGGACGGGTTCTTTTGGCCTTCATAGGACGATGCCAGGCAGCACCCGTAAAGGGTTTCGGCCTTGTGAACCATGTCAATGACCTTTTGCTTGAGATGGCCGGCTTTGGCCGTGCCGTTATAATCCATCATGGTCAAGGCGGCGCCGATCATGCAGTCGATCTTTCCGGATTTACACCCCCCGTGGCTTTGCCGGTGAAAAGCGGAAAAGCGCAGGACGATGTCTCCGGCAAAATCCACCTCGCCGCACATGAAAACCCGCTCCCACGGGACGAACACATCGTCGAAAATAAGGGTGGGGCAATATTTTGAGTATCTGATGTTGCCCAGATCGCAACCGTCCAACTCACGGGTGTCCAGGCTGGATCTGCCCACCACATGAATCAAGCCGGGCGTGTCGGCCGGAACGGCAAAGGCGATGGCATAATCTTCATCCCCTTTTCTAAGCGCCCGGGTGGGCAGGACGATAATCTCGTGGGATGAAAGAGAACCGGTCTGATGCGCCTTGGCCCCCCTTACGACGATTCCCTCCTGGCCCCTGTCCACCACATGCAGATACATGTCCTTATCTGTCTGTTCGCGCGGGCCCAGTGAGCGATCTCCCTTGACATCCGTGACGGCGGCGTTTCCTGCAAGGTCGTTTTTCTGGACATTTTTTAAAAAATTGATAAAATTGTCGTAATATTTGGTGCCGTACTTCTGATCGATATCGTAGGTTGTGATGGAAAGGGCCGATATGCAATCCAGCCCCGTGCACCTCTGGTGGCATGTGCCGACCCGGTTCGCAACGGCCCGGTTGGTCTTCACCCGGGCAACCAGGTCTTCGATGCTGGCCGGGGGAAGGGTAAAGCGGTTGACCGGTTCGTTTATCAGCGGACTTTGGGTGACCATGTGGTGGCGGTACTCTTCCATCTCAGCCAGTTCGTAGGTTGCCCCGGTGGCCTCGATGCCTGCGCGCAGGCGCGGGTTGTCAACCACATTGGTAATTTTCTCGCCGAACATGTAAGCGGTGGGAGTCATTTCCCGCAACGATTCGATATATTCTTCCTTTGTTTTTAAACCCACTTTGATTCCTCCTTGGATATAATTTCTTGATTAGTCTTTTGATTAAATATATGAGAAAATTAAAAAGTTTTGTCAAGCGCTTTTTGGGTTGTCGTGAAACCAGACGAACAATTTTCACAAACAGATGGAGCGGGTTATGAGACTACATGAATATGAGGGCGCAGATATTTTAGAATCCGTCGGGATCCCCGTTCCCCGAAGACAAGTTGCCGGGACCACGGAAGACACGCTTCACATTGCCGAAGAAATCGGGTATCCGGTCATCCTCAAGGCCCAGGTCCTGGTGGGGGGGCGGGGGCTTGCCGGCGGGGTCCGGACCGCCTCGGGGCCCGATGAGGTCGAAGAAATTGCCAATGAACTTTTCGGCAGGGAAATCAAGGGGCTGCCGGTGCACAAAATTATGGTGTGCGAAAAGGTGGACATTGCAAGAGAGCTGTATTTCGGCGTGACCATTGACGGGTATGCCGGCAAACCGGTGATCGTTGTCAGCACGGAGGGGGGCGTCAATATTGAAGCGACCGCCCGGATTTCACCGGAGAAAATCGCATCCCTGCATGTTCATCCGGAAGCAGAGTTTTATCCCTATCAGGCCAGAACCCTTTTGAGAAGCCTCGGGTTGTCCCGGCGCCTGCTGGTGTCCTGTGCGGATGTGCTGGTCCGGCTTTACAGGGTATTCCGGGAATTTGAAGCCCTGCTGGTGGAAATCAACCCCCTCTGCGTTCTGACCAGCGGGGGTCTGCTGGCCGTTGATGCGGTGGTGGAGATTGACAATGCGGCCCTTTCCCGCATTCGGCAACCGCTTCCCAAACCCCTGGAGCAGATCGATAATCCCCTGGAGCGCAAAGGCCAGGAAATCGGTGTGACGTATGTGGACCTGGACGGCGACATCGGCATCATATCTTCCGGGGCCGGTCTGGGCATGGCCAGTATGGATATCATTGCCAGAAAGCTGCGGCCGGCGAATTTTATGGAAACCGGAGGCGGGATCACCGAGGACCTGCTGTACAAATGTATGGAGCTTATCATGATGAAAAAAAACATGAAGGCCATTTTTATTAATGTCTACGGGGGGATTAATCCGATTCATGAAGGGGCCAAAGGTGTGGTACGCTATATGAAAGAGCATCATGTGACCTTGCCGGTGGTTGCCAAGGCTCTCGGTAATCACCAGGAGGAAACCTGGGATATTTTTCGCTCCGGCGGGGTCCACGTGGTGACCGGGGCAGCCACGGAATCGGCCGTGGAGCGCTTGTTTGAACTGATGGAAAAAGAGGTGTCCCCATGAGTATTCTTTTTGATGAGAAAACCCGTGTCATCGTTCAGGGCATTACCGGTAAAATCGGCGCCATCCAGACCCGCTGGATGCTCGATTATCAAACGCCCATCGTCGGCGGGGTCACTCCGGGTAAAGGCGGCGCAACGGTCGAAGGTCTGCCGGTTTTCGACAGCGTGGAAGAGGCGGTCAAAGAAACCGGGGCCAATGCTTCGGTGTTTTTCGTGCCGGGGCCGTTTGTCCTGGATGCGTTTTATGAAACGGTGGATGCAGGCGTGCAGTTTATCGTGGTGGTGCCCGAACATATCCCGGTGCATGATGTGATGAAAATGCGGGACTACGCCCATCAAAAAGGAGTGTTTGCCCTGGGGCCCACCACTCCGGGAATTCTGGTGCCGGGCAAAGGCAAGATGGGGATTATGCCCGCGGCCCTCTTTTCGCCGGGGCGGGTCGGTATTATTTCACGCAGCGGCACGCTTTCTTACGAATTTGCCGGTATTTTATCCATGGAAAACGTGGGGCAGAGCACGGTGGTCGGCCTGGGCGCCGATCCGGTGGTCCTGATGAATCTGCCGGAAATTCTGAAACTTTTTCAAGACGATGAACAAACCGATGCGGTCATCATTGTCGGGGAAGTCGGCGGCGAGCAGGAAGAGCGGGCGGCGGAGTATCTGGCCGACCGCATGAATAAACCGGTGGCGGCTTATATCGCAGGGGCCAAGGCCCCGCAGGGCAAACGCATGGGGCATGCCGGCGCGATCGTGCGGGGTTCGGCCGGAACCGTGGAGGGTAAGCATGCCGCTTTGAGGGCTGCCGGGGTCCGGGTGCTGGACTCGCCCATTGATGTGGTGGGCTGGGCCAGGGAGCACCACCTGCGTTGAACCGGGTCAGGGTTGCTCACGCGTTGTTTAGGGTTGAATTTATCTCTTGATCTGTATATGTAACCAACTGAAGGGAGTTCTCCATGCAGGTAAAGCAATTCCGGTATGCAACGGACAATTTCAGCTACTTGATATTCGGCGACAGATCCGCTCTGGTCATCGACGGCGGGGCGGTGGACGAAATCCTCGGTTTTATCCGGGACAGATCCTTGCAGCTTGAGACCATAACCAACACACACGGGCACCCGGACCATACCGCGGGGAACAAGTCTTTACGCGACCGCTCCGGCGCGCTGCTGATGGACCACAGAACACTTGCGGAAAATAAACCCATACAAATGGAAGGCGCTCGGATACAGGTTTTCCATACGCCGGGGCACACCGCCGATTCGGTCTGTTTTCTGCTGGATGACCTGTTGATTACGGGAGATACGTTGTTTAACGGCACGATTGGCAACTGCTTTTCCGGAGATCACGAAGCCTTTTTACGGTCCATAAAAAAACTCATGTCGTTTCCCGTGAAAACACGGGTCTATGCGGGGCATGATTATGTAAGGGACGCTTTGAAATTTGCCAGGTACCTTGAACCCGACAACCGCCATATCGACCTGTTTCTGGAAAATTATCATCCGGACCATGTTTATTCGACCCTGGGCCAGGAGCTTGATATGAACCCGTATTTAAGATTTAATGAGAAAAACCTTGTTTTATTTTTGGAAAACAGGGGTCTTCCGGTTGGCACGGAGTATCAGCGGTGGGAATCTCTGATGTCGATAGAATAGATATGAAAGAGGGACCGCCCGATTTGACACCCCTTGCCGCGGACGTTCAGAGCCTTGACAATCTTCTGGTCCGCCATGTCAGGGCAGCCGCACAAAATCTTTTTGAAAAGGCGCGCGGAAGTCATGACTGGGAACATACCCTGCGGGTTTACCGGCTGTGCCGGCGTATCGGGGCGGCTGAAGGGGCCGACGGGGTGGTGCTCAGCTGCGCGGCCTATCTGCATGATATCGGCAGGTGTTATCAGGATGTTTCCAACGGCAGCATATGCCACGCGGAAAAAGGCGCCCAGATGGCCGGGGCCATCCTGGCGGGCCTTGCCCTTTCCCCGGCGCAAAAAGAAAATGTCATCCATTGTGTCAGATCGCACCGCTTCCGCAAAAATTATTCCCCCCGGACCCTTGAAGCCAGAGCCCTGTTTGATGCGGACAAGCTGGACGCCATCGGCGCCATCGGTGTGGGCCGGGCCTTTCTTTTTGCCGGCGAGGTGGGCGCCCGGCTTCACAACCCCCATATCAATATCGAAGAGGCGCAACCCTACTCAATTGATGATACGGGGTATCGGGAGTATAAAGTAAAGCTGTGCAAGATCCTGGGCAGGATCATGACCCGGGAAGGCCGGAAGATTGCCGAGGACCGCCATAATTTCATGGAGCAATTTTTCAACAGATTTTTAGAGGAGTATGAGGGAAAGAGGTAGCATTATGGGCAAAAACATTGTTGAACGGACCGATGATGCGGTAAAGATCAAGCACGTGCTGGTGAGTGTTTCAGACAAAACAGGACTTGAATGCCTGGTCCCCGGCCTGCTCCGGATCAATCCGGACGTTCAGTTTTTTTCCACCGGCGGCACCTACGATAAAATTAAAGAAATCATAGGCCCGCAGGCCGGATCATGCCTGCGTCAGGTATCCGACTACACGGGTCAGCCTGAAACCCAGGGCGGGCTGGTAAAAACTTTAGACTTCAGGATCTATCTCGGGCTTCTGACCGAAACGTACAACCTTGACCACCAGAATGATTTACAGCGGACCCGCAGCGTTGCCATCGATATGGTGGTCGTCAATTTGTATCCGTTTGCGCAGACCATCTCCCGGCCCGGCGTCGCCGTTGAAGAAGCCCGCGCCAACATAGATATCGGCGGCCCCTGCATGATCCGGGCAGCCGCCAAAAATTTTATCCGGGTGGCCTCGGTGGTTGATCCTGCGGAATATGAATCGATCCTGGCGGAGATGGAAAAAAACAGCGGCTGCGTATCCTTCCGTCTGCGCTTTGAACTGGCGCAGAAAGCGTTTGAACACACCGCTGTGTATGACCGCACCATTTCAGATTATTTACACGCAAAACTTTTTCAGGAGGCCGCAGACTGTTACCGTAAAGGAGAGCCCAATGGCTGAAGATCTGAAGAAAATGTATAAAACAATCCTGGGCGACCATTTCCCGGCCAAGATGGAAATCGGTTTTATTGACGATACCGGCAGACAGACGCTGTTTTATGAAAAAGTATTGTGGACCCTTGACGGCAAGCAACAGGGATTGAGGTACGGAGAAAATCCGGGCCAGGAAGCCGCGCTGTATAAACTGATTAACGGGAACCTGATTTTAGGGGAAACGCAAACCATACAACCCGGCAATTATCTGGCCTCGGACGTCAGCCTTTTGCAATCCGGCAAGCATCCGGGAAAGACCAATATAACCGACGCGGACAACGCGCTGAATATTCTAAGATATTTTACCGACCGACCGACAGTCGTGATCGTCAAACACAACAACCCCTGTGGTGTCGCCCGGGCGGAAACCCTGGAGGATGCCTATCATAAAGCCTACATGGCCGACCGGGTGGCGGCCTTCGGCGGGTGCATTGCAACCAATCGTCCTGTCGATCTGGCCACGGCCCAAGCGATTTTCGCGCAATACGCCGAGGTTGTGGTGGCGCCTGATTTTGAAGAAGGGGCCATGGATGTTTTTGCAAAGAAAAAAAATCTCCGGGTGATTCGAATCGGAAACATCAAGCGCCTGCAAAATTTTGTGGGCCAGCAGTTTGTCGATTTTAAAAGCCTGATGGACGGCGGGATCATCGCCCAGTTGTCCTATGTTCCCCTGACCCGGCGCCCGAAGGATCTGATGCTTGCCGCCTGCCAGCACAAAGGAAAACAGTACCGGATCCGGCGGGAGCCCACCGGGCGGGAATATGAGGACATGCTCTTTGGGTGGCTGGTTGAATCCGGCATCACCTCAAACTCGGTCATTTATGTCAAGGATCTTGTCACGGTGGGAATCGGGACCGGAGAACAGGACCGCGTGGGGGTGGCGGAGATCGCAAGGGATAAGGCCTACCGCAAGCTTGCGGACCGGTACTGTTTTGAGATGCACGGCGTCTCTTTCAACGAATTGACCAGGCCGGACCTGAAAAAAGAAATCGAGGCCCGGACGGCCTCTGAAAACGGAGGGCTGAAGGGCAGCGTCATGGTCAGCGACGCATTTTTCCCCTTCAGGGACGGCGTGGATGTGGGGCTTCGCGAGGGGATTTCCGCCGTGATCCAGCCCGGGGGCTCGGAAAACGACTACCAGTCCATCGAGGCCTGCAACGAGGCGGATGTGACCATGGTGTACACGGGCCAGCGCAGTTTCAAACACTAATGGTTCAGTAAAAAGTCCAACTCCGGCGTTGTGTTTCATTTCGCTGTCGTTGCGGCGTACAGGAAGTACGCCTCATGACGCGAAACTCACACGCCTTGGATTTGGAGCTTTTTACTGAGCCATCACGGCTTGCGTTTCTAATACATAACGAACTGAAGTTCGAGTTTTAAGTTTTAAGATTTAAGTTTTAAGAAACTGAAGGTCCTGTTGCATTGGATTTCATAATCAAAAAACGTAAATTTTTCTCACGTTTTTGAGAAATAATAATCTAAATATATACGCGTTTTGAAGACCCTGCAGCAAGCTACGGGGAGTGCGCTCGCTGCTGCGGTTCAACAGCTTAAAACTTAAAACTTAACACTTAAAACATGATGAATTCGGTCTGTTACGAATTCATCATCTATACGGAGGCAATAGCTTGGGGAAGTTGTTCGGCACCGACGGCATGCGAGGCGAGGCGGATAAATATCCCATGGATGCCCCCACGGTGTTTTCCGTCGGCCGGGCCGTCACAGGATTTTTCAGCAGCGAAACCGGCCGCCCGAAAATCGTTGTCGGCAGGGATACCCGGGTCTCGGGCCCTGCCATCGAAAGTGCGCTGCAGGCCGGTATCATTTCCTCAGGCGGCACGGTGTGCCTGACGGGCGTGCTGCCGACGCCGGCCATTGCCTTGATCACCGAAAGTGTCCTTGCCCATGCCGGAATTGTAATTTCCGCATCCCACAATCCCTACACGGACAACGGCATCAAGATATTTTCCGGCCAGGGCCTCAAGTTGACCGACGCTGATCAGGATGCTCTGGAAAAACTCATTTCAGCTGACAGGTCAGACGGCAAGCTTTCTGAACGGGCGCCTGAACCGGACGGTCTCCCCCCCGTTGTCCGACTGCAGGATTCGGCTGACCGATATTTGCGTTTTCTGGCCGGCACTCTTGCTCCCGGTTTTTCCCTGCAGGGGCTTAAGATTGTCCTGGATACCGCCAACGGGGCCACATATCAGGTGGCCCCGGACCTTTTTACCCGGCTGGGGGCGACCCTGGAAGTCATCCACAACCGTCCCAACGGGATCAACATCAACCACCAGTGCGGTTCCGAGCATACCCGGGATCTGGAAAACCGGGTCCGGGACACCGGCGCAGCCGTGGGGCTTGCCTTTGACGGCGACGGCGACCGGCTGATCGCCGTCGATGAAAACGGCCGGAAAATCACCGGGGATCAGGCGCTGCTGATTTGCGCCAAGGCCTTAAAAAGACAAAACCGCTTGAAAAACGACCTGCTGGTCACCACCATCATGAGCAATATCGGCCTGAACATCGCCTGCAGGAAGCTGGGTATTCACCACCATGCCGCCGACGTGGGGGACCGGTATGTTCTGGAAGCGATGCAGCGGCTGGGCGGGGTCGTGGGCGGGGAGGATTCCGGGCACATGATATTTCTGGACTACCATAAAACCGGGGACGGTATTCTGGCCGCCCTCCAGCTCATCGGCGCCATGCTCGGGGAGGGAAAGCCCCTTTCCGAATTATCGAAGCTGATGGAGGTCTATCCCCAGAAACTGATCAATGTGGCCGTGGGCGGCAAACCCGACCTTTCCGGGGTGCTGCCGGTCCGGGCCGTGATCCAAAGCGTCGAGGCCCGGTTGAAAGACTCCGGCCGTGTGCTGGTGCGGTATTCCGGCACCCAGAATGTGTGTCGTGTCATGGTGGAAGGCCCCGGCCGGCAAGATACCGACGCCTTCTGTGAGGAGATTGCCGGGGTGATACAACAGGCCATCGGCAGATCGGCGGGATAGAGGAAACCTGTTATGAACCGCAATCGCGGGGGCATTGCCCGCAGCTTGCTGCGGGGGCAGCGGGCGAATCCGTCCCGCTGGCATGTCATCACCGGCGCGCCGTGCTCCGGAAAAACCACGGCAATAAAGCACCTCCAGGGGCTCGGATACGATGTCGTCCATGAAGTTGCCAGGGCATATATGGACGAACAATTGCAGCAAGGAAAAACGATTCAGCAGGTCCGGGGGGATGAACTGGCTTTTGAGCGCCGTATTTTAGAAAAAAACATACAGATAGAAAGCTGCCTTTCAGAAGGGGCTTTTATCTTTCTGGACCGGGCGGTCCCGGACAGCATCGCTTATTTCAAGCTGGCCGGATTTGATCCGGTTGAACCGTTACAATACAGCCGCATGTTCCGCTATGGAAAGATATTCCTGTTTGAACGGCTCGACTTTCAGCCGGATGCGGTGCGCATCGACCCGGAGGAAAAACTCGAAGCGCTTGAAAATTTTCTCTTGGAGAGTTATCAGGGGCTCGGCTATGATGTCATCCGGGTTCCGCCCCTGCAGGTTGAAGACCGCGTCGCGTTGGTGCTGGACCGGATTAAGATGTAGCAACGAAGCCATTTATATTAGACAGGATCAACAGGATTTTTTGGATTTTTATTAATAATATCTTGTCAATCCCGTTAATCCTGTCAAAAGGGTTTTAAGGAGTAAATGCATGAGCAAGGTTCTTATCATCGGAGCCGGCGGTGTCGGCAGCGTTGTGGTGCACAAATGCGCCCAGGCGGCGGATGTTTTTTCGGAAATTTGTCTTGCCAGCCGGACCATCGACAAATGTGAAAAGATAAAAAAACAGGTCCGGCGGCCCATAACAACGGCAAAGGTGGATGCAGACCATCCCGCGGAAGTGGTCGCATTGATCGAAAAGTTCAGACCGGACATCGTCGTCAACACGGCCCTGCCTTACCAGGACCTGTCCATCATGGAAGCCTGCCTGCAGACCGGGGTGAATTATCTGGACACGGCCAATTATGAGCCGCCGGATGAAGCCAGATTCTGCTATAAGTGGCAGTGGGATTATCACGACCGGTTCAAGGACAAAGGGATCATGGCCCTTTTAGGCTGTGGCTTCGATCCCGGAGTTACCAATGTGTTTTGTGCCCACGCCCTAAAAAACCATTTTGACCAGATCCATACCATCGACATTTTAGACTGCAATGCCGGCACCCACGGGCATCCCTTTGCCACCAACTTCAACCCGGAAATCAACATTCGCGAAATCACCCAGCGGGGCAAATACTTTGAGGATGGGAAATGGTTTGAAATCGACCCGCTTTCCGTTCATGTCCCCTTTGATTACCCGGAAATCGGCCCCAGGGAAAGCTACCTGCTGTACCATGAGGAAATGGAGTCCCTGGTAAAAAATATCGACGGCTTGAAACGAATCCGCTTCTGGATGACCTTCGGGCAGGAATATCTTACCCACCTGCGTGTCCTGCAGAATGTGGGGATGACGCGCATCGACCCGGTCGAGTTTGAAGGCCGACAGGTTGTCCCGTTGAAGTTTTTAAAAGCGCTGCTTCCGGACCCCGGGTCCCTGGGCGTCAATTATACGGGGAAAACCAACATCGGCTGCCTGATCAACGGCATTAAGGGCGGCAGGAAAAAGCAGTATTACATCTATAATGTCTGCAGCCATGCCGACTGCTTCCGGGAGGTCAACGCCCAGGCCGTCTCCTACACCACCGGGGTTCCCGCCATGATCGGCGCCCTGCTGGTGGTGAGCGGGACATGGAAAGGCCGGGGCGTGTTCAATGTGGAAGAATTCGATCCGGCGCCCTTTATGGCAAAGTTGCCTGTTTACGGGCTTGCCTGGGTTGAAAAGGAACTTGACCCGGAAAAGGATTATCTGGTTGCTGATGAAAATCGACTTTGAAAATGTGCCGACCCCCTGCTATCTGGTGGATGAAGCGGCCGTGGAACAGAATCTTGAAATCCTGGCTCGGGTTCAGGAAAAAACCGGCTGCAAAATCCTGCTGGCCCTCAAGGGGTTTGCCATGTGGCGTCTTTTCCCCATGATTCGCGGGTATCTCGGGGGAGTCACCGCCAGCTCCCCGGATGAGGCGCGTCTGGGGTTTGAAGAATTTGGCGGTGAAGTCCACGTGTGCGCTCCGGCGTTCAGCCCGGACCAGTTTGAGGAAATAACCGGTTATGCGGATCACATTGTCTTCAATTCCTTTAGCCAGTGGCGGCGTTTTAAACCCGTGATGGCCCGGGCGGCGGGCCATATCCGGTGCGGCATCCGCATCAATCCCGAGTACTCGGAGGTGGACACCCCGGCGTACAACCCCTGCGGCAGACATTCCCGGCTGGGGGTCACCCGCTCGCAATTTCGCGAAAATGAGCTGGATGGCATCAGCGGGCTGCACTTTCACGCCTTGTGCGAGCAGGATTCAGGCGCCCTGGAGCGGACTTTGCAGGCGGCGGAAGAAAAGTTCGGGGTCTTCTTTAAAAAAATGAAATGGGTGAATTTCGGGGGCGGGCATCATATTACGCGACCGGGTTACGATGTGGACAGGTTGTGCGCCCTGATCACCGGTTTTATGCACCGCTACCCTGTCCAGGTCTATCTGGAGCCCGGTGAAGCCGTGGCGCTGAACGCGGGGGTTCTGGTGAGCTCCGTGCTGGACATCCTTCAAAATGAAATCGACATTGCCATTTTAGACGCCTCGGCTTCGGCCCACATGCCCGACGTGCTGGAAATGCCTTACAGGCCGCAAATCAGAGGGGCCGGCCGCCCCGGAGACTTCCCTTTTACCTATCGGCTCGGGGGACCCTCCTGCCTGGCCGGCGATATCATCGGCGACTACTCATTTCCTGAACCCCTGACGGTGGGATCCAAACTCGTTTTGCTGGATATGGCCCACTATACCATGGTGAAAAACAACACCTTCAACGGCATCCGCCTGCCTTCCATCGGGATTGCAGACAGCAGGAGCGGCCGGTTCCGGATCATTCACAAATTCGGCTACGCGGACTATAAAGGGCGGCTTTCGTAAATTTTTTCACGTTTTTCGGGGAATCATCACATGGCATTTTCAACCCCTCAAACAGCAAACCGGCCGTCCTTTACCCGGCGTTTCTGGCGCTGGTTTACTACGGATTTTCTGGGAATCGTACGGGAAATGCGGCGGGAGTACCTGCCGCCGCTGATGGTTTATCTGGCCGCCGGCATCGCCGGGTTCACGGGAATTATCGAAAGTTTTTTCGTCAAGCAGAGCCTGGGGCTGTCGGCCGCGTTTCTGGCCAGTCTGGGCTTCTGGGCCGGGTTGCCCTGGGCCCTTAAAATGCCGCTGGGCCATCTGGTGGACCTGTATTGGCAGCGAAAATCCCTGTTCGTCTATCTGGGTGCAATCCTGATGACCGTCAGCCTGCTCATCATGGTGGGGCTGACCGGGTTTACCCGGCAGATGGCACAGTTTTTGCCGGTGGACATCTGGTATATTCTTGCCGTGCTGGTTTCGCCCGTCGGGTTTGTCCTGCAGGACGTGGTCGCCGATGCCATGACGGTTGAAGCGGTGCCCGCCGTGAATGATGACGGGTCAAAAATCCCTGACGATGAGCTGCAACGGATGCATGTGACCGTCCAGACCCTCGGGCGCATCGCCATTATCGGCGGTGTCGCTCTGGTGGCCGGTCTTGGCGGCTGGCTGGCCAAAGCGTTTTCCTATCAGGCCATGTATTCCATGGCGCTGGTCATCCCTGTTATTTCCGTTCTGGGCGTCGTGTATGGCGGGCGCATACAGCGTAAACGGCGACAGGGTTTGCGCCGGGAGGGTTTTGCAGAAGGCCAGATCCGGCAAATGCTGGAAAGAAAGGATTCGGACCTGCAGCCGGATGTGAGAATTTTAGGCGGCAGCGGTGTTTTTGTCGCCCTGACGCTGGTTTTCGGGCTTTCAGGTTTCTCCCTGAAAAAAGAAATCGTTTTTGCAGGCTCTTTGGGCATCATCCTTTATCTCATGGGGCGGTTGCTCAAAGGTCTGGCCCCGGACAAGCGCCGTGAAATTCTTGGCATTGCGGTTATAATTTTCGTGTTTCGGGCCATGCCGGGCATGGGCGCGGGGGCCAGCTGGTGGCAGATCGACCTGCTGGGGTTTGATGAATCTTTTTTTGGAACCTTGCGCCAGATTGCCGCGATTCTCTCCATGGCGGGCATGTTTGCGCTGCGGGGCTGGATGGCCAGGCGGCCCGTGCCGTATCTGGTGGTCTTTCTGTCCGTTTATTCCACGGTGATGACCCTGCCGTTTTTGGGCATGTACTATGGTTTGCATGAATGGACGGCGGCGCACCTCGGCTTCGGCGCGCGCACCATCGCCCTCATCGACACCATGGCCGATTCCCCGTTGGGACAGGTTGCCATGATCCCCATGCTGGCATGGATTGCCAAGGAAGCGCCCGGCGATCAAAAGGCCACTTATTTTGCGGTGATGGCGGCCTTTACCAATCTTGCCCTTTCGGCCAGCAGCCTGGGGACCCAATATTTAAATTATATTTTCGTGATTGAGCGCGGACAGTACGGCGCGCTCGGCATGCTGATGGTCACCGTGCTGCTCCTGGGGCTGGTGGCGCCCATTTTGACCGTCATGATTTTTAACCCGGCCCGGCTGAAAAACAGATAGCGGGCTCCGGTGTCACATTTTTGAATAACGCAACACCTGCTGCGGATATATAGACCTTTAAAAAAGGATAAATGACTATGACCCCAAGAAAAAATCATGCGGTATCCTTTTCCCGGAGCGTGGATTCCATGGTGGACCAGGCGCTGGCCGTATTGAAGCTGGACCCGGGGCTGGCCCAGGCCATCAAAGGTTGCACTGCCGTGCTTAAAGTGCTCTTCCCGGTGGAAATCAAGGGTAAAATCCACGTTTTTACCGGCTGGCGCGCGCTGCACAGCATTCATCGGCTGCCGGCCAAGGGCGGCATCCGTTACGCGCCCAGCGTGGATCAGGACGACATCGAAGCCCTGGCCGCGCTGATGACCTATAAATGCGCCATCATGGATGTGCCCTTCGGCGGTTCCAAGGGCGGATTGTGCATCGACCCGCTGAAGTTTGAAAGGGACGACCTGGAACGGATCACCCGCCGTTTCACCCGCGAGCTGGTCACCCGGGGGTTTTTGAGCCCGGCCATGAACGTGTCGGCGCCGGATCTGGGAACCGGGCAGCGGGAGATGGCCTGGATGGCCGATACCTACAAGCACCTGAACCCGGAAGATATCAACGCCATTGCCTGCGTGACCGGAAAACCGGTGCATCTGGGCGGGGTTCAGGGCCGTCTGGAGGCCACGGGCCGGGGGCTGCAGTACGCCCTGCGGGAGTTTTTCCGTTATCCTGAGGACGTGGCGGCCACCGGCATGGACGGCCCCATGGAAGGCAAGCGGGTGGTGATCCAGGGCCTGGGCAATGTGGGCTATCACGCGGCCAAATTTCTTTCCGAAGAAGACGGCATGAAAATTATCGCCGTCATTGAACGCGACGGCGCGCTGATCAACGAAAAGGGGCTTCCGGTGGAAGCGCTTTACCAGCATCTGAACCAAACCGGCGGGGTTAGAAATTTTCCGGATGCCCGCTATGTCGCCGACGGACCCAGTGTGCTGGAGACGGCCTGCGACATCCTGATTCCGGCGGCGCTCGAGCGCGTGATCCATAAAGACAATGCCCCGCGCATCAGAGCCAAACTGGTTGCCGAAGCCGCCAACGGTCCGGTGACCTTTGAAGCTGACCGCATTCTCAAAAAGCGTAAAATCATCGTTCTGCCGGACACGTTTCTCAATGCCGGGGGGGTGGTGGTCTCGTATTTCGAATGGGTCCGCAATCTTTCCCATATCCGCTTCGGGCGCATGGAACGGCGTTTTGAAGAACTGCGGGGGCACAGCATCATCCGGGCCATTGAAGAAGCCACGAGCCGCAAGCTGCCGCAGAAACTATGTCAACAGATCGTACACGGCGCCGGCGAGCTTGACCTGGTGCGTTCGGGGCTGGACGATACCATGTGCCAGGCCTTCCAGAAAATCAAGGAGGTCAAGGAAAGGTATCAAGATAAACATACCTATCGCACGGCCTCCTACATCATTGCCATTGAAAAAATCGCCCGTGCCTACCTGGATGCCGGCATCTATTAATCCGCCAGCTTCGCCAGCGCATCCAGCACTTTTTGCGGGGTAATGGGCAAGCTGGTGATCCTGGCGCCCGTGGCATGGAAGATGGCATTGGCGATTGCCGGCGCCGTGGGGACCAGTCCGGGTTCGGCCACCCCCTTGGCCCCGAAAGGACCATTGGGCTCAATGGATTCGATCAGGAAGACCTCGCTGGAAGGAACGTCCATCATGGTGGGCATCTTGTATTCGAGAAAGCTCAGGTCCTGGGTCTGATGGGGCTCAAAGTGCATCTCTTCCATCAGTGCGTAACCGAGTCCCTGGGCGAGCGCGCCCTCCACCTGACCCGAGGCCGTCAGGGGGTTGAGCGTTCGGCCCAGATCATGGGCGGATTTGAAGTTGAGCACTTTGACATGACCGGTATCCAGGTCCACCTCCACCTCTGCCGCCTGGGCGGCAAACGTGTAGGCCACCCCCAGGTTGCCGTATTTGGTTTTCGTATCGTATTCTTCAAAGGGAGGCCAGTAGTTTCCCTGGCCGATCAAGGGCATTCCGCCGCCGTCCGTAATGGTTTGGCGGACCAGTTTAACCATATCGATGGTTTGACCGGATTCCAGGCAGCGAATCACGCCGTTCTCACAGGTTAAAATGTCTTCCGGGCTTTCAAAATGCGCCGCGGCTATGGCCATGATCTGTTTGCGGACGTCCAGGGCCGCCATGCGCACCGCATTGCCCCCGGTGATGGTCACCCGGTCCGAAAAGCTGCCCAGACCGAAGGGGCAGTGGAGCGTGTCCAGGGTGGCCGTTTCGACGGTCTCCAGGGGCACTTCAAGGGTTTCGGCGGCGATCTGTCTGAATACATCGCTGCAGCCCTGCCCCACATCCGCCTCGCCGGAATAAATCACCACTTTGCCCGAGTCCAGAAATTTGATCTGGGCATTGGAACCCGAAAAGCCGGTGGGTTTGCGCCGTCCTGCAATATGAATCATGCAGGCCATGCCCAGCCCGTGTCTTTTCCGGCCCGAAGGAACAAACTTGCGCGCCGGACCCCTGCCGTCCCAGTCCACGGCCCGGGTCACCGTGTCGATGCATTTGGTCAGGTCACAGCTGGTAATCTTCCACCCGTGGGCGGTGATATCGCCTTTCTGGGTGGCGTTTTTAAGCCTGATCTGCACCGGATCCAGTCCCAGGCGGTCCGCTGCCATGTCCATCATGGATTCTATCGCAAAATGCATCTGGGGGTTGCCGAAGCCCCGGAAGGCTGAGGATGAGGCGCGATTGGTGTACACGAGCCGGACATCGGTCTCGATGTTCTTGATCCGGTAAAGGTTGTCTGCGCGCCGGGCGGTGGTCTCAAGCAGCAAGGGCGCTGTGGCCGTGTAGGCGCCGTTGTTGGCCGTGATGTCCGTCTTTTTGGCCAGGATGGTGCCATCGGCGGCAAAACCCATGCGCAGCCGGATTTCCGCGGCCATCCGGGGCCGCGAAGTGAGAAATTCCTCCTCCCGTTCCAGGGACAGGGTGACGGGTCTACCCGTCTTGCGGGCCAACAGTGTAACGATAATGGCCGCCTTGATGGTGTGCCGGGACCCGAAAGACCCTCCCACCGCTGCCTGGATGACCCTGATCTGGGCCGTCGGTATCCCCAGGGTTGCGCCTACCTGGTTGCGCAGCATGAACGGCGCGGAGGTGGGGGCCCAGATGACCATGCTTTCCCGGCTTTCCGGGACGGCCGCACAGGTGGTAAGTTCGATGCAACCATGGCATACGGTAGGCAGCTGAAAAGTGTCCTCTACAACACAGGCCGAGGCGTTAAATCCGCTTTCAATGTCTCCCCGGTGGATGGAATATTTATACGCCAGGTTTTTGCCGACAACATCGTCCACCAGGGGCGCGTCGGGTTTCAAGGCATCGAAAACATCGTAGACGGCCGGCAGGATTTCATATTGTACTTCGATCAGCGCCAGGGCTTTCTCGGCGGTCTCCCGGTCCGCGGCGGCCACGGCCGCCACCTCATCGCCGAAAAAGCGAACCCGATCCACTGCCAGCGGGTATTCGTCGGCGATGAAACCGCCGTATTTTTTTTTGGGTGTATCGTCGGCCGTCACGACGGATCGAACGCCGGGCAACGCCAGGGCCTTGCGGCAATCAATGCCGGTGATCTGCGCGTGCGGGTGCGGGCTGCGCAGGATAGCTCCGTGAAGCATCCGGGGCCAGCTGATATCGGCCGTGTATTTTGCTGTGCCGGTGACTTTTGCGATGCTGTCGGAGCGCGGAACACCTTTTCCTATAACTTTGAATTCTGGCATGTTTACACCTTTTCCCGTTAGATTATCGTAACCGTTCCCGCTTATCGGTTCACAGTTCATAGTTTTTTCAATGAACTATGCACGGAATAGATACGGACGAGCGCAGCAGAAGACCCCATATTTCTCCTCGAATGGTATTTTTTTTTAAAACTGTAAACCGGTAACTGTAAACCGTGAACGGTTACGGATGATCCTACATCGGGGCAGACAAGGCCGTCAAGAATATTTTGACCGCAGCGGGTGATATATGAAGCAGTCGCTCTATGCCGGTTGCCGCCGGGGCCACCAGCCCCACAAAACTGCCAGGACCGCTGCGCCGACCACGGCGCCAAGGACATTGATCAGCATGGAAGGCCAGAAAAGAGCCAGGCTGGCGGCGGCCAGAACCAAACGCGGCCATAAACCCAGGCGAG
>JAUYIZ010000353.1 GCA_030688615.1 Desulfobacterales bacterium | reverse complement strand
ATTCAATGACCCAAACCTTCCAGAGCGAGACATCGTTTGGATTTTCGAATTTTGGTCATTGGAAATTGTTTGGTATTTGTAATTTGAAATTTCAATCCTACAATGTACTTCCAACAAAGCAACTCCCCTCAGGGGATAACTAAAGCCTGGTCCTCAGGGCCCGGATATTTACCCTTGCTCCGGCCGCTTTTTTGTTGATATAATGGCAAAATAAATTCATAAAATTTAGGAGGTCCACCCCATGACCATCGAAGACCGACAGAAACTTGACGACCTTTGCGAGAAATTAGACCAGTTAAAGGAGTATCTTTGACCTGGGGACCAAGGAGGCCCGTTTAAAGGAAATTGAAGCACTGCTCGCCAAACCCGGTTTCTGGGACAATCCGGAAAACGGCAAGTCCCTTCTACAGGAACGCACCCGCCTGACCCTCCAGTTGGAAACTTTTCAAAACCTCCAAACTTCCCTGGAGGAAAGCGGTATCTGGCTCGATCTTGCCCTGGAGGAGTCCGATTCGGAAGGCCTGGCAGATGTCTCCCGGCAAATCAACGTCCTGGATAAAAAAATAAAAAAACTTTCCCTCGATCTCATGCTCGACGGGCCGGATGATCCCAACAACGCGATTGTTTCCATCAATGCCGGGGCAGGGGGCACGGAAGCGCAGGACTGGGCCGAGATGCTGCTCAGAATGTATGCCCGCTGGATCGAGCGCAAAGGGTATGAATTCGAGATGATCGATTTCCAGCCCGGCGAAGAAGCCGGCATTAAAAACGCCACCTTTACGGTCAACGGCGAAAACGCCTACGGCTATTTAAAAACCGAAAACGGCGTGCACCGCCTGGTGAGGATTTCGCCGTTCAACGCCGGGGGAAAACGGCACACCTCTTTTGCTTCGGTGTTTGTCTATTCCGAGCCCGACAATGAGATTATCATCGAGGTGGAAGACAAAGACCTTCGGGTCGATGTATTTCGGGCCAGCGGTTCGGGCGGACAGCACGTCAACAAAACCAGCAGCGCGGTCCGGATCACCCATATGCCCACAGGCATTGTCGTTCAGTGCCAGCAGGAAAAGTCCCAGCACCGGAACCGGGAACTCGCCATGAAGGTATTAAAAGCCCGGTTGTATCAGAATGAACAGCAGAAGCAAAAAGACAAGCTGCAGGAAATACATGACAGCAAGGATGACATCGCCTGGGGCAAGCAGATCCGGTCCTATGTCCTGCAGCCTTATCAGATGGTAAAGGATCACCGGATCAACCTGGAACTGGGCAATGTCAACAGCGTCCTGGACGGTGAAATCGACCCCTTCATCGAGGGGGTGTTGATGTCCAGGAAAATCTGACCCGTCATGGACGAGAAACCGACCCCCGTCAATTACAGCCTTCACCTGGAACCGGACCTGATTAATTTTACTTTCAGTGCCACCATCGATGTACTGCTGGATGCGCCGGACCCGGTAAAAGAAATATCCTTGAATGTCCTGGAGCTGGCCGTCTGGAACTGCCGTGTGCTGGAAAACAGCCGGTCGATCGATTGTTCCTTTACGCTGGACCCGCAAAAGGAAACCCTCTGCATCCGGCTGCCGGGCGCGCGCCGGGGCCGGATCGCCGTCCGGATCAGCTACCAGGGACATATCAACGACAAAATGGCCGGCTTTTACCGGAGCGGCTACACCCGGCGCGGGCAGAAAAAACCCATTGCCGTCACGCAATTTCAGGAAAGCGACGCCCGCCGGGCTTTCCCGTGCCTGGACCGGCCGGGTCAAAAAGCCACCTTCGATATCGTGATGGATGTGCCGCCGCATTTTGCGGTCGTTTGCAACACGCCCGTCCAGTCCGAAAGCCTGCTGGCAAACGGGAAAAAACGCCATGTTTTTGCCCGGACCCCCCGGATGTCCACCTATCTGGTATTCTGGGGGGTGGGACCATTCCAGCTTATCCAGGACCGGGCCGACCCGCGCGTGCGGGTCGCCGCCCTGCCCGGCAGGAAAAAATACGCCGGGTTCGCGCTCGGTTTTGCCCGCAAAGCCCTTGCGTTCAGCGAAACCTATTACGGCCTTTCCTATCCCCTGCCCAAACTGGACCTGCTGGCCGTGCCGGATTTTGCCTTCGGCGCCATGGAAAACTGGGGGGCCATCACTTTCCGTGAAAATCTGCTCCTTTATTACCCCGGGGTGACCTCAAATTCAGGCCGCCAGCGGATCGCCGAAGTCATCGCCCATGAGATCGCCCACCAGTGGTTCGGGAACCTGGTGACCCCGTCGGACTGGAAATATCTATGGTTAAACGAGAGCTTTGCCACCTTCTTCGGCTACGGCGTGGTGGACCACTTTTATCCCCGCTGGTCCGTCTGGGATCAATTCCTGCACGGGATGACCGCGCCGGCCTTGTCCCGGGACGCGCTGCACGAAACGACCCCCATTGAAATCCCGGGCGGCGAGCACGTGGTGATCAACACCAGCACCGCACCCATCATTTATAACAAGGGCGGCAGTATCCTGCGGCAGATCCAGGGGTATATCGGCCAAGACAACCTGCGCCAAGGCCTGCGGGACTATCTTCAAAAGCATGCCTACGGGTCGGCCGCCAGCCACCACCTCTGGGACTGCCTGGAAGCCGTTTCGGAGCAGCCCGTGCGCGCCATGATGAAAAGCTGGATCGAACAGGCCGGGTACCCGGTGGTGGAGGTCCGGCGTTCCGGCCGGGCACTGTGTCTGAAACAGCAGCGGTTCACCTATCTGCCCAACCATTCGGACCAGAAATGGCTGATCCCGGTGACCCTCCGGCTTTTCTTTGAAAAAAAGGCGCCCCAGCTCGTGACCGTCCTGATGGACGACCGGGAAAAGGAGATCCCCATCCCGGCCGATGTTCTGGCCTACAAAATAAACCACCAACAGACCGGGTTCTACCGGGTCAGATACGCCGACGCCGGTGCTCTCGAGAACCTCGGCCGCTGCATCCTCCGCGGGGCCCTTTCTCCGGAAGACCGCTGGGGACTGCAAAACGACCTTTTTGCCCAGCTGGAAGCCGGGCAGGCCAGCCTGGAAACCTATCTGGGCTTTCTGGACCATTATTGCCATGAAACGGCCTATCTGCCCCTGACCGGAATTGTCGGCA
>JAUYIZ010000350.1 GCA_030688615.1 Desulfobacterales bacterium | reverse complement strand
GGTATCCTTTTCGATGATTATTTTTAAATCCTTGTTTTTTTTGTAGACGACCTGAAATCGTCGGACCGCATTTGAAAACTGGTTTACAAAAAAGAAACGACACCAGAAATTGGGTGGTATCATCCGTCCATCCTTGGTGATAAATATTTCACCGGTACGGCCAAGGAAATTCTTTAAAACCGGCAGGGTCCGGCCGCATTCACATTTTGAACTGCCGACCTCTCCCATATCCCCCATGCGGTATCTGATAAATGGCATCAGTGAGGCATCGATCGGGGTGACCAGCAACTCGCCTGTCTCACGGGCCGAATCGTCTCCATAAGCAGGGATACTTTCGACAATATGATTTTCCTGGTTGATGTGCATAGACCCGTGCGGGCATCTTCCGGCTACATGCCCGACTTCCCTGGCGCCATAATTGTTAGAAACAGGACATTGAAAAACCTGCTTCATAATCTTTTCTTCGTGTTCATAGACCGGACCGGCCCACCCGATCATCAGCTCCGGCCGGAACGCGCCAATGTTTATACCATATCGATGGACATAATCTGCAAGTCCCGCAAGGGCTGCCGGAAATCCATACAATACCTTCGGTTGAAAAGCTAAAACGCCTTTTAAGCAGATTTCATAATCATCATCTGAAAGGTTGGTCCCGGGTAACAAAAGCTGGTTCCATAATGCCTTGCGCATCCGAACCGTTTTATTTTCTGGCGAATAGTCTATTGATAGTTTGACAAATCTGGCTTCTTTGGCGCCCGGGTTGATGTTGAACCAACTTTTCAGCCTCATTTCGTGTACCCAGTTCAGGGCGGTTCGATTTCCATCTTCATAAAAGACCGTCGGTGCCCCTGTTGAACCGCTGGATGTATTTCTGAGCAGCTTATGTTTCCTGAATCGTGCAAACGGTATGGGCGTTCCCGGGTCTTCCTTCCTGCTGTCGGCATGGGGTATGGAAGCTTTAAAACGCACATCGACCATATCCTGATGGTGATCGATTACTTCCTGCCTCGAAAGGGGAGGGATTCGACGAAGGTCCTCAATCTGCCTTAAATCATCCGGATGAAAATGAATCTCCTTGAATTTTTTCCGGTAGAAAGGAACATACCGGTTGGCATGGTGTATAATTTTTTTCAGTTTATTGAGTTGAAACTTTCTATGCAGTTCCTCGGAATAATATTCAGATCTTTTAAGATTTTTATAGTCCCTAATAATATGTTTTCTATTATAGCAGTAGTTTGACAGCGGGAAAGTGAAATAACCTACTCTATATTCGGCCAGCCGTCCGAGAACATTCATTCTTTGACCTCGTATTCTTTCCATCTTTTAATGCCAAATAATTTGATAAAATGAATATCGGCAACCTCCTGAAAGCCGGCCTGTTTTGCCAAACCTAATGATGCTGTGTTGTTGATCAATGTCCCGCCAAACAGCTTTTTTATGTTTCTTTTTTTCAATTCACCGAATATTTCATATCGCAGTTTCGTTCCCAGGCCAATGCGCCTGTATTCTTTTGCAATCGTTATCTGATCGGACCAGGCCTCGTCCTCTTTTAAGTGTCTGACCTGTCTTAAAAGTGGTATTTCAACCTTGTCAAGCGCAATAATATTAAAACCCGCCACCTTATTGTTATCCAGCACCGCCATGCAAATATGGCCTTTATTCATCTTATCTTTGACCCTGTTGACCAGCCACTCCTCCAGGTTTTCGATCTTCTCGATGATAGATTGATCTGTAGGAGTAATCAGCTTAAAGTCAAAATTAGATGCTTTGTTTTGTGTTGGGGCCCAGTCAGTCAAATCGATGCGGTAAATCCGATAGCACCTGTTTTCGTAAAAAGGCTTTGCCAAATATTCCAGCGATTTTACCATAGTTGTCCTTAAACCGAAATCGTTATAGTTTCTTAATATTTTTTTTTTAAGCAAGATGGCGGCGTTAGGGGGCATGTTTTTATAACTTAAAATCTATGGTTTCGAAATAAAATGCGTTTTAGCAGAATGAACCATAACCGTTTATCTGGTCAGCGATGTATTTGATTTGAGATTCCTGCAATTCCGAGAACATTGGCAGGGAGATGATTTCCTTGGATGCGCTGGTAGCATTCGGGAAATGGGTTTCCTTGTGATTCAAGTGCGCGTAAGCTTTAAGATTCGGCAGGGCAATGGGATAATGGATGCCGGTTGATATGCCGGCATCTTTGAGATGTTTCTGGAGTTTTTCACGTATGCCGCTATTAACCCTAATGACGTACAGGTGGTACACTGCCGAGACATCATCGGTTTCCACCGGGATTAACACGCCGGCGCCTTTTAGGTATTTGTTATAAAGATACGCATTTTTCCGGCGGCTTTCGGTCCATTCTTTCAAATGTCTTAGTTTAACTTCAAGAATTGCCGCCTGCAATCCGTCCAGGCGGCTGTTGATTCCTTCAAATTCGTGATTGTATTTTGCCGAGCGACCGTGATTAGAAAACTGCCGGATTTTTCCGGCTAATTTATCACTGTCGGTGACAATGGCCCCGCCGTCACCATATGCACCGAGGTTTTTACCCGGATAAAAACTGAAGCATGCTGCATCGCCGATGGAACCGATGCTTTTGCCCTTGTAAAGCGCGCCATGGGCCTGGGCCGCATCTTCAACGACTTTTAAGTCGTATTTTTTTCCAATTTCCAGAATCGGATCCATGTCGGCAGGTTGTCCGT
>JAUYIZ010000151.1 GCA_030688615.1 Desulfobacterales bacterium | reverse complement strand
GGTCCGTGTCTTCCATGGTGGCGACCCCTTCGTCCACGAGGGCTGCGGCCACACCCAGGCAGGCGCCGTACAGCCGGTCTCTGACTGCCTGGAACTTGGATGGATCCACCAGGCCGGTCAATTCCCAATTTGCCCCTTTTTCCATCTGTTTTTTTAAAGTTTCGGCGGCAGCATAAAAGGGCCCGATTTCAGCGCCCAACGTGCTGCAGGAGTGAAACGCGATGGGAATGCCGGTGACATTCATGAGCTCAAAGGGTCCCATGCCGATTCTGAATGCGCGTTTGGCGGCTTCCTCGATGGTGGCGATGTTGGCGATATTTTCCTCGAGCATGCGCACGCCTTCATTCAGGAACGGAACAAAAAAACGGTTCACCGCAAAGCCGGGGGCGTCCTTTACGACGATGGCGGTTTTGCCGTGGAGTTTTGCAATCAACAGGGCTTTTTCAAGGGTTTCGCTGCTGGTGCCGGCATGGGGAATGACTTCCAGCAGGCGGTTTTTTGCCGGATGATAGAAATAGTGATAACCGACAAAGCGATCCGGCCGGGACGTTTTCTCGGCAAATTCGCCCACATAGAAACTTGAAGTGTTTGTGGCCAGTATCGTCTTTTCCGCGCAGGCTTGATCCAATCGTTGAAACAATTCGGATTTTACGCCCTTGTCTTCGAACACGGCTTCGACAACCAGGTCTGCATCCGCCACATTTTTCAAGTCCGTCGTGCCGTGAATATGAGAGAGCGTTTGTTCGACTTGATCCGGCGAAAATATATTGCGCTGCACGCCTTCGTTTAGCAGGTTGCGGATATTTTTTAATCCTGCCTGAACCAGCTCATCTTTCGTGTCCACCATGACGACCTGGATGCCCTCCAGGGCGATCTTCTGGGTTATTCCACTGCCCATGTTGCCGGCGCCGATGACGCCGATTTTGAGGACCTGAGACATTTAACCCCCTAATACTTTATCTGTTTTTCCATTCTGGTTTTCTTTTCTCGTAAAAACTTTTGATTCCCTCCAGTGTGTCTTCAGTTTTCATCAAGGTGTTTAAGAACATATCTCCTGCACTGGGCAGCGCTTTTGAAAAATCCATGCCAAGGTGTTGTTTTACCGCGCGCTTGTTCAGGCGGATTATCAGGGGACTGTTGACCTGGATTTCGTGAATCATTTTATCGACTTCATCATTGAATTGCTCATCCTCGACGGTTTTGGAGACCAGGCCCATGGACCGGGCTTCGTCGGCCGAATACCGTTTCCCGGTCGTGCAGATTTCAATGGCTTTGGCCACACCGACCATCTGGGGCAACCGAATGGCGGCATAGGGCGGGAAAAATCCCAGCTTGATCTCGGGTTGGCCGAATACCGCCTTCCTGGCTGCGATAATGATATCACAGGCTATGGCAGCTTCCATACCGCCTCCCAGGCAGGCGCCGTGCACCGCCGCGATCAGCGGGATGTCAAACCCGTCGATCAACTCGAACATGTGGTTGAAATTGTTTATCATCTGGTCCACCAGTTCCGGCTCATGGTCCGCCACATCAACGCCCGCGCACCAGCTGGGGCCCTCGCCACGAAAGACCACACATTTGAGCGTATTGTCTTCCGCCAGGTTTTCGAGCAACACGTTGATCTCTTTGATCATATCCGTGTTGAACACGTTGTGCTTGGGCCGGTTAAAAATGATGTCTGCAATTCCTTCAGATATTTTCATCTTGACAAAGTTTAGTTGTGGCATTTTCTTGTTTCCTTTGCTGGCTTTGATGGTTCAAACCGGGTGACTTTTCTTGCCGTATCACTTCGTCGATATCAAGCGCTACGAAGCAATGGGAACTTCATAATATATGTGAGGGGCACCGTCAACTATTTTCCCATCGGCTTTACGTTCTCTGCGGGAGCGACCAAGACATGTTTGTGATCCCTGAAATCTGCCCCTGGAATCCAGGAGCCCCCGGGCCCTGAAATTATTTTACAGTTCCATCGGTCAGGCTAAGAACTTTTAAAAAAACCTTAAAAAAGACCGTAAAAAAGATATTGACAATTCTTTTAAAGTACAGTTACATTGTAGCTAATAGATATTTTTCCAGTAACATGTCATGAGCGAAAAAACAACCCGGCGGTGAAAATTTAATTTTACCCCAAAATTAAAGGAGGGATAAAATGGGAGCAGTACCGGATAAGATTCAGACCTGGCAGATGGTGCAACCCACTGTGCGCAATCGGGAGACCAAAGAGGTAACACCGGGTAAATTAGAGAAGACCGAAATCCCTGTCCCGGCATTGAAGCCGGGTGAGGTCCTGGTGGAAGTCGCCGGATGCGGCGTCTGTCACACCGACCTTGGGTATTTTTATGACGGTGTCCCCACGGTGGCAAAGCCCCCGCTGACCCTGGGGCATGAAGTTGCCGGCACGGTTGTGGCCGGGGATCAAGGCTGGATCGGCAAAGAGGTGATCATTCCAGCGGTCATGCCGTGCAGACAGTGCATATTGTGCAAAACCCGGCGCGGAAATCGATGCCTCGACCAGAAAATGCCGGGAAACAGCATGGGAATTTACGGCGGATTTGCAAGTCATATCCCGGTCCCCAGTATCGACCTGTGCGAGATCAAGGGTCGGGGAAGTATGCCCCTGGCCCATCTTTCCGTGGTGGCCGATGCCGCCACCACCCCCTATCAGGCCGCCAAAAGAGCGGGTTTGGAGCCTGGGGACCATGTGGTCGTCATCGGGGTAACCGGGGGCGTGGGACAGTTTATGGCTCAGATGGCCAAAGCGCTCGGGGCGGCAACCGTGGTGGGGATCGGCCGCAACCAGGAGAAGCTGGATCGGGCGCTGAATTTCGGGTCGGATTTTGTCATCAACTCCGGGGGCAAAGATGCCCGGGCGGTTGCGGGAGAATTCAAAGGGATCTGCAAGGAAAACGGCCTGCCGGGCGTGGCCTGGAAGATTTTTGAGGTTACCGGTGTCCAGGCGGGACAAGAGATCGGACTGGCGCTGGTCAGTTTCGTGAGCAAGTTGATTGTCGTGGGATTCGGACTCGCCAAAACCGAGTATGCCATTGGACGTCTGATGGCTTTTGACGCAGAGGTTATCGGCACCTGGGCCTGTCTGCCGGAATATTACCCGGCGGTTTTGAACATGATATTAACCAAGAAGATCGATATCGGCCCGTTCGTGGAAACGCGCCCCATGAGCACCATCGTAGAAACTTTTGCGGAAGTCCACGCGGCCGGGTCACCGGCAAAACGGATTGTTTTGACCCCTGATTTTTAAGAAAATTTATCGGATATTTCCCACAGACCCCGGGTGAAAGCCCGTGGGCATTTGCCCAAAAAATGGCGCAATGAGATCCGAACAACAAACGGGTATAAATCACAAAAAAAAGGAGAAAAAATCATGGCTTTAGAATGGATGCCCAGAGATAACCACCCCAAGAACCACCTGCTGCATACCGATGGCAACTGGGGGACCGAGGCCCCCTGTGTGGTCTATGAAAAACGGCCATTAAAGGATCCGCAGGGAAAGGTCGTGGACGGGCTTTTTGTTTCCTGGATCCGGCTGAACAATCCGGCGCAATACAATTCCTACACCACGGAGATGGTCAAAGGGGTCATCGCCGGCTTTGAAAACGCCTCTTTGGATCGCAGCGTGGTGGCGGTTATTTTTACCGGCACCGGCCCTTTTGCTTTCTGCACCGGCGGCAACACCAAGGAGTACAGCGAATTTTACAGCCTCAGGTGCGATGAATACGGCCAGTACATGGAGCTGTTCAACCACATGGTCGATTCCATCCTGGCCTGTAAAAAGCCGGTCATCTGCCGGGTCAACGGAATGCGCGTGGCCGGCGGACAGGAAATCGGCATGGCCTGCGATCTGGCCATTGCCTCGGACCTGGCCATCTTCGGCCAGGCCGGCCCCAGGCACGGTTCCGCCCCGGTCGGGGGTTCCTCGGACTTTTTGCCCTGGTTCCTCAGCATGGAGGATGCCATGTGGAACT
>JAUYIZ010000322.1 GCA_030688615.1 Desulfobacterales bacterium | reverse complement strand
GCCGCCGGGGCCACCAGCCCCACAAAACTGCCAGGACCGCTGCGCCGACCACGGCGCCAAGGACATTGATCAGCATGGAAGGCCAGAAAAGAGCCAGGCTGGCGGCGGCCAGAACCAAACGCGGCCATAAACCCAGGCGAGATTTCAACCACCCGGTCAGGGCGACCGGGAGGACCGAAAATCCGGCGGTCACGGTCAGGATGGACCAAAATATTTCTCCCGGGGTGCCGATCAAGAGAAGGCCCGGGTGATAGACGAAGACAAACGGCAGGATAAAGGCCGCGATCGCCAGGCGCATGGAGGTCAAGCCGATCCGCATTCCGTTGGCGCCGCTGATGGCCGAGGCCACAAAACACGCGATGGCCACCGGCGGCGTGATATATCCCATGCTGGCGAAATAGAGGCTGAAGAAGTGCGCAACCATGGGCAGGACGCCGATTTGCACGGCAACCGGGATCACCAGAAACACCACCAGAATGTAAGAGACCGTGATGGAGGTCAGCATCCCGAGCAGCAGGCTCATGAGCGCCCCCAAAACGAGCGCAAGAAACAGGGATTGCCCCGTGGCCAGAGAAATCAGATGGGCGAACTTGCTCCCGAAGCCGCTGCTGCCGATGCTGGTAAGAATCACCCCGGCCAGCGCAATGGGGAACACCACCATGAGCATCGTCTGCATGGCTTCCACCGTCCCGGACCAGAGCTTTCGTAAATACGCCGCCCGCCCGCCCGGCCGGGCCAGCCCCACGAGCATGGTGGCCGCGGTGGCGTAAATCGCGGCCATATACACCGTCAGGCCCCAGAGGATAAAATAGACCAGCACCAGGACCGGCAGGATAAACTCGCCGCGCTCCAGGAAGACTTTCCAGGGCTTCGGCAGGGATTCCTGCGGCAGCCCGAGGATTCCCCTCTTGGCCGATTCCAGATCCACCTGCAAAAAGAAGGCCCAGTAATAGAGCAGCGCCGGAATGGCTGCGGGCAGGAGGAGCTTGGAATAGGGGATTCCCACCAGCTCAGCCATGATGAAGATTGTGGCCCCCATGACCGGCGGCGTGATGGCGCCTCCGGTGGAGGCCACCGCCTCGACGGCCCCGGCGTAATGCGGGGGGAACCCGGCCTGTTTCATGGCCGGTATGGTCATGGTCCCGGTGACCGCCACGTTGCTGGGCGCTCCCCCGCTTATCGTGCCGAAAGCAGCGCTGGCGAACACCGCCACTTTTGCCGGCCCGCCCCGCCGTTTGCCGAGCAGCGCATTGGCCAGATCGAGAAACAACTTTCCGGCGCCCAGGCCGCTGATGATCCCGCCGAACAGCACCAGCGTGATGATCACCGTTGAGGAAAGCTCCGTGGGCAGCGCCCACAGGCCCTCACCCAGAACGCCCATGGACAGACTGCTTACCAGTCTGGACATGGTGATGCCTTCGTGCCGCCAGAGGCCGGGAAAAACCGGGCCGAAAACATTGTAGGCAATGAATGATCCGGTAACCCAAACCAGAGGCATTCCCACCACGCGCCGCGTCGCTTCGCAGGTGAGCAGGAAAAGGACAACGCCGACGATAAGATCCAGACCGGTCGGATCAAGGCCCAGCTGGGCCCGATTCAGGAGCCGGCCCTGATGGTAAAACATGTACGTCATGACGGCCCCGGAAAGGCCGATCATGGACCATCCTTCGGCGTTCATTCTCCCCGACTTGTCCAGGCCCGCTCCGTAGTGCAGAAACACGAGAACCAGAAAACTTCCCAGATGAGACCATAGAAATGCGGTGGGGTCAAGACCCCAGTACCCTTGCAGGATCATGGCCACATGATAAATGGTGATGGCCACGGCCCAGCAGGCCGCGAGTTGGCGCTGCCAGGAAGCAAGGACCCGACGACGCCCGGATCCTGCAAAAATTGCTCTGAGAAGACCGGTTACTTGACCCATTGGCGTTCCCGGTAGTAGCGTTGAGCGCCGGGATGCACGGGTATTCCCTCCTGCTCGTGGATCAGGCCGAGCAGTTTCATGGCATAGGGGGGATCCAGGATGACTTTGAAGCGGTCATAAATGGAATCCAGGTAATCGCGGTGTTCCCAGATCGCCTTGGTGATGGCGTAAACGGTTTTCTCGGACAGGTCCGGGCGCGCCCAGAACGCTTCGGCAAACCCCAGCGAGACGACCGGTTCCGTCACAAAGGAATACCCTCCTGCGGGCATGGTGATCTCGTAAAATCCCGGCAGGACTTTCATGATCTCTTTGAGTTCTTTGGGGTCGCTGGTGATCGACAGAAATTTCATCTTGCGGGCCGCATTGAGCTCTTCCAGGTGGGGCGAGGGATACCCTCCCCAGCTGAAATAGGTGTTTTCGATGCCGTTTTGTATGCGCTGGCTGGTCTGGACCGGCGGTACCACCGACACGCGCCCGCCCCAGGTCTTCACGTCATCGAAAGAAACCTTGTAGTATTCAAAAATTTTCCTGGCGGCCAGGGCCGTCTGGCCGGTCCCGACGCCGATTTTCAGGGGGAATTTTTGCTTCAGGGCTTCCCCCAGAGAGTTAAAGGGAAGCTCTTTCAGGGTCATGATGGTCACCAGTTTTTCTTCGGTTGGAATGATGGTCGTGGGGTTTAACTTTCCGGCCATTTGCGGCATGGCGCCCTTGAACACCTCGTTGATCAGGTCCAGGGTGGTCAGGGAGATGTCCAGCTGGCTTTGACCCCGTATGAAATCCAGCGGCTTCTGGAGCCCGCCCTTGCCTTCCTTGACCGTGACCCGGTACGGGGTCCAGCGCCGGATGACTTCTCCCAGCGCCTCGGCCCGCACCTGCATGGATGTCCCGGTAATAAACCCTATGAGGGTCAGATCCTGCTTCTCAGCGGCCCACGACGGATCGGAAGCCTGGAAAAGAAAGAAAGCAAAGGCCGCTGCCAAAAATGCCCCCGTACACCACTTGCCCGGTTTGACGATGTGTTTCATTTTTTTCCCTCCCCAAAGGTGATGGTCCCGCAACCGGTCCTGAAAAAACCCGGGACGAGACGAGTAAAGATTTGTGTGCCTGTGGTTAAATTCTCTGTCATCTTGGAACCTGAACGAAAACGAGCATTTTCCAAAGATCTAATTTTGATGACCTCGTAAAAAGTCAAAATTCAGACGGTTTCGTAAAAAGCTTCAAATTCAAGGCGCGCGAATGTTGTGTCGTGAGGCGTACTTAACGTACGCCGCAGCGACAACGACATGAAGCGCAACGCAGAAGTTGGACTTTTTACGGAACCGTCAATTTTGTTTGTTTTTTCAGAAATCATAGGAAAGCAGAAGCGCAGGAGATTATATATATAGAAAAACTTGTTTTATCAAGAGGAATATTTTATAGTTTTTGCCATGAAAATTAAAATCAAATCGAATTTTGTGCTGGAGGGCCTGGAACAGACAGACAGCCTGGAGTTTCCTGAATCCGCAATTTCCCTGAGGGATTTTTTTGAGGAACTGTCCCGGGCGATTGCCTACCGGTTTGAATTCATCGAAAAGGATTCCCTCCAGATCAATCAGGAAGACTGGGCAGTAGAGGTAAATGGGCTGCCTTATCAGGTCTTTGATCAAGGGCTGGGTCACACGCTCAAGGATGGGGACAGGGTGGACATAAGGATTTTGCCCATGGGGGGGGGTAAGTAAATATCCTGTCCCTGAGGACCAGGCTTTGGTTATCCCCGGAGGGGATTTGCTTGGTTGGAAGTTCATTGTATTATTGAAATCACAGATATCAAATTACAAATACCAAACAATTTCCAATGACCAAAATTTGAAAATCCAAACGATGTCTCGTCATGGAAGGTTGGGGTCATTGAATATTGGAATTTGAGATTTATTTGTAATTTTAGACACAAAACGCCATGGCAGAGCCATCTATCTCTGACCTGGCGCAGAGGATCAGGTTTTCTATGTTTGAATAAAGGAAAGGGGACAGGAGATATGGCC
>JAUYIZ010000308.1 GCA_030688615.1 Desulfobacterales bacterium | reverse complement strand
CAGGCCCGCTTCGTAGGGCAGCGGTGCGCCGCCGCTCTCAACCAGGCGCAGGGAGCTCATGTCATATTTGTCGAAATTCGGATGTCTTACCATCATGGTTAAAATGGCCGGGGCCGAGCCGATCAGGGTTATGCCCTCACGTTCAACAAGCCTGAGCGCTTCTTCCGCGTCAAAGTGTTCCATCATGATGACTTTTGACCCTACCAGGGGCGCTGCAAAGTAAGCCGAAATGGCAGTTCCGATTCCGGCGCCGAAAATACCGAAGGTGTCCTCATGGGTATAGCGATATTTTATAACCCTTCCCTTGGCGGAACAGAACCGGGCGGCAATGGGGTATTCGACAAACTTGGGAAAACCCGTCGAGCCGCTGGTATTCACCACCAAAGAAACTTCCGTGGACGGGCAGGTTCTCTGTTTCAGGTAGTCTGCGGGATACTGTTTTTCAATCGGTCGCGCGGCCAGCTCTGCGATGCACTGGTATCCTTCGGGCGCCTTGTCCCCGACAAAGTAGATATGGTCCAGCTTCTTCGCGTCTTGCTGGATGGTCCGGATCATGTTGAAATAGTCAAAGCCTCTGAATTCGCTGGGGATGACGACACCGGCGGCCTGAACATGGTTCAGGATATAACTCATCTCGTTGTGGCGGAAGGTTCTCAAAACCGGCAGGGAGAGCAGGCCGGCTTTTTCGCAGGCCACGATCAGCACCATCAGTTCCACGCAGTTGGGCAGCTGCATGACAACCATATCGTCTTTTTTCAACCCGGCCTCCAGAAGACCGAGCGCCAGCCGGTTGATCCATTGCCGGGCCTGGGCCCAGGTCAGACGGGTTCTGGAATCCACCACGGCTTCGTTATCGGGATATTTTTGGGCGTTGCGGTCCCACAATTCGGACAGGGTCTCCCGGGTCCACTGGCCGGCTTCCAGGTAAGCGTCTATCATTTCCTGGGTGAATCGAGTTCCTTTTGCCACCAAATTACTCCTTCCGACTCTCTATAACGCCTCGTACTCCCCGAGTTCCTCCAGGATTTTGATGCCCCGCGGTTTGGGGTGCAACAGTCCCATGAGGAACCTGAGCCGCAATACATGGGTATCCTCGCTTTGATCCGGGGTGTTGTAAACCACCGCCCTCACAAAACGGGACTCGTACTTGTGGGTGCCGGGGGTCAGGTCCCGGATGGTCAGATCATATTGCTGCCCGTTGGACAGGTCATTGACATTCTGGATGAATGTATCGTACTGCTTTTTCATCTTTTCTCCTTCTCGATAAATAGGGGGGCCTATTTGTACCCATAATTCTGCCAGTTGCCGAGTACCCTTTGCTGAATCTCCTCAGGGTACGCCTGGTCAAAGGACATTTTCCGGGGAATGATTTCCTTGGGCCACTCGCCGGGCCAGGTGCAGTCGAACACGACGCTGGCGGTTTTTCTCAGCCGGGTTTCTTCGGGGTTGATGTAAGGGATCAAGCCCACAAAATCGATTTCGCTGTCACTGATCTTTATGCCGCGGGAAGGATGGCACTTGGTGGCCAGGACATGCAGGACCTGTTGCATGTCAAAGACATCAACATCATCGGACACCACGATGATTTTGTAGGTGGCCGCCATGTTGGCGGAAAAAATGCGGCCGATGTGGCTGGCGATGTTGCTGTAGACGGGTTTGACTCCCACCACGGCCAGAAAGGTCGCCCCGGCCGGGGGAACATAGACATCGGTTACCGGCATTTTGTGTTTCTGCAGAATTTTTTTGAAAAACACGCCCAGATCGACGGATTTAACCATGGCGGCATCATCCACCGGCACGCCCATGCAGCTCATGGTCAGAATAGGGTCGTTGCGGTGGGTAATGGCGTTGACCCGGTACAGAGTCTGCGGGGCGCGGGCGTGGGTGCTGAACCCGGGGTATTCCCCGAAGGGCCCTTCATTGACCTGGACGTCGCTGATGCATTCCCCTTCCAGAACAATTTCCGCGTGAGCCGGAACCAGCAGGTCGTTGGTTTCACATTTAACCAGCTCCACCGGCTCCTGCCGCAGCGCCCCGGCATAATCCACCTCGCTTTGACTGCCGAAGGCCCGCGCCGTGGCAATCATGGAACAGAGCGGATCCGCCCCGATCACAATGGCAAAAGGCAGGTTTTTCCCCTTGTAGGTTTTCCAGATGGCGAACTGGTGTGAATAGGGTTCACACAGGCCGGCCAGATGCCTTCGGTTCAGGATCATGGAACGGTACATGCCCCAGTTGGTCCAGTCTCTCACGGCCGACTGGGTCACCACGGCATGCCAGGTCGCCATGTAGCGCCCGCCGTCGCCTTCGTGAATCATGGGGGCGGGAAACCGGTGAAGGTCCACCTCTTCTCCCAGCAGGACGTTTTCCTTGCACGGGGCATCCTTGACCAGGAGCGGCTTGACCGGGTGTTCCATCCGGTTGGCAAACTCCGCCTGGATCTGCCTGAAAGAGGTGTCAGGCCCCAATCCCATGGCAATGGCAAACCGCCGCTCTGTCGCCATGGGCGCCCCGAAAATGCGGTAGCCTTCCGGGTAGTCCTTGATGTTTTCAAAAAACGGAGCGGGGTCATTTCTTTCACATACCCGCCGGGTGATGGCCCCGGCTTCCAGGTCCCAGTCCACCTCTTGCTTGATTCGCACCACATCCCCGGTCTTTTCCAGAGCGGCTATGAACTCCCTGTTGTCATTAAAAGCCATATTCATCTCCTCAATGTTGATAGTCCCGCAACAAGCTCTGAAAAGCCCTTTTACGAGACGTGTTAAGTTTTAAGTATTTTCTGACATAGATGCTCTGTCCTAAAAACTTAAAACTTAAATCTTAAAACTTAATACGCGAACGTTAGTTCGCTATCTTCAGCAGTTTTCTTGAATTTTCGCCTAATATTTTTTCTCTGGCTTCCGGGGGGATGCTCATATTTTTTATGCAATTCAGGTTTTCCCGGATAAAATCTTCGCCGGTATCCATGCCAAACGGATAGTCCGAACCGAACAGCATCCGGTCGGGCCCAAAAAATTCATATCCGCACATAAACGCCCCGGCTGTTCCGTCCAGGGCCGTATCGCCGTAAAAATTGCCCCAGTATTCGGTAATGTGCCGGGGAAGTTTATCACTCAGGAACCTGTTGAAATTGGTTTCAGCCCTGCGGGAAAAGAAAGGAAGCATGCCGCCCAGATGGTGCGTGACGACTTTCAGGGCCGGGAAGCGGTCGATGATGCCGCCGAAGATCAGCCGCCAGACTGCCTGGGTCGTATCAAAAGGCCACCCGAAAACGTGCATCATGTTCCAGCCTTCTTTCATTTTGACCAGTGGATAGGACTGCCAGTTCAAAGGATGCAGAAAAACGGGCAGATCCTGCTGCACCATTTTTTCATAAAAAGGGAAATATTCCTCCGAATCGATTCCTTTGCCCTGCTGGTTGGTGGCAATGGTGACACCGCGGCAATCCAGCTCATTAATCGAGCGGTCCAGTTCCGTCATGGCGGTTTTCATGTCCAAAAGGGAGAGGATGCAGATATTCACGAACCGGTCCGGGTAGGCCTTGCAGAGGGCATAGTTGTCGTCGTTTGAAATCCTGCATAATTCATCGGCTTCGCGGCTGTTCAGGCCCATCAGCTGGGGGGTGGTTTGGGACAGGGCCTGGATATCCACCCCGTATTTGTCCATCAGGCGCAAACGGATTTCCGGGTCGGCATTCTGTGACGGGATGAAATAATCCTCACCTTCGCCGTATCCTTTCGGGTTGTTGAGCATCTTGCCGGCTTTTACCGAAATATGATGACAGAAAATATCAATGATCAAAATTGGTTACCTTTCTTTCGGGTAAGTTCTCAACCGCTTCGGGTAGCAAGACATGCCTGCTGCGGGGTTGGCGAGCGAATCAAAAATGGTGAAAATTCCTCTCGGTCGAAGATTCCCTGCAGCTTGCTGCAGGGTCTTCAATAGTTACCCTTTGAAGCTCTCTGCAGCAAGTAGCGGGGAATGTCATTGAACCGGATCAACCTTATCAGTTCTTTCCCTTGGACACGTATTCCACGCGACCGTCGTCCATCAGCTTCTGGACCCAGCTGCCTTTCTTGGGTTTGACCGAGTAGCGTGTGAAAGGAATAATTTCGGGCCCTTCATACCCGCCTTCCTCGAAGGCTTTATTGGCCAGTTTGCACCGCATGGCCGCCACGGCCACGTGCCTGCCCACGTTCCTGAGGGATTTTTCGTTTCTCCAGCCCTGGGTGGGGGGAATGGTCCGGCAGGCCTTCTTGGAAAGAGCCTCTTTTCCATAAATGGTCCGGGCGTCACAGGTGGAAACCAATCCGCCGTGCACGGAAGCCATGGGGTTCGGGTCGTCCCGTGTGGGCCATGAACCCGACACCGTCATTCCCAGGCCCATGGCCCACATCCATATATCCTGGGCGCCGACCTCTTGCCCGGCAATATCCACGCCGCCGACCGTAATGACCCCCATGGGTTTGTACCGCATGATGCCGGAAAATTTGTCAAAGGACATGGGTCCGAACATGTGTGCCTTTTCCATAAAAATTCGGGCCAGGGCGGTAACCCCCAGGGTGTAGATCGGTGTGCCGAAGACCACACCGTCACTTTGCATCATCTTGGTGAGCAGGATCTCGGAATCATCCTCAAATTCATAACACTTGGGCCGTTCGGCATCCGCCGGCTGCTGCCATCCGAAGCATTTCATGCACCCCACGCAGGGGACCAGTTTGTAATCTCCCAGATTAACGAACTCCGTTTCAACATAGTCGTACTTTGCTGCCGTTTCCAGGGCCAGTTTAACCGCCCATTCCGTGCTGGCGTGACGTGCGCTGCCGCATACGCCAAAAATTTTAACCTTTTCACTCATTTTCTACTTCCTCCTTGATAAATTTTTTTGGTCCAAATCCCTGCTGTGATATTTTGCCTGCTGGATGGGTAACGGCAGAGACTCCGGGCTACAATTCTGCTGATCGTTCATTAAAATTCGAGCAGATGTTACATGCCTATCAGAACAACGGCAGGAAGTCAAGGGGGATCGCAAAATTTTCAGTCTCAATTCGCCGGGCCGCCTGAAAAAAAAATGATGAACTCACCGGCAGGTATGGGAATTGTTGAAAGTCAGCTTTCTTCCTTCCACATGCGCGGGTCATAACAAAAGTTCTCAGGTGTAACAATTTTCATCTTTAAAAAATCTGGATGGAGGGGGTTCAAGATAAAATTATATTCAGAGGAAATTAATGCAGAAGGGACTTTGAGGACAGCGGTTTCACTTCGTTTCAACCAATCGGCGCCGTAACATTACACAAGAACCCCGTACTCTATTTTTTCAAGCAGATCCTCGACTTCCTGTGCGCCAGCCTCTGTCTGGATGACTTGAATCGGCACCTTTCCTCCCAAGCCTCTTTGCGCCCTATGAAGCCATTTCCGTGCCATCTCTTCTCCTTCAAGAACGGAAACAGCAAGAGCAAAGATCCTCGCTATACGGAAGAGTCTATCACCCTCCGGTATTGAGAGCTTCTCATGAGAATCCCGCTTCCTCTGTAGGGTTCTGAGACTAATGCCTAAATAATCAGCAAATTCATTGTCCGTGAGATTCAAGGCCGCTTTCACAAGGCGGACTTTTGCATAGGGTATTCCTTTACGAATAATAGCATCAAAGGTCATCATCCCCCTGTCTCTTTCCTTTGGACTCAGGTCCGAATCCGTCAACCCAAGTGTTCCAATAATCTTTTTCTTTATTTCTTCATTTTCAAAAACCAAGGTGATACTCATCTTTTGCTCCCTTTCTGTTATGACAAATGTCTTTTGGCTTCATTCTAATGACAAATGACGTTTGTTGCAAGGAAAAAATCAGACTTTTGCATCGAATAATTTATGGATCAACACTTGACGTTAACGATAAGGTCGGTATTTAAAAAAAATAAGAAAGCGGCTTAGAAGACTACCATCGGATCCGGACCTCCTGAATCATCTGTGGCGTGGCTTTTTGAATCGTGAAAGCAACCCCTGCGGCCTTGATCACCGTGCCGATCGTCGGAATTTGTCCCGATCTTTCGAGCAGGTATCCGGCCAGGGTGACGTATTTGCCCTTGGGCAGATTAATGTTCAGCTCTTCTTCCAGGTTGTCGATTTCGATGCGGGCGCTGACAATGTAGTCCCGCTCCGACATTTTTTTGACCCACTGCTGCGTGGTTTCACCGATATCGTACTCATCTTCCATTTCCTCAACGACTTCTTCCATGATATCCTCAATGGTGATGAGTCCTTCGGCCCCGCCGAATTCATCCACCACCACGGCCACGGTATTGCCGTCCTTGCGCAGGTCCAGCAAAAGGTCCTTGATGCCGATGTTGCCCGGAACGTAACGGACAGGACGGATGAAGGGCGCAAGGGACTGCTGCGGGTCGACACCTAAAAGTTCCAGCGAATTGAGGACCCCCATGACCCGGTCGATCCGTTCGTCATAGACCGGCAGCCGGACATGGGATTTTTCCGCGGCAAGACGCACGGCCCTGCCGCAGCTGTCGCTGCGATCGATGGCAACCACGTCGATCAGGGGCACCATGACGTCCCGGGCGCAGGTTTCGGAAAAGTCAAACACGCGCTGGATCATATTTTTTTCAACGTGTTGGATGTCCCCGTCCTTGTTGGGCATCTGAACCATGGTGATAATTTCGTTTCTGAGGGTGAAAGGGTTCTGGGCCTGTCCGCCGAAAACCCGGTTGAAAACCCCGGATAGGCCGGAGAAAACGATCAGTAACGGGTAGAACAGCAGGGAACAGAACCGCAGGAAAAAAATGGCCCGGGGGGTGATGGCGTCCGCGCAGTGCTGGAAAACGCTTTTGGGAACCACCTCGCCGAAAATCCAGATCAGCGGCGCGGACAGCACGATGGCAAGCCAGCTGTGCTCTTCGCCGAACAGAGAAATCGTCAGCGCCGTCGTGATGGTGGTATTGGTCACCACGGCGATGTTGGTTCCCACCAGGGTGGTGGAGAGCAGCCACTCGGGCTTCTGGAGCATATCAATGGCCAGTTTGGCGCCGCGGGATCCCTTGGCGGCGTCATGGCGCAATTTGATCTGGTCCGCGCTGACCATGGCAATTTCAGACCCCGAGAAAATGCCTTCCAGTAAAAGGCAGATAAATATGATGGCCAGCGCCAGAAAAATATTCATAGCTCAGTTATTTCCCGAAGTTTCGGGCGGGTTCCCGACCCGTTCCAGAAGCACTTTTCGAATCCGGTTTTCTTCTACCTCCATGACCTTGAAACTGAATTCATTGATGATCAGGACCGCCCCCTCGGCGGGCAATTCCCCGAATTCATGCAGCAGCAGCCCGCCGACGGTTTCCGCCTGTTCTTCGGACAACCGGCCGTTGATATTCAAGTTCAGATCGGCAATGGGCATCGCGCCGTCAACGGTGTAGCGGCCGTCGCCCATGTCGCGGATATAGTCATGGGGGCTCACGTCGGAAGGGCTGTGTATGTCCCCGAAGATACACTCCAGAAGATCTTCCATGGTCACCATGCCGGTTATCCCGCCGTACTCGTCCACGGTGAGGGCCAGGGACATCCTGCGGCTCCGAAAGGTGTCGAACAGTTCCGCCACGGGTTTGGATTCCGGCACGTAGTAGGGGGCACGCAACAGTTTTTCGAGCATCTTAGGCCCCCCGACCATTTTTTCAAAATCCAGTCCCAGCAGATCTCTGGCATACAGGATCCCCACGATGTTGTCCCGGTGTTCGCGATAGACAGGGAATTTTGTATGCCGGGTGCGGCGCACTTCCGCTATAATTTCCGGCAAGGGGCTTTCGGCCGGCAGGAAAAAAATATCGGATCGGGGCGTCATGACATCTTCAAGGGTCTTGCTGCCGAAATCGAATATATGATCGATGAACTGGGCTTCGCTGTGGTCGAGCGCGCCTTCCCCGACGGCTTCGTGGGCCAGTATGCGCACCATATCCTCTGTAATGATGTTGCCGTGGGAACGTATTTTGCCGATAATCAGGGTGATAAACCCGTCGGCAACAAACCGCACCATGAGACGAAGCGGTTTTACAAACATGGCGAACCATTCGATGGGGCGGCACTCCAGACTGGCAAAGGCGATATTATTCCGGATGGCCAGGGTTTTGGGGGTCACTTCGCCGATGAGTAGAAGAATCGGCACCATGACGAACAGGTTGAGCCATTTTTTATCGGGCCCCAGCGTTCGAATAATGAAAGCGGCCGATATTACCGTCGCTGCGATATTAACCAGTTCATTGCCGATCAGGATCGTCATGATAAGCCGCCGGGGCCGTTTCAGCAGACGCTCGATGAGATCTATGCGGGCATGATTGGTTTTGCGCATCTGCTCCAGCTGCACATCGCTGAGGGAGAACAGGGCGGTTTCGGAGCTTGAAAAAAACGCGGAAAGCCCCAGAAGAACGGCAAACAGGCTCAAGTCAAACCAGAATAGATTATCCATGGCCCCTCACCGCAGGCCGGCATAGGTAACAGTTTGAAACGGAGTGTTCCATCGAGGATTTAACAATTTTAAATTGAGGATCGTCAGGGTCCGCTACCTGGGACATGTTCATTTTTGATTTTTAAAGGTTATCGTCGCGTAAAAAGTTAAAACTCCTACCTGATTTCAAATGATTATAGCGGGGCGATGATCAAAATGCAAGGGGTTAATTCACAAAAGACGTTATTTTTAAACAGGGTGCCGGACTTCCTTGAAGCGGAACGGATTTGAGCATTTCCCAAAGGTCTCTTTACACCCCCTGTAAACTTTGATATAAAATCAGAAAACGCTTTTGGGTACACTCCCGATTCTGCCTTTTTTTACTGCTCCGGGGAAATAGATTTTTAAATGCCTGAAAACATAATTTTTATTTATTCTCATCTTCGCGATCTGGCCCGGCAGATTGTGACCGGGTCGTTACCGCCTGATTTTTATCGTGATTTTTCATCGGAATATGAAAGATCCACGCGCCTGTTTCACACGGCGCCCATACTTGACGAACTTCGGGTTTTTGTCGCTGAAAATCCGGAAGATGATTTCGGGCACGGGCTGGATCATACCGTCAAGGTCGCCTTGGACGCGGGGGTTCTGATCATTGTGGAAGGTAAACGAAACGGGTATCCGGACGTCTTCATCGACCGGCGGGTGTTCCTGGTTCAATGCGCCGGGCTGCTGCATGATATGAAACGCAAACTGGGCGATCATGCGGAAAAAGGCGCGGTTTTTGCAGAAAATCTGCTCAAGGCGTATCCGATTTCACCGGATGAAATCGGCGACATCTGTTCCGCCATACGCAACCATGAAGCTTTTAAGGAAAGAATACCTATCGACACACCGGAAGGACTGCTGGTTTCCGATTGCCTGTATGACGCGGATAAATTCAGGTGGGGGCCGGATAATTTTACCGATACGGTATGGGATATGGTCATTTTTTCCAAAACGCCCATCGAGGAGTTTATCGCCGGCTATTATGAGGGTATGGAAGGATTGAAGAAAATTAAATTCACCTTCCGGACGGGAACCGGAAAGAAATACGGCCCCCAGTTTATCGATCTGGGCCTTGCCATCGGCGAGAAATTGTACCAGGATATCAAGTTAAAATTTGGAGGCCAGTCATGAAGGATGTCGTCATTGTTTCAGCTTGTCGGACCGCCATCGGCGCGTTCGGAGAATCCCTGCGTGACAGTCATGCGGCCGCCCTTGCAAGCACCGTCATGAAGGCAGCGGTCAACCGAGCCGGTATCTTGCCTGGGATTATCGATGATGTCCGTTTCGGATGCTGCCTGGAACCCTATGATGCCATGAATGTGGCCCGTGTGGCGGCCCTGCTGGCAGGTATCCCGGAGACGGCCATGGCTGTGACCATCAACCGGGTATGCATATCCGGGATGGAGGCTGTAATTTCCGGAATGGCCATGATCCAGGCGGGCATGGCCGATGTCATCCTTGCCGGGGGGGTGGAGCATATGTCCGGGGTGCCCTACGCTGTTCCGGCCGCCCGGTGGGGATGCCGTCTGCAGGATCAGGTTTTTGTCGATGAGATGATCAATGCCCTCTACTGCGGTTCCCGTCTGATGCCCCACCCGGAAGATGGCCCGGTGGATTCAACATCGCCGCCCCTGAGCCTTTTTGTCGGGAAACCTTACCTGATGGGGCACACGGCGGAATTTGTGGCACAGCACTTCAATATCAGCCGGCAAGAGATGGATCAGGTTGCCTTGCGCAGTCACAACGCGGCCGAAAGGGCCACCCGGGACGGCGCGTTTAAAGATGAGATCGTCCCGGTCGAGGTTCCCCGTAAAAAGCAGCCGCCGTTTATATTTGAAAGAGACGAACAATTCCGTCCCGGTCTGACACTCGAGCAACTCAAAGCGCTGCCCCCGGCATTTATCCCGGGCGGGGGGAAAGTCACGGTGGGAAATTCAAGCGGGATCAATGACGGCGCTGCCGCCATGATCCTGATGTCCGCCCGGAAAGCAAGGCAGTTGAACCTGAGGCCCCTCGCCCGCATCAAGGCCGTCGGAAAGGGCGGGTGCCACCCGTCGGTCATGGGGCTTTCTCCGGTGCCGGCGGTAAAAAACCTTTGTGACAACAGCAAGCTTAAAATTGAAGATTTCGAGCTTGTTGAAATTAACGAAGCCTTTGCATCCCAGTACATTGCCTGCGAAAGGCAATTGCACCTGAACCGGGAGATTACCAACGTCAATGGATCGGGCATCGGCCTCGGGCACCCGGTGGGCGCCACCGGGGCCAGAATCATGGTTACCTTGATGCATGCAATGGAAAAACGGGGAAAAACTCTCGGGCTTGCCACCCTTTGCGGCGGCGGGGGGATATCCATGGCATGTGCCATCGAACTGCTTTCATGAAAGTAAGCTATCGCCGACTTTGTCGGCGCTCGCTTACTTTCACCCTTCGGGCGCGCCGGAGGCTTCCACCTGCTGCGTTATTAAGGGTTCGCAATAGTACACTATGGCTTCACCCTTAAATGCCTTGCATCTGAAAGCCTCCGGCGCGTGAAAGATATAGGAAAAAGAACATGAAAATCGGAATCATCGGACTTCCCGGGTCGGGGAAAACAACCGTATTTGAGGCCTTGACGCATAACATTCAGGCCGCGTCCGGGCGCAAGGGAGAGCCCCGCATTGCGGTCGTCAAGGTGCCGGACGGACGGGTGGATGCGTTAAGCCGCATGTACGACCCCCAAAAAACAACCTATGCCCAGGTGGAATACTTTCTCCCGCCCAACCCGCCGTCTGAAAACCGTACCGCGAACCGGTCGAACATCTGGGATTTTGTAAAGGATTGCGATGCTCTGATCCATGTGATCCGGAATTTCGGCGTTTACGGCCTGGAAGCCCCAACGCCGCACAAAGATTTTCTGCAGATGGATGAAGAACTTATCCTTTCCGATCTTATGGTGGTGGAAAAGCGCCTGGAACGTATCGCATCCGATCAAAAAAGAGGCAAGAAGCTCAATCCCAGGGAATTGTCGTTGCTGGAACAATGCCGGGACACTCTGGAGGGCACCACGTCGTTGCGGGAAATTCCGGAGATTTCCGATGCCAAAGAATTAAAAGGGTATGCGCTGCTTTCCGCCAAACCGATGCTGGTGCTGTTTAATAACTCAGAGGAGGATGAGAGCTTGCCCCAGGTGGACGGGTTTGCGTCCATGGAAAATCTTGTCGTGGTCCGGGGAAGCCTTGAGCATGAGTTGGCACAATTGTCCGAAGAAGAGTCCAAGGGTTTTTTCCAGGAATTCGATATTTCCGCTTCCGCCATGGACCGGGTCATTCAGCGCTCCTACAGCCTTTTGGGGCTGGTTTCATTTTTTACCTACGGCAGCGACGAGGTCAGGGCCTGGACCATAAAAAAATCTACCACGGCGCTGGATGCGGCCGAGGTCATCCATTCGGATATCAAAAAAGGGTTTATCCGCGCGGAAGTGCTCGCTTACGATGACCTGGTGGCGGCGGGCAATTTTCAGCAGGCCAGGAAAGCGGGGACCGTGAGGCTCGAGGGGAAAACCTACGAAGTCAAGGACGGGGATATCATCACCTTCCGATTTAATGTATGATAAACCCGATCAATACCACCGGCAACGCGCCGCCCATAATTGAAGTTGCCGGCCTGACGAAGGGAAAAACCCTGAGGCCGTTAATAAAAATGAGGGAAGTCCTGTTGATTTATGCAAACATAGAAAACCTGGTCCTCAGGGCCAGGTCAGAGATAGATGGCTCTGCCTTGGCGTTTTGGGTCTAAAATTACAAATTCCAAGCACCAAATTACAAGTAAATCTCAAATTCCAAGTATTCAATGACCCAAACCTTCCAGGACGAGACATCGTTTGGATTTTCCAATTTGGGTCATTGGAAATTGTTTGGTATTTGTAATTTGATATTTGTAATTTCAATAATACAATGAACTTCCAACCAAGCAAATCCCCTCCGGGGATAACCAAAGCCTGGTCCTCAGGGCCAGGATATTTATCTCTTGCCAGCCAGAACCGCTTCTGCTACATGTTTTTTTAATAAGTTGGTTGTAAATTTGTGATCTGTATCTGCCGTTGTTATACTCGCTGCATCGTCCATGTTCTTTTAATATGTCCAGATCAGAAGGGGGGAAATATGAAGCTCAGATCATCAATATTATTTGTCGTTATTTTTTCCGCATTGTCCATCGTTATTCCAGCGGGGCCTTTCACCGCCGCCGCAACTGAAAGTCCGGACATGAAAACCGGCCAGCCCGCCACCAAGGCGGAATGGGACAAGCTGGTAGCCGACGCCCAAAAGGAGGGAAAGGTGGTCATTTTTGCCGGCCCCATTGGTGACGCCCGCGAAGCTCTGACCACGGCCTTCCGGCAAAAATACGGCATCTCGCTGGAAATTCTCCTGGGCAGGGGCGAGGAAATAGTAACGAAAGTGACTGCCGAAAGAAGAGCGGGAATATACTCCGTCGACCTTATGCTGCACGGCATGACGACCTTTTTCAATTCCGTCAAACCCAAAGCCTTGACTGTTCCCATCGCGCCTCTGTTGGTGGCCCCCGATGTCCTGGATCGCTCCAAATGGCGGGGGGGAAGACTGCCTTTTGCCGATAAAGAGGGACACCTGGCAGTTCTCGTCTACGGTTCAGCTCCCCATCTGCTCGTCAACACCACCCTCGTCAAACCCGGGGAATTCAAAACTCATCAGGACTTCCTCGATCCGAAATGGCGGTCCAAACTTGTCATCAATGACCCCTCGGTGGGGGGGGCCGGTGCGGAGTGGTTCACCTTTGTCATGCTCCAGTTAATGGGACAGGAAAAAGGGATGGCATTCATGAAACAGCTGGTCAAACAGGAACAGGCCATTACCAGGAACCAGCGCCTGCTGGCAGAATGGGTGGCCAGGGGGAAGTATGTCGGCGCCATCGGAACGTCCAAGGCTACGGCGGCTGATCTGATGCGGTCCGGTGCGCCGGTGGCCTACGCCGACATGAAAGATCCCCGGCCCACAAGTTCCGGCACGGGCAATATTATGGTCGTTGACAAGGCCCCTCATCCCAACGCCACGAAGTTGTTCACGAACTGGATCCTGAGCAAGGATGGCGCCGCCATTTACTCCAAAGCTCACGGGTATGCTTCGACCCGTCTGGATGTGTCGACCGAAGGCCTTGATCCCATGCTCATCCCCACGGCGGAGGAAGTCATTCTGGGCGAAGAATACCAGAAGAGCAAGGGCAAGATGCGGAAGCTGGCAGCGCAAATATTCGGGGATTTAAAGAAATGATCTAAGGGTTCACGCAAAAATTAGTCCGCAACTTTAGGCGTTGAGGCGCCCGGATGGCATGGCACGAAAACGTAGGAATATCGAGATATTCCGAGTTTTCGTAACGCAGCCAGGCGGGACGCATCGGCGTATAAAATGGATCGACAAGCTGTATGCCTGATTGCAAGCAGCAAGGGTGAAGCCTAAAACGGTTTCACCCTGATATCAGCCGAGATGTATCCAAAATATTAAGGTATCTTCCGATTTTACACAAAACCCTTCATTTGATATAAAATAAATGCTATTTCCTTTAAAAAGCAAATCCCCGTTACATACGCACGGCATCGCATCCCCAATGCTTTGGCAGAAGGCATCAACACCAAGATCGAAAAACTAAATTCTTAAGAGAGGATAAAGATTATGGAAGAAAAATTTCAAACAGTTCAGACAAAGGAATATTCTGTGGTTGGCAAATCTTTACCTCGGGTAGATGCTGCAGTCAAGGCAACGGGACAGGCAAAGTATACTGAAGACATTGCCCTGCCCCAGATGCTTTACGGAAAAATATTGAGAAGCCCCTATCACCATGCCAGGATCGTTAACATAGACACCAGCCAGGCAGAAAAACTGTCTGGAGTAGAGGCAATAATTACCGGGAAAGATTTGGTAGGAGTAAGATACGGAATGTCCGATGGCCTTCCACCTGATGAGTATCCTCTGTCTATTGATAAAGTCCGTTACCAGGGAGATGGGGTTGCCGCTGTGGTGGCCATTGATGAAGAAGTGGCTGAAGCGGCACTGGATTTAATCAGAGTTGACTATGAGATACTTCCTCCTATTTTTGACCCTGAAGAAGCTCTAAAGGAAGGCGCTCCTCAGGTGCATGATGGAACAATCCCCTCGCCTGAAATGGTGTGGGATGAAGCCGGTTTGGGCAGAAAACCCGCACCTTATAAAGTGCTGAACAACACCTGCGCTACTTTCATCCGAGCACATGGCGATGCTGAGAAAGGGTTCAGGGAGTCGGACTATATTCGAGAGGACAGGTTTATAATTCCAGCTACTGCTCACTGTGCGATAGAGCCTCATGCAGCTCTGGCAAGCTTTGATTCCTCTGGAAGCCTGCAGGTGTGGCTGTCCCACATGGGATATGAGGTGAAGCGGCAATGGCTGGCTCACACTTTGGGGATGCCTCTAAACAAAGTGAGAGTCTTGAAAACTTATGTAGGAGGAGCTTTTGGGGGAAAGATATATCTATTCTCCTATGAATTTCTGGCAGCTTTCCTTTCCAGGCTTACGGGCAGGCCTGTCAGGATAGCTTTATCCAGGGAAGAAGTCTTTCTTGCCACCCCGGGAGACCAGCGTATGACGATAGAATTGAAGACTGGTGTAAAAAAGGATGGGACTCTGGTTGCACAGCATATGAAGCTTATCAATGATGCCGGAGCCTACCGCGGCAGTTCGCTGATAGCTTTGCGCCTGGCTTATAGCAAAACTATTCCCGTCTATAACATACCGAATGTAAAGGTGGAGGGTGTCTCTGTCTATACCAACAAGACCCCGTGTGGCCCTAAAAGAGGGCATGGTACCGCCCAGGTGGTATTTGCCATCGAATCACAGCTCGATATGATAGCTGAAGATTTGGGAGTGGATGCCATAGAGCTAAGGCTTAAAAATGCCAGAAAACACGGTGATACTCTTCCCAACGGCGACAGGCTGGCAAGCTGTGGGCTTAGGGAGTGCATAGAAAAAGCGACACGGTCTGCGGGCTGGGGAGGTGCGCACAGCAAACAGGATAATCGGGGCATAGGCATTGGGGTGTGCGCAGCGCAAAGCGGGGTCAATGTTTATCCCCATGGAAGCTCTGCCATCGTGCGGATTAATTCTGATGGATCTGCAACTCTTTTCACTGGCGCCGTGGAGACAGGACAGGGATCTGATACCGTCATGTGCCAGATAGTTGCCGAAGAGTTGGGACTCTCTCTTGGTGATATTGTCCTTGTCTCAGCGGATTCAGAGCTATGCCCTGCGGACCTGGGCAACTTTCTCATGGGGGGGGTTTTTGTGACCGGTGAAGCTGTCAGGCTGGCAGCGGCCGATGCTAAAAGGCAGCTTCTGGAAGATGCCTCCAGGGCCTTTGAGGTTAGAGCCGAGGAGCTGGAGACCAGGAATAAGGCAATTTATCTAAAGGGAAGCGGTGAGAGGCGGGCATCTTTTTCTGATGTGCTCAGTATCAGCCAGAAAGAGCGAGGCGTCATTACAGGTAAGGGCTACCGAAAGGCAGGACCTGAAATTGGGTTGGGGTATACCTATGCTTATGTATTCACCGCAGCAGTTGCCGAGGTTGAAGTGGATAAAGAGACCGGTATAGTCAAACTGTTAAAGGTAACAATAGCTCACGATGGCGGTTTTGCTCTCAATCCCTTGAATACGGAGGGGCAGATAGATGGCCAGGTGATCATGGGACAGGGAGACCTTTTCTTTGAGGAAATTTTGCTCAAAGATGGCCAAGTAGTCAATCCTTCCTTTACGGACTATGTAATTCCAATAGCGCTGGATGCGACCGAGCTAAAACTGATTGATGTGGAGACCGTTGACCCTTTGGGTCCCTTCGGAGCGAAACAGGCGGGAGAGTGTGCTCGGCCACCACTTTTTCCGGCGGTAGCAAATGCTGTTTACAATGCCACTGGAGTTAGGCTTAAAAACTTCCCCATTACACCCGATAAAATTCTGAAAGCACTTGAAAGCCAAGGAGGAAAAGCATGAAGATTCCCAAATTCCAGTATATAGCGCCCAAGAGCATAAAAGAGGCATCATCCCTGTTGAAAGAGCATGGGGAGAAAGCGATAGCCATAGCAGGTGGAAGCGACCTGCTATTGAACCTGAAGAACCGGCTAAAGAATCGGGAATTTTTAATAGACCTGAAGGCCATACCGAAGATGGACCAGGTAACTTTCTCCAAAACAGAAGGATTGACCATTGGGGCCATGGCCACCTTGCGGGACCTGATAGAAAATCCCGTGGTTAGGGAAAACTACCCTATGCTGGTACAGGCAGCCGAGTCGGTAGGTGCGCCGCAGTTGCAATACATGGGCACGGTGGCCGGCAACCTGTGCCTGGACAATCGTTGTTATTATTATAATCAGTCGCCCTGGTGGCATGCGGGAAGAGAAGCCTGCTGGAAGCTGGGAGGGAAGACGTGCTATGTGGTAAGGGGGAGCAAGACGTGCTGGGCGACCTATTGTGGGGACACAGCCCCAGCGCTATTAGCTTTAGGGGCGCAGATAAAGGTAACTGACCCGGTGAGGGCGAAGATGATGCCTTTGCAGGAGTTATATTCTGGAGATGGCAAGGAGCCTAACACGTTGAAGGCTGGTCAGTTCATAACAGAGATAGCATTACCGCTGCCAGCGGCGCAGTCCGGGGGAGCTTACATGAAGTTGAGAAGGAGGCAGGCAATAAATTTCCCGCTGCTGGGAGTGGCGGTGAACATAAAGTTAAATGGAAAGAATAACACCTGTGAGGATGCGAAGATAGCCCTAACGGCAGCGGAAAGGCAACCGATATTGATAGAAGAGGCCTCGAAGCTGAAAGGTACGAAACTCAGCGATGGAGCGATAGCGGAGGTATTGGAGGCGGCACACAATAAAGCGCATCCATTGGACAATTTATCAGGGTTGCCGCCATCGTACAGGAAGCAGATGGTGAAGATATACTTAGTCAGGGCGATCAAGCAAGCCTTGCAAGCCGCGCAGCAGAAAGGAAGATAGCCATGAAAACGAAAATAACCTTAAATGTAAATGGGAAGATGCATGAAGTGCTGGTATCAGAGAACCAGACTTTGCTGGAGACCCTTCGGGAGCAGATAGGACTAACTGGTTCGAAGAGAGGCTGTGACACGGGGTCCTGTGGTGCATGCACGGTACTGATAGATGGGAAGCCCACACTAAGCTGCCTTACTTTGTCGATCAGGGCTCAGAACAAGCCAATCCTGACAATAGAAGGATTGGCGCAAAATGGGCAGTTGCACCCGTTACAGAAGGCGGCGGTGCAGTATGGAGCGATCCAGTGTGGATTCTGCACACCTGGGTGGCTGATGTCAGCGAAGGCACTCCTGGACAGGAACCAATCACCTACAGAGATGGATGTGAGACGAGCGATAAGTGGGAATCTGTGTCGCTGCACTGGGGGTATAAAGATAGTTGAGTCTATCCTCGCTGTTTCGAAAGAACAAAAATAACCAAAACCAGATTACGGAATATATTTGTAGGGGCAGATTCAAAACCTTCCCGTGCAGGGAAATAAAATCGACAATCCACACCATTTCAAGGACTAGAACCGACTACACGTCTGTCCTGAATCAGAAAGCTCAATGCAAAAATTGACAGGCACAGGGCGGCCATGAAATAGCCCGCTGCTGTGAAGCCCCCGGTCCAATCGACCAGTATGCCGATCACCAGCGGTGCCATAAACCCTCCGATTTCAGATATGCAGAAGAAAAGGCCGCTCGCGGAACCCATGTATTTGGGTTCCACTTCCGGCGTGTCCATAAGGATGAGCATTATTATCGGGAAAAATATACAGGAGCCGATTCCATATAGAAAGAGCCCGGCAAATGCCGGTGCGCCTGTAAAGCTGAAGAATATCCAGAGCGATGTCAGTGTGACGAGGGCCGTTACGGCTATGGCGGTATTTCTTTTATGGGAGGGAATGATTCGCGGCAGGGTCAGTACGGCCGGGATGCCTGTCATAAGCGGAATCGAGGATACATAACCCGCCATCGTTGGTGATAACCCTTTGCTTTCAAGGATTTTTGGAAGCCAGCTCAAGAAGCTGTGATGGACGGCAAATGTGAGGAGCCCCAGAACAACAACGACCTTCACGTTCCGGGCCCCTATCAGAATCAAAAAAACAGACTTCATCGCGATGTGCGGGGAATTTTCCGTTGTTTCCAGGTCTCTGGCCAGAAACCACCAGAGGATAGCAATGGTAAGGACAATAACGCCATAAAAAGCGAATGTCAACCGCCAGCTGTGCCCGGTAAGGGGCATGATCCATCGGTTGGTCGTAGAGAGAACAAAAATACCACCGATCCAGGGTCCGGTGGTATAGATCCCGACGGCCGTACCCCTTTCCCGACCCCGAAACCACGCTGAAATTGTTTTGGGACAACCGATGGAGAGCATCGGCC
>JAUYIZ010000299.1 GCA_030688615.1 Desulfobacterales bacterium | reverse complement strand
CGGCGGCCGTCACACCGGTAATCGTCGGCTTCGGGCTGTTGGCCGCCAGGCTGTGCACCGCCGACACATCGGCAATGCTTCCCGTGCGGTGGCACAGGGGACAGCCTTCATTGAACGACTGGGCAACCAGTTGGACCGGCGGCGCCGCCGTCTCTCCGCCGGCGTTGCCTCCGGAACAGCCGGACAGGGCAAAACCCGCAAACAGCACCAGCCCTGCAGCCAGGTATCTTGAAAGCCTGCTGATCATATGAACCTCCTTTTTGATTACTTGGTCAGGTAAACCGCGCTATAAAGGGCCAGGCATTTTTTCACCGAAAAGACGGCCGCCTGAGACGAAATGGTCGCCCCGCTGATGCCCACAATGTCTTTGCCCACCTCTAACGTCGAATTGACGGTTTTACCGTTGAACTGATTCAAAAAGGAACTTCGGGCGATGGGCCGTCCCCGGACTTCCGAATATTCCATTACCTTGACCGATTTTATAACGCCCTGGACGTTCATGGTGGTAATAAATATGACCGGCCCCCACTTGCCGGGTTGCGAATCGATAATCGCCACTCCCAGCCGTTTTCCGTCTTTTTTGGCAAAGATGAATTCAATCTTATTTGAGGCTTCATCCCCCTTGGCTTCAGACCCTTCCCCATGAAAGACCAAAGCGCCGCCGAGTTGTCCCTTGACCTTTTCCAGCGTCGCGGCATCCAGCTCCTTGGTTTCGGTTTCGATGACCGCGCCCGGAAAAAAAACCTGCTTCATGGCATCTTCCCGGGTAAGAACGGTGAAAGCAAAACTTCCGGCCGCTATAATCAATGACAAACCCACCAGTAAAATTGCCGTCGTGCTCATTCTTTTAAACATGTTGTACCTCCTTATTGTATCTTGCTGTTTTTACATTGGACAGGATCGACAGGATTTAAGTGGTTTTTTTATAACATCTTGTTAATCCGGTTAATCTTGTCAAAAAGTCCTTATCGGGCTTAAAACGTTGTGCGCCAGCCCAGGGTGTAGCGAAGGTATTCCAGCTTTTCCGAGGCGTCGCTCCGCTCGGCGTCCACCAGCTCCAGCTGCGGAATAAGGGTGGAACCGGAGGCGAGCCAGATGTTCAAGGCCACGCTCAGGGTTTTGTAATTGTCCGTCAAGAGCGAACTGGAGCCGGCCTTGTACAGATCCACATCGCTGTATTTCACCAGCACACGCCACTCGGGGGTAATGGAATAATTGGCCCGGATATACCAGCCCTTGTCTTCACCGTCTTCCTTCCCGCCGCCGGTCAGGGCCAGGTTCTCCCGCCACCGTTCCATGTATTCGCCGGTCAATGTCAGGCTGCCGTAGACCAGGTCAAGGCCCCCCAGCCAATGGCGCGATTCATACTCGCCCGCGTCGTCCCATTTTCCCATGCCGAAAGATCCTAAGAGTTTGACGCGCCCGCCGAACAGAAAGAATTCCGGCGCCACATGAATCAGAACATCCTTGGACGAGTTGTTGTCGGTAAGGGGCTGATTAAAGCTCCAGTCGGAGCGGTTTATGTACGGGTAAAAATAAACGGGCATTGAAAAACTGTCGAAATCGAAATTGCGGTAAAGCTCCAGTCCCGTGGAGCGCCAGGCCTGCAGGCGCATCAGACCGTTGTTGCCGTGATACTGTTCGTGCCACCAGTTCTGCGCGGCGTAATCCTCGCTGAACATGGGGTAGATGGCGCCGGCCTTGATCTGCACATCGAACGGACTGGGAAGCTGCACGTTCATGTAGGCCTCGTCCAGGGTGATGCCCACCTCGGCCGAACTTTGCCGGGTGAGGTACGAGCCCAGGCGGGGCGTGGCCGAGGCCGTAACCCCGATCCGCGGGGCTACGGTAAACTGGAGCCAGTTGTTCATTTTCTTGTTGAAATACAGCCACAGATCACTGACGCCGGCGGAAACGGAATTGTGCGTGTCGTTGCCGTTGCGTTCGCCGGTGGCGTAGTCTGCCAGAAACAGCCTGAAATGGCCGCCGATGGTGGTCTGCTTGCCCAGGGCGTCGGCGACGACATCTTTGGCTGAAGGCTGCTTTTTGAGGCTTTCCACCGACTTGCTCAGGCCGGAAACCTTCTTGACTTCTTTGGCCTGTTCGGCCTGCTGCTTTTCCAATGCCTCCAGTTTCTGCTGCAGCAGCTCGAGCTGTTTCTTAAGGTCCGACAGTTCGTCGGCCCGCGCCATTCCCGCGCTCAAAACCACCAGAGCGCATGCGGTGATCAAAGCGACAATTACTTTCATCTTTCCCCCTTCCATCCGGGTTTATCTGGTTGTCTGGTTATCTGGTTATCTTGTTGTCTGGTTGTCTGGTTTTTCCTGACCCCTCGAACCCTTGCCCCCTGGAGCCCTTGAACCCTTATCCTTATCTATTTAATGCAGACTGATGCTCCGGCTGTAAATGATCCCGTTGACCAGCAGATAAATCCCGACGCTCAGGGCCGTATAACCGAAAATGTAATAAAGCGCCCGGTACCATTTTTCCGGCGGTCCGGTTTGCAGGCGCTCAAACTTTCCTTCTTTTTTCAGGCGCTCTACCCACCCGGGATGTTCCTCCAGCGCCTTTTCCAGGGGGAGGCTGCCGGAAAACATGGCCTCGTTCATGGGAAAACTGGTCGGTCTGAGGTGCCCCATGAAAAAATGAACGATAAAAATATACCCCGTTGCCAGAACGGCTTCCGCCCGGTGGACAAAAACGGCGATATTCAGCGCCCAGCCCGGCAACAAGCTGCTGGTCACCAACGGAAACATGGCCATCAGGCCGGTAACCGCCAGCAGGGGCATGCCCCAGTAAACCGCCCAGTAGTCGAACTTTTCCAGGTAGGTCCAGCGTTCGAATTGAGGCGCCGGCCCCATTCCCAGAGACCAGAGAATCTGTTGCCAGAGGTTTTTGCCGTCCTCCAGGTTGGGAATCAGAGAGTCCGGCCCCAAAAGGCTCTTTATGAATCCTTTTTCCTTCATGGGGAGGATCAAGGTGATCAGGTACGCCGTGTGCAGCAAAAAACCGGTTATCATCAGAAGCCCTGTCCATTTGTGAAGGATCAGCGCTGCATCATATCCTCCGACCATTTTGGTCAGCAGCCTGCCGAAGTCGGTGGTGATATAGACGCGGCTGAAACCGGTGATGGACTGAATCAAAAAAGTTACCATGAGAAAAAGGTGAAATACCCGTTCCAGCCCGCTGAAACGTCTGATGTGTGTTGTGGACGTCATTATTTTCTTTTCCTCATTTTCGCAATCAGCTCCCGTAAACCCACCAGAAAACTGTGGGGCACAAAAAAAGCCAGCGTGCCGGATAACAGGATAAACATGAACCGATCGGCATAATACAAAGACATGAATTGATACTTGGCTTTCAACGTCCCTCCCGCGGGTTCATGCACCACATAGGTGGCAAACGACACGCTGGAGCCTTCATGACACTTGGCACAGACAAATGCGTGCCGGCGGATCGGGTTCATGGGAGAATAGCTGTGGGCAATTCCGGATATGGGCTCGGCGCCGTGGCACTGCCGGCAGGTCAGGTTGCCCCGGACCGTATGGACATCCCGGGCCTGGTCCGCATGGCAATGCTCGCAGCGCAGGTCGTTATAAAATTTGATTCTCTGGTGCGAGTCGTACAGGCGCGTGCGGATCCGCACCTGAGCGGCTGTCCGGGTATAGGGAAAGCCCCGGCGTGTCACCTCGTGAATTTTGATTATGGGTCTGCGGCGTTGGGGCATCACCTCGTATTCCTCATAATAACCGCTGCTGGCCTCTTGGGATTTATATCGCCGCAGCGCCGAGGCGACTTCTACCTGGGATGCCACCCTGGCAGGCAAAAGCAGCATCGAGGCGAGCAACGCCGTCAGGGTATAAAAGACCGCAAGATTCTTTGCTGATCGCATCACCATTGCAAACTCCTGTCCATCAAACGATTCAGACTCCTTCGCCTGCCCGTTACCACCCGGACATGGATCCCGGGAAAGCCTTTTCCTGGAGCGCCTTCAGGTCCGCATTTTTATGGGCGTGGCAGGACGTGCAGGAATTGGGAATCGTCGGGTTTTCAATGGTAACCTTGGGAAGCAAGGTCTTGAAGACGTGGCTGTGAATGTCTCCGGATTCCGCGCTCTTGACGATTCTGGGCATATGGCACCCGATGCAGTTGGCAAAAGAGTGTATGGCGTGGGCCGTGGTCTTGTTTAAAATCTGATGGCATTCGAAACACTGCTGGCTGCCGGCGCCGATGGTCTGGGAACGGGTGGGGGGCAGCCCGATCTGGTGCACGTAATGACACGAGGTGCAGGTCACGCCTTCCTTGTAATGCTCCGACTGCTTCCAGTCCAGGTACTGCTGGTGATGGCCTTTGGCAAATTCATTGGCATACACATACTCCTTATCCCCTTCCTCATAAGAGGTGGACTTGAAATAAACCTCCAGGGATCTGCCGGGCTCATACCCCACCGGCCAGTCGGCCCCGGGGTGTTTTGTGGAATCGCCCCGGTTGTGGCAGGACCCGCAGATCTGCACCGCCACGCCCATGGTGAGCTTGGCCGGGTTAAGGATGGTCTGGCGTTTTTCGAAAACGGCCGTTTTGGGCAGCGCCGAATGCCACGAGCCCTTGCCGTGGCAGGATTCGCAAGAGACGCTAAGTTCCTTGAATGTCTTTTTTTCCAGATCGACACCGCTGGCGTGACATCCGCCGCATTTCAAGAGCCAGGGCCGTTTGTCCCAGTTTTTTTCTTCATAAGCCACCCAGCGATGGCTGGCCACATTGTATTGAATCGGGGCAATATAAAGATCGCCGTCCTTTTCCACGATGTAGCGCTGATTCCACTGGTTGCCCTGGGTGTATTTAATGTCTTTAATCTTGGGGATAAAAATCTGGTCCGCCGGAACCTGGAGCTTGTCGCCCAGTTTGGCAAGATCCGCCCGGATTTTCTGTTCGTCAAAATCGGCAATGATTACATCCAGGTTGCTCTGGGCATCCTGCGTTGAACGGCTGTGCAAGGTCATCTTCCACGAGTCATAGTGCTCCAGATGACACATCTTGCAGACATCCGAGCCCACATAGGCTTTCGGTTTGGACATGATCTCCTTGACATCAAACGGCTGATCGCTGCTGCAGGCGGCCAGCAGCATGCCCAAGACGCTTACTGAAAAAGTTGCAACCCAAAATTTACCTTTCATTTTCCCTCCTCCACTCAATTTATTTCCCTAAATAACCGTCTATTTATATTTAAATCTCAATCCGCTTTTGGTCGGTCCTTCAAATTCAAGTTATTTTTAGATAAACAATTCAGCCAGTAAATCAGTTCATCCGGGTCCGCCGGCTTGCCCAGGCAAACGGAGATATATTCCCTCAGGGCCTCCTCCAGCTCGGGATGGAATTGCCGTTTCGACAACGCCATAATGTTGATATCCGGCTTTTTACGTTTCAGTTCCTTAAACATTTTATTTGTCACCGGGATGCTGTCCAGGTTGAAAATCAGGGTGCCGCTTTCCAAATCGGCC
>JAUYIZ010000297.1 GCA_030688615.1 Desulfobacterales bacterium | reverse complement strand
TGCCGATTTGTAACCTTTGCGACCGTGAATAAGTGTCGGCAAAGTGAAGATCAAGGAATGGATTCATATTTGGTCGAGGCAAAGTATTTTGCATCATGACCGGCTAAACAAAGCAGGCAAGAAAACTTTCTTCATAATTTCTTCCTTTCATGGGGCCAAATGATACTCCCAAAGCCTTAAAGGAATGTAACCCAAAGAATAATGGGAATTAATATAAACCTTATTGTTCGACGCGCAAGTTCGATAATTATTCAGGAGCGGCTTCCCATTCAATTTCAAACATTTGGCATCGATTGAATTGGGGCGTATTGAAATATGAAAACTAAAGGCGACCTTGCTAAACAAAATGATCAATATGGACATGATGATCTGACGAAAGATTTCCGGAATTTTCCGCACTTGATGATGTTAACCTTGTGGTTTTGTGCGGCTCCGGTGATTATGATCATAGTCGCATGGATTTGGGGATTCCGGGAAGCAATGATAGCTTCTTTCATCATCTTGGTCATCATGATCGGAATCTGTCAGACATTTTGTTTGACGGGAAAGAGAAAAAAGGAGATCTAATATGGCAAATAAAGATATCAGCCTTCCGGTCCAGGGGATGACATGCGCATCATGTGTATCCAGGGTGGAAAAGGCTATGAAGAACATCAACGGGATAGAGAATGTGGTTGTAAACTTGCTGGCCGGCAAGGCGGCGGTAAAATTCGATCCGGGCAAAGTAAATATCCCGCAAATGGCCCGGGCGATCGAAGAGATCGGCTATCAAGTTCCCCAGGAAGAAATACTTTTAACGGTCAGGGGTATGAGTTGTGCCGCCTGTGTATCAAAGGTAGAAAAAGGTGTTTCCGCTATTCCGGGAGTTACGAACGTAGTCGTAAACCTTCCGGGCGAATCGGCACGGGTGAAATTTTATGCCGGGGCGGTGGATAAGCTGCGCCTTAAAAAAAGTATCCGCGAACTTGGCTATGAGGCCACCGAGAAATTGACGGGCCAGGAAGCCGTCGACCAGGAAAAAGAGGCCCGGCAGAAAGAAATCAAGCATCAAGTCCGCAACATGTGGATTGCCTGGCCTTTAGCCAGCCTGGTAATGATCGGGATGTTTCGGGACATGTGGATCTTCCCCTACTTTGTGCCTAAATTCCTGAGCAACGTATATATTCTTTGGGCCATAACCACGCCGGTAGTATTTCTGCCCGGCCGGCAATTTTTTACGCACAGCTGGAACGGGCTGAAGCGCGGCGCGACCGACATGAACCTGCTTTATGCCACGGGAATCGGGGCGGCCTATGCCATAGCTTCGATAAACACTTTCTGGCCCGATGCCGGTTTTGGCGGCAGGGGGGCGACCTTTTTTGAATCTGCCGCCCTGCTGACAGCCTTCATTGTCATGGGACGTTACTTGGAGGCAATAACCAGGGGGCGCACTTCGGAAGCCATTCGTAAGCTGATGAGCTTGCAAGCCAAAACCGCCAAAGTAATCAGAAATGGCGTAGAAATGGAAATAGCCGCCGACGAAGTGGAAATAGGAGATGTTGTCATTGTGCGACCCGGTGAAAGCGTTCCGGTGGACGGAGAAGTTGTCGAAGGCCACTCCTCGGTTGACGAGGCAATGATAACCGGAGAAAGCATTCCGGTCGAAAAACGGAAAGGCGATACCGTCATCGGGGCCACCATCAACAAGACCGGGTCATTTAGATTCAAAGCCACCAAGGTCGGCAGCGAAACCGCTCTGGCCCAGATCATTAAGCTGGTGGAAGACGCCCAGGCTTCCAAGGCGCCGATCCAAAAGATCGCCGACCTGGTGGCCGGAAATTTCATTGCCGGCGTACACGTCCTGGCACTTGCGGTCTTCGGTTTCTGGTTCTTCATCGGCTATACCAATTTCTTCAACCCGGCCAGCAGCTTTATCCTTTCACCATACAACCTGGCCGAGGTAGGGGTCTTCGGGTTCGCCCTGCTGCTCTCGGTGACCACATTGGTCATCTCCTGCCCCTGTGCCCTGGGTCTGGCCACTCCGAGCGCTATCATGGCGGGAACGGGCAAAGGCGCCGAGCATGGTATCCTGTTCAAGGGCGCCGAGGCCGTTGAAGCCAGCAGCCGCTTGAATGTCGTGATTTTTGATAAAACCGGTACGCTCACCAAGGGAGAACCGTCGGTAACGGATGTGGTGGTAGTCTCCGGCTTCAAGGAGGAAGAGGTGCTGCTATTGGCTGCAATTGCAGAAAAAACATCGGAACATCCCCTGGGCGAAGCCATCGTGCAGGGGGCCGAGCAAAGAGGTCTGAAGGTGGCCGATGCCAAAGACTTCAATGCCATTCCCGGCCACGGCATCAAAGCGGGTTATCAAGGGCGGGAAATCCTCCTGGGCAACCGCCGGCTCTTCAAAAACGAAGGCATCGGGATGGAAGATTTGCTTGAAAAAATGGAACAGCTGGAAGAACAGGGCAAGACCGCCATGCTGATAGCCATAGACGGCAAACCGGCCGGGATAATCGCCGTTGCCGACACCTTAAAGGAAAATGCCAAACTGGCCGTGGAACAACTGCGTAAAATGGGTATCCAGGTGGTCATGATTACCGGGGACAACAAAAGAACGGCCTACGCCATTGCCAAACAGGTGGGAATCGAAACTGTTTTGGCGGAAGTGCTGCCTGAAGATAAGGCCAATGAAGTCAAAAAATTGCAAGAACAAGGCCTGAAGGTGGCCATGGTGGGAGATGGTATCAACGATGCGCCTGCGCTGGCCCAGGCGGATGTCGGTCTGGCCATAGGCTCCGGTACCGATGTGGCCAAAGAAACCGGGGATATCATTCTCATAAGAGACGACATCTGCGACGTGGTGGCCGCCTTGGAAATCGGGCGCGCCACCATGCGTAAGATCAAGCAGAATTTGATCTGGTCATTCGCCTACAATATCACCGGTATTCCCCTGGCGGCAGGTCTGCTCTACCCGGCCACAGGGCTGATTGTAAGTCCCGAGCTGGCGGCTTTCTTCATGGCCATGAGTTCGGTATCCGTTACCCTGAACACCCTGCTTTTAAAAAGGTTTATACCTTCATTGAAAAAAACAAGGTCTGAAGAAATGCCTCATGCCGAGCTGCGGGAAGCAGCAGTCTGAGAAAGGAGGACACAATGATACCACTTGAACAAAAAGTTTCCCGGATCAGCGCTGTAATCTATAGCGCCATATCAGTTGGCTTTTCGTTGATTTTTCTGCTGATTACCATGTTAAATGATGTGGTCTATACGCTGGTTGCCCGTGTGGGAGGGGGCATCTGGGTATTCATCCTGGCCATGATTATCACCATGCCGTTGGTGATTCCCAGAGTCAGGAAGAAGTATATGGGCTGATCGCCGGACCATAGACTGGGGGTGCCTTTTGCCACAGCAAGAGCGCGCTTAAGGCAGTATGAAAAGTGCTCAATCTCTTTAAAGTTCATTTGCAAATAGAGGGTTTCGGCAATGATACATCCGAATAGCTGCACTAGTGCCGATGTGCAAACCCAAACATATCAACCGAAGACGTTTTCTGAAAATAAGGTCGCCTGCAATGGGGCTGTTGTGATAAGATAGTACCATAAACATTACTCAAAAAATCTTTTTATTCAGACAAGGAGGTTACACAAAATGGAAAAACAAACGTTAAGCATACCGAACATTTCATGCGGTCATTGCGTGATGACGATTAAGAACGAATTGAGTGAACTGGAAGGTGTCAGCGGAGTGGAAGGTGACCCCGCAACCCGGAGCGTCACCGTACAATGGGAATCTCCCGCAACGATCGAAACCATCAAGCGCACATTGAGGGAAATAGATTTCCCGGCATCATAAGGCGGATGTTCTAAATGGAGATGAGGCTGAAAAGAATATTCTTTTTATTTATGATGCTTGCGCCACTGACATTTTTTGCTTGCGCTCAAGGTCCTTATGGTAGCCCTATGGGCAACTGGGGCCACATGATGGGCTACAGGTATGGTGGAGGATTAATGTGGTTAATAGTTCTGGTTTTGGTTGCCGTTGTTATTTATTTTCTTTTTCGGGCATCAAAATCAAAAGCGCCCGACGATTCTGTCAAAGAAACACCTTTAGATATCTTGAAGAAGCGATATGCAAAAGGTGAAATCGACAAAGAGGAATTCGACCGGAAGAAAGAGGACTTGAAAACCTAAAGGACCACAACGCCGTCAACGCCATCTATGGGACTGTCAAAAGGAACTCCGTTCTTGGTGAGTTCAGCCAGACGGGCCGAAGCCGAATCAGCTCTCCGCAAAATTGCAACGATTATCTGGACTTCATGCGACGGATCAAAATGCTCGTCAGACGACGAAGGATCACGATCATCATGATTCCGAATCAATTCCTCTTAAACATTTATAAAAAGTTGTCTGCCGGGTGGTTTTTCAACCGCCGTCCTAAAGGTTTTGAAGATTCCCCGCAGCAAGCTGCGGGCAATGCGCTCGCTGTTCCTGATCCTGCGGAGATATATCTATTCAGAGATGTATTTCTTTAGTTTTTCCAAACCTGCGTTGGATCCCAGCAGTATCATAATATCGCTGTCTTTTAGGATGAATTTTCCCGTGGGGACCATATTTAAATTGTCGGCTATGGTTTCTTTGATCGCGACGACCTGAACCCCAAAGCTGTTGATCAGATCTAGTTCTTTTAAGGATTTTCCAATAAGTTTTTTGGAAGGGGCAAGTTCAATAATACTGTATCCTTCTAAAAATGGTAAATAGTCGATAATATTAGGATTGTCCAGGCGTTCCGCCATAGAAACAGCTAAATCCTTTTCAGGGAAGAAAATTTCGGAAGCGCCGACTTTTAAAAGTATGCGGCCATGGTTTTCGGTGACGGCTTTGGCAAGCACCCGGTTGACACCCAGATCTTTCAAGACAAGAGTTGTCAAAATCGAGGCGCTCAATATCGAGCCGATGCAGACAACCGCTGAATCCATATGCTCAAAGCCCAGCGCTTTAATGACTTTTTGATCTGTTGTGTCTGCAATAACCGCCCGGGTAACACGATCTTTGATCTCCTGCACCCGGTTTGGATCGATATCAATGGCCAAAACTTCATGGCCTTTGGCATAAAGATGGGTGGCCAGGTAATAACCAAAATTCCCCAGTCCTATAACGGCAAATTGTTTCATAAAATACCTCACCCGACCATAATGGTCTCTTCCGGATAATAATATGTGGACGTCAGAGATCGGCTCATGGCAACAGCCGTAACCAGCGGTCCCAGACGCCCGATGAACATGGTGCAGACGATGATTACCTTCCCGGCCGGGGTAAGGCTTTCGGTGGCGCCGGTGGAAAGCCCTACCGTACCGAAAGCACTGACCAGCTCGAAAAACAATTCCAGGAATTCCCCGCGGCTTTGTGGATGCGGCAGATCACCCAGTTGAGCGATCAGCAGCAGCATTACTCCCGAACAGACGATAAATGCACTGATCAATACGACACTTACGGCTTTATTGATCGATGCCTGCGATAAGCTGCGGCCGAATATTTGCGGATGATGTTTTCCCCGGAATCGGGATATCCCGACAACAGCAAGGGTCGCGATGGTGGTCGTTTTAACCCCGCCGCCGCAGGATCCGGGAGAAGCGCCGATAAACATGAGGACCATCAGAATAAAGAGGGTTTCATTGGCCATATCCCGGATGGGCAATGAGTTAAACCCTGAAGTTCTTGCATTTACCGACTGAAAAAAGGCTG
>JAUYIZ010000295.1 GCA_030688615.1 Desulfobacterales bacterium | reverse complement strand
TTCATTTTCAATCCGCAAGGGGGCAAACGTATATGGTCTTGTCTTTGGCTCGGGGCATCCCCTTGGGATTGATAAGTTTTTAAAGGTTGCTTGGAAGCATGGTGGCGATGCCAACTTCGACATCGATCAGGATGGGATTGATCCATTACAACCATCATTATTCCCAGAATACGAGAAGCCGACCAAAATTTCGGCTTTCGAGAAGGACCTTGAGTTGGCTGTGCATGGACACCAATTAACAACGAATAAAGATGTTTATCTTTTTGCCTTGCAAAATGGCATGCTTGCCGGCCACGCAAAGAATGGTTTGAAATTGATGATCAAAGGCAAGAAGTTGCCTAAACAAAATTTAAACGTTTCCTATGGAGCATGGAAAAAGCCGGAAACGGAGCGGATTCGTTATTCATAAAGGAGGCCTTTAATGAATGTGATTTATGAACCCAGGGGGAGGGCGCGGGAATATTCGGAGCTTGCGTGCAACCTTTATCGAGGGTGTACGCATGGCTGCCGCTATTGCTATGCACCTGCCTGCATGCGGACGACCGGCGAAAAATGGCATGCAAAGGCCGAACCGCGAAAAGATATTTTAAGCCTCCTCGAAAAAGATGCCCAGCGGTTAAGGGGCGATACCCGCTCCATCCTGTTTTGTTTCCTAAGCGACCCTTACCAGCCGCTTGAACGCACCGAACGATTGACGCGGCAGGCTCTTGAAATTGTCTCTAAACACAACCTGAATAATCAGGTGCTGACCAAAGGATGCGCCGATCTGATTATGGAGGACATGGACCTGATGAAGACTGCCCGCACGCAACTGGGCATGACCCTGTGTTTTGCTGCTGATGATGCCCGAAGAGAATGGGAACCAAACGCTTCGGCTGTAGACGACCGGCTGAACGTTTTAAAAACTGCGCATAAGGCGGGTATTTTTACTTGGGTCAGCCTTGAACCGGTGATCGACCCCGACCAGGCGCTTGCGGTCATCCACATGGCGCATCCGTATGTGAATTTCTGGAAGGTGGGCAAGCTGAACCACATGAAAGAATATGAACGCAATGTAAACTGGGCCAAATTTCTTGTTGATGCGGAAACCCTTTTAACAAAACTGGGTGCTAAATACTATATCAAGAACGACCTGCGGGCTTTTTCCATGAGGTAATGAAATTCACATTGAAAAGGGCGTTGCTATTAATTTCGGCTTTAAGGAGCCCGGTACATAAGAATTATTTTAGATTGAAGAATGGAGGTTTTTGATTGACTCCCGAACAGGTAAAACTTCTCATTGGAGAAGGCGAAGGGCTCACCGTGGAATTTAAGGAGCGCTATACTCCCCGCATCGACGAGGATATCGTAGCGTTTGCCAACGCGAGGGGCGGAACGCTGCTTCTCGGGGTGCGGGATGATGGAAACGTCTGCGGTGAGCGTTTGACAAACGACCTCAAGGCCAAAGTAAACAGCCTGGCGAGAAACTGCAAGCCGACCATTGCTGTGGACCTCTCACAGGTCGGCCAAATCGTGGCCATTATCGTGCCGGAAGGTATGGAAAAACCGTATTCCTGCGGTTCCGGCTACTATCGCAGGCTCGATGCAACAACGCAGAAGATGAGCAATGACGAGTTGCGCATCATGTTTGTGGAGAATGAGCCGTTGCCTTTTGAGGAAAGAACGGTTAAGGGATTTGCCTTTGAAGACATCTCAGAAGCCAAAATCCAAGCATTCATCAAAGAGGCGGGTATCCTCATCGGTTCGATTCCTGTCCCTGAATTCCTGCGCAGCCTCAAGGTTGCGAATGAAGCGCAAGTGAAAAATGCCGGCATTCTCTTTTTTGCCCAGAATGTCTATGACCATCTGCACCAGGCTCAGATGACGCTTCTGGCATTCAAGGGAACGGACAGACTGCACATTTACGACCGCCGCGACGTGCGGGACGACCTTCTCACCCAATTCAATGAAGCCGTTGCCTTCTTAAAAAAACATCTCAATGTCCGTAGCGAAATCCGGGGGGTCGATCGCGAGGACATTTACGAGATACCGCTCGAAGTTTTACGCGAAGGACTGGTGAATGCCCTGATGCACCGCGACTACAGCATCACCGGCACGCAGGTCAGTGTGGAGATTTATGACGACCGGGTGGAAATCGTGAACCCCGGCGGTCTGCCTAAAGGCCTGACGGTACAGACCCTCGGCACGGTCTCGATCCGGAGGAATGAGCTGATTGCGGACCTCTTCTTCCGCCTCCGCAAGGTCGAGCGCATCGGCATGGGAATCCGAAAGATGAAGGATACCATGATCGCGGCAGGTCTCCGCGAGCCGACCTTTAAACCCGACGGGTTCTTTCGAGTGATCTTCCACCGTTCGCCCGGACTCGCCATGAAAGAAAGTCCTTCCGGCATTGCAGAAACTGAAAAAAGAGCAGGCGCAAAAACTGCCCAGAAAACTGCCCAGAAAACTGCTCAGAAAACTGCTCAGAAAACTGCCCAGAAAATTCTCGATGCCATTCGACAGAACCCCGAGATAAACCGCCAGGAACTGGCGAAAGCGCTGGGAATCACCGACAGTGGCGTCAAATACCACCTGAAGAAGCTGCAGGATAAAGGGTTGCTCCGCCGCGTCGGACCTGACAAAGGCGGGCATTGGGAGGTGATCCGGTAGATGCGCCCAGAGTGCATCGGGGTCAGGTCTCAACATTTAACAAATCGGGAGGCGCTGCGTTGATTTTCAGGGATGAAGCTCTGGACATGAGCCAGCAACTGGAACAATGTCATGCCTGTACGCAACTTACACCAAAAGCCGTTTGACGAAGGAACACGGGACAAGCTGGAACCCCAATTGATCGTAAACAAAATGAAAATGAGGGTAAGGCGACTGATACTTAAAGATTGCTCTAAAACGAAGTATTACCCATTGAATTTAGCTGTCAGCGGAGCTTTACAGAGATCAGCGTTTGTGAAAGCCTGCAAAACGTGCATTTAGGAAGACCTCCCTGCAGCGTATCCACGCTTCGATCTCTGAACGCTGGCTCGTCGCCACCGTCTGTTTTGGATCACAGGGAGGCCTGATTGAACCCATACTAAACTTTGCTTCGGCTGGCAACAAAAAAAATTGCGCATATTTTCAGAAAGTTCTGGACAAACCGCGCAGAGCCGGATACCTTATCATCGTCTCAATAGGTTTGAAACCCTAACAACGTGGAGGCGATGATGAATTTCACCAAACTGAAAAGCTGGATGAACAATCAAATTACCGTCAATAACCGCTTGAAAGTTGTCTGCCTATGGTACTTGCTCTTTTTAATGATGTCCGTTCGCAAGCATTCGCTTACGGCCGCGGCCAGTTTTTCCGGGCTTCAAACAAGTCAATTTAGCCGCTTTTTGAAAAATCACGCCGATGCGGCGGTTTATCAATTGGACCAATTATCGAAAAAACAGGCGCGGCAGTTTGCACCGGCCATCAAAGCTCTTTCAGCCGGCCAACTGCCATGGAAGGTGGCCTTTATAATCGACAGCACCCTTCAGCGCCGCTGCAGCCTTCACAGCGACAATGTCAAACGCTTTAACCATGGCAAAGGGTTTCAAATCGGCCACCAGTGGACCAAAACGACATTTTAAATGATCGAGGCGTCATGATGAAAAAACATGCTGGTTATGCTCTCCTTTCTTTGGTCTTCTTATTCTTCAGCGCTGCAAGCTTACCCGCCCAGAGCCGCGGCATCCGGGTGGCGGTTAAAACGCCCGCGGGAAAAACGATTGAACTTTACAAGGACTCCTATGCGCTGGTGATCGGCAACGGCAACTACACCCAAAGGGGCTGGGACCCCCTGCCCGGGGCGGTCCGGGACGTAAAAGAGGTGGCCGAAGCCCTCAAGCGCAACGGTTTCCAGGTAAATTTAAAGCTTGATCTTACCCGGGCGGGATTTGACCGCGCCTTTACCGAATTCGTATATACCCACGGCCGGGATAAAAACAACCGCTTGCTGTTTTATTATGCCGGTCACGGGTACACGCGGCAGATGGCCACGGATGAGCAGCTAGGCTACCTTGTGATGGTGGATGCGCCCGGGCCGGAGGATTTCGGCAATTTCAGCCTGCGCAGCGTTGACATGGTCAGCATGGTCACCCAGGCCAAGATGATCAACGCCAAGCACGCGCTCTTCATGTTCGACACGTGTTTCTCGGGGACCGTGCTGAATACCAGGGATCGGATCACGCCCGAAGTCATTTCGGATAAAGCCAGCCTGCCGGTCAGGCAATTCATCACCGCCGGCCGGGCCAATGAGCCGGTGCCGGATTACAGTGTGTTTAAACAGGCTTTTCTGGACATTTTAGAGGGCCGGGACGAGGAGCTTATAAAAGACGGTTATCTGACCGGCGAGGAGCTGGGCCTTTATCTTAAAAACAAGGTGCCGGCCTATAATCGCGATCAGCATCCCCAGTACGGCAAGATCCGGGACCCCAAACTGGACAAGGGCGATTTTGTTTTTGAGCTGGCAAGTTCGGGCGCCTATGTGGACCGGCCGGCCGCAGCTCCGGCAAAGGCTTTTTTGTCTGTAGAGTCCAACGTCCGGGGGGCCGAGGTGGCGGTGGACGGCCGCCGCGTCGGGCAGACCCCGCTTGCCGCCATTGAAGTCATGCCTGGCGAGCGGCGCATCTATGTCGCCAGGCCGGGCTATTCACCTTACCAGCAACGGATCAGGTTTGAAGCCGGCCGGACAGTCTCGCTGGCGGCGCAATTGACACTGCAAGCGCCCCGGACGGCCCGGCTCTATGTGGACACGCAGCCGGAAAGCGCCAGGGTGAGGATTCTTAACATCGGCCCGGCTTTTTTTCAGGGCATGGAGCTGGACCCGGGCCAGTGTCAGGTGGAGGTCTCGGCGGCAGGCTATGAAACCCGGAAGATAGCGCTGTCGCTGGAAGCCGGCCAAGACCGGCGCATGGATGTCCGCCTGCAACGCAGGCCTGAATTAGTCTATAAAGGTTATGATTTTGAAAAAATAGGCCGGGAAGCTGCCGAATCGGAGCAATACGACTTTGCCAAGATTGGCGGGTATGCAGGCATGGCGGGGAAAAAGGTAACCAACCGCCTGGGCATGGAGTTTGTGTATATTAAACCGGGAACGTTCATGATGGGCAGCCCGTCCGGTGAAGCCGGCAGGGATTCGGACGAACGGCAGCACCGGGTGACCCTGACCCGGGGCTTTTACCTGCAGGCCACCGAGGTCACGCAGGCCCAGTGGCAGGCGGTCATGGGCCGCAATCTGTCTTCTTTTAAGGGCGATGATCATCCGGTGGAACAGGTTTCCTGGAACGACGTGCAGGAGTTTATCCGCAAGTTGAATCAAAGGGAAGGCGGCAACAAATACAGGCTGCCCGGCGAGGCTGAGTGGGAGTATGCGGCCCGGGCCGGAAGTACAAGCAGGTTTAGCTTCGGCGACGATGAAGGGCGGCTGGGAGAGTCTGCCTGGTATAAGGGCAATTCAGGCAGGCGGACCCATCCGGTCGCGTAGAAGAAGCCCAACGATTGGGGACTTTATGATATGCACGGCAATGTGTGGGAATGGGTTCAGGACTACTGGTACGGAGATTATCCTGCAGGATCGGTTACCGATCCTGCAGGGCCGTCCAACGGCTCGTCCCGCGTGCTTCGGGGCGGCAGTTGGTTCAACCGCGCCAGGGGCTGCCGTTCAGCGGACCGCTACGGGCTCAGGCCCGACGACCGGAGCGGGTAGGGTCGCATCTTAATTATTAATTATTCGCGACTACTCACGTAGTCAGTCTGAAGCGGTTTAGACTGAAGGCTGAAGGGGTCAGAAGAGAGCCATTGTCTCACTTTGGGCGAAGAAGCGGTCGCTTCTCGTACCAGACATGAGACCTTTGCACAACCTGCATTCCGTCATTGCGAGGCGCATGTGCGCCGTATCCCGGTTTTTCCTAACAGTCTTCAGCCTACAGCCTATCTACCTGAGTAGTTACGTGTAGTCAGTCTGAAGCGGTTTAGACTGAAGGCTGAAGGGGTCAGAAGAGAGCCATTGTCTCACTTTGGTCGAAGAAGCGGTCGCTTCTCGTACCAGACATGGCTTCAACATGCGCCGTATCCCGGTTTTTCCTAACAGTCTTCAGCCTACAGCCTATCTACCTGAGTAGTTACGGTAGTCAGTCTGAAGCGGTTTAGACTGAAGGCTGAAGGGGTCAGAAATAATTAAGATGCGACCCCAACCCTCCTTATTTTTCGTCTTGACAATAAAGCAGCTATACGGTATCCGTATCCGGGCCATCGTTATCATGACAAACGGCGGTGAATGTTCTGCACGACTTTAAGGCGGTTGAAGACATCATGGTGAATAACGAAGTGTTCTTACAGCAAATGCAGGAAGGGCTGTCGGAAATAGTCAAGCCCTATCAACGACAATTGGATCAGCAGCAGAAGATGGCTGAACTTGTGAATCTCTGCCTTCGCCATGCCGGCCGGGATGATTTCATCGCCCTCGATGAGCTGCTCAAGACCAAAAAGGCCGAAGCGGTTGAAAATGAGGAAAGTCTGAAGGGCTGCAAGGAGTTTTTCGACCGGCTGAGGGCCTATGCCAACGAAAAAGTGGAAAGGTATCGCATCCAGTTCATCGAAGATCTTAGGGCGCGCGCCGAAGAGGCTGCTTTGCCGCTGGCGGTCGATTTCCCGCGGCTGAGCTCCTTGAAAGGAATCGAAGCCACGGTGGATTTCAGCCAGCGGACCTCGACGATCAATAAAAAGACGCTGAAGTCCATCGATCCCAGGCGAATCGTCTCCGCTTTGCTGAAAGCCAAGCGCGAGCTCTATGATCGTCCTTTCGAAGCACAGTCTTTTGTAAACGGTCTCCATCAAACCTACAAAGAAATTCTCAAAAAAGAGAATCTCGCGCCGGGACATGCCGTTCCCGTTCAACGCTTCTATTTCGAGTATGTGATGTCTTTGCAAAGCAAAGCTTTTCTTCAGGATATGGCCAAGGGGAAATTTCGAGGTTACAGCGTGGACCAGTTCGGCGTGGATATCTGGCGCTATTTTCAGAGCGCAACCGGAGGAACCTCAGAAGGCTATGCGCTGCAGTTGAGAGCCGGCAGGAACAATTCTCTCTGGCTCATCGACAGCGACGGCGAAAAACGCCAGATCACAGGAATCTCTTTTCAGAAGGTCAAGTCATGAATATGAGAGAGCAGTTGGATGAGTTAAAGCCTTTTCAGGCCAGGGCCATCATTGAAGAGCTGCGCAAAGGAAGCGTCCCCATCGATTATGTACCCTTCTTCACCGTGGGGCGGGAAAACTGGCTCAGGCTCATAGAAGACGACCTCGAGCATTACATCGCCGAAGGCGGCGCCAAGGTCCGATTCATCAATGGAGATTACGGCGACGGAAAAACCCATTTCATGTCCGTAATCCGCCACCTGGCCTTGCGGAAAGGGTTCGCGGTTTCTTTTGTCGTGCTGACCCGTGAAGTGCCCATGCAAAAATTCGAAGTCGTCTACCGCGAAATCCTCCGCCAACTCCAAGCGCACCCCGGCTTTCCTGAAAACACGCAACTGAAAGTGGAAGAGGCCGGCATCCGGGGCCTTGTTAACGCCTGGGCCGACAGTCTGGCCGCCGGCCTGATCGGCGCCGAAGAAGCTTCCTTCCAGCAAAAGCTGGCGGCCTTGCGCGAAGAGCTGGGCGCTTTACACGGCATGGACGTAAACTTTTCCAACGGTCTTGCGGGTTTTTTGGACAGCCGGCTCAGGCCTCTGCGCCAGGCAGAGACCGGGCAAGAGCGGGCCGGCAGCTGTGAAATCCTGTATCAATGGTTTGAGGGGGGAAAGGCGAGCAAGAAAGAGCTGAAGCCTTTCCAGATCTTTGAAACGCTGAATAAGACCAACAGCAAACGGTTTCTGGGCTCCCTGCTGGCTTTCATGAAATACCTCGGATACCGGGGTCTCATCCTGCTGATGGACGAGCTCGAAACGGTCGTTGCGCAGTCGACCTCCGTGCGCAATGCGGCTTATGAAAATGTCCGGCTTCTGATCGACAACACCGAGCAGGCCCGCTTTCTGCACATTTTCTTTTCCATCATTCCGGACGTGATCGCCTCGGAGAAAGGCTTCAAATCATATGATGCTCTCTGGAGCAGGGTTCGCTCCATCGGTGAGGGCAAACGGCTCAATTATCGGAGTGTCCTGATCGACCTGCACCGGACGCCCCTGGAAACCCATGAGCTCATCGAGTTAGGGCTTGCGCTGCGGCGCATCCACGAGATTTCCTTTCGCTGGGAGGCCCAAGATCCGGTCTGGCAAGATGTCGTGGAGAAAATCTGCGCCCACCAAAAGCGCATGGGACTTCTCAGTGAAGTCCGTCTTTTCATCAAGCAGATCATCCGTATCCTGGATATGGCGGAACAGGGGACGCCTCCCGGAGAGGATCTCGACCTGACCGAGCAGATCCTCGAAAGCAAGCGGGAGATGGACCAGGAAAAGTTGGAGCAGCTTCAGCCGAAATGGGACACCTGATGGAAATGCCGCTGCAAGGGGAGTTTTTGCCGGATGAAGCGCCCGCCTTCCGGCAGGAGCTTGAAAAAGAGGACGATTTCCATATCCGCCGGGCGGTGGAACGGCTGCGCGAGGGACTTTTCGATCCTGTGGCCGTCAGATTGCTGACCGCCCATGAGCAAAACCTGCGCAGGCAAGTCCAGCAGTGCTTTGAGACCCTTGATGGCGGAGGATCCGCTCACCTGTGCATCGTGGGGGCCTATGGCCAGGGCAAGTCGCACAGCCTGGTTTATATCAAGGATTTCGCGTTGAGAGAAGGCTTTGTCGCAAGCCTCATCAATCTCGACCCTCGTGAAGTTCCTTTGGGCCGCTTCCGGGAGGTGTACCGGCAGTTGATGGCTCGCCTGGAGCTGCCTGATGGCCAGGGGTCCTTTGCTGCGCGCTGGAAAAGTTGGGCCCGGCAACAGATGAGAGAGCGGCAGGCTTTGAGGGCCGACCCGGCCGGGCTTCTTCCGGAGCGCATGCCTCGTTTTTTTAGGGCCGTTTTGGCGGCCATGGCCAATGGCAACGTCTGCCTTTCAGAAAAAGAGAAAGGCCTGAAAAAACATGCCCGCTTCCGCCCCCAGGAATTTCCCCTGCTGCTGGCGCGTTGTTTGGAAGGCGAAGCCATTCCGGTTTCCCGCATGCGGCATGTCTTCAAGTATCGACAGGTCTCCTTCCTGAAGGACGGGCCGCTGGGTTGCCGGGGTGTTGATCCTTTCATGGAGATGATCCATGCCCTGGCCCGTCTTTTCCGGCAGATGGGCTACCGCGGATGGGTCCTTCTGTTCGATGAGGCAGAGTCCATCGGACAGGCCAATGTTTTGGCGCGCGGCAAAAGTTACCGCCTCCTTCAGCGGCTGATTGCACCCGATGGCTTTGAGCCGGCGTTTGTCTATCCGGTCTTTGGTTTCACGGATGATTTCTTTGAGCGCGTTCGCGAGGAAGACTACGAGCAGGTCAGGGTGCGCGGCGCGACCACGGTTCCCTGCTTTGAGAGAAACTATGCCAGGGAATGGGAGCGTTTGAATATCTGCCGGCTCCATGACCTTTCCCGCCAGCAGTGGCAGGTGCTGTCCCAAAAGCTCATCCACCTTCACGCCAAGGCCTACGGCTGGCAACCGCCCGCAAGCCGGCTGGCCCGGCAGATGGCTGATCGGCTCGACGCGCTGGGGACCCAGGAAACCCGCCTCAAGTTGAAAGCCCTGGTTGATTGCCTGGATCTGGTCCACCAGAGCTCAGAGATCGGAGATCAGAACCTTGAACCTCGAACATCAAATCCCTGGATCCACTCTGAGCTCTGACGCCGGATCTACGGCCTGCGGCGCCTCCCCCCTCATGCTGCTGCCCAACACCTATCGCGCTTTTTTCGGCGGCTTTACACAGCTACATCCCATTCAGAAGCAGACCCTGGCGCCGATCCTCGCCGGCCGGGACGTGGTGCTCCAGTCGGCAACCGGTTCAGGCAAGACTGAAGCGGTCCTGGCCCCGTGCCTGGAGCGGCTGATTCAATCGGGCCGCGCGCAGGCGCTCCTCCATATTGTGCCCACTCGCGCCCTGGCCGTGGATCTGGAGCGTCGTCTTTTGCCTGTGGTCGGGCGCCTGGGACTTCACCTCGGTATTCGAACAGGCGATATCAAGCGGGCCGGCGGCCGGCGGCCCGACCTCATGCTCACGACTCCCGAATCCCTGGATGTGTTGATGGGCAGCTCCAATGCCGAGCTGCAGCGCTTTGTGCGGCGGGTCCGGACGGTAATCATCGACGAGGTTCATCCGCTCCTGCACCAGTGCCGGGGCCGGCAGTTGGCCTGCCTTCTTAAGCGCCTGGAGCGCCGGGCCGGCGGCAGGGTGCAGAAGATCGCCCTTTCGGCCACGATTGCCGACCCCGAAGCGGTGGTCGCATCTTTCGGATTCACCGCCGAAGCTGTCCGCCTTGTCAGCCCGGTACAGCGTGACATTGTGCCCCATCTGATCCATCTCAAAAAGGAAGATGAAGAGTTCATCAGCCTTCTCACCGATCTTTACCGCGTCTGGGGACATCGGAAGATCCTCGTATTTGCCAACAGCAGGGGACAATGCGACCGGCTTTTCGCCCTTGCGAGTCAAAACGGGCCTTTCCGGGGCGCAGCGGAGCTGCATTATTCCAACCTCAAGCCCAAAGAGCGGCGCAGGGTGGAGGAGCGCTTTCGCACGCGCGCCCTTTCATTGTGCATCGCGACCAGCACCCTTGAGCTTGGCATCGATATCGGCGACGTGGAGGCCGTCATTCTCTTCGAGCCGCCGGATTCGGTTTCTGCTTTCCTGCAGAGAATCGGGCGTTCCAATCGCCGCCAAAGCCGCACGCATTTCTGGGGGATTTGCCGGGGAGAGCAGGCCGGCAGCCAGCTTCTGCGCTTTCTTGGATTGCTCCGCCTGGCGCGGCAGGGGGTCGTGGAAGCGCCGCTGCCCAAAACCTTTCCCAGTGTGCTCATGCAGCAGGTCCTGTCCTGTCTTTACGAAAAGAAAAGAATCTCCCTGCCTGCCATGCTGGACCTTTTCCCCGAGCAGGCGGAGGCGCTGGAGCTGATCTTTTTAGCCATGGAAAAACAGGGATGGCTGCGGCGGGATTCATCCATCGGCAGGCCATCCGCACCTTCAAGAAATATCGTCCTTGCACGCCCCCAAAACGGCCTTTTTCGCGGCGGATGGCGGTACCGCTCGGCTCTGCTGGAACGCAAAATCTGGAGCAACTTTCCGGAAACGGAAGAAGCATACGTTCTTGAAATATCCTGTGAAGTTGTCGCCGACCTGCCGCGATCCATCGTCAGACAGCTCGAGCCGGGTGACTGCGTCCATCTGGCCGGAAAACGGATCCGGATTCTGCAGATCATCGATGCGGGAGAACGCAAGCGGGTGATGGCCGAACCGGCGGCGCAGCTGCACGACAAGGAGCTTTTCTGGCTTGGGGGCGGATTTCAGGTCTCTTTCGAGGTGGCTCAATCCATGCGGGACCTTTTGAGATTGCCGCCAGAGGCGCCAGAGGAGACGGACGCGGGCCTTTTCGTTCGCACCCGAAAACTTCTCCGTGAGGAAAGGTTAAAAAGCGAGCGGGCCGTGACACTCGCCAATGGCATCGAGGCGCTGCGGGCGCCAAACGGCTTTTATTGCTTTCGTACTTTCTTGGGCTCCATCGGAAATCTGGTTCTTCGTTTCACCGTTGAAAGGGATCTGGCAGCGCTGGAGGATCTCTACGTCGCTTCGGATGAAAGCGGGATCACCTGCTCGCACTGGATTGACTTTAACCGGTTGTCTTTGCCTGTTGACCGCGACGGATTTCGATGCTGGATCGTCGAACACCTCCGTCCCTTGCGCACCCTTTTGCCCCTCAATGACTTTGCCCATGCGCTTCCGGATATCCTGCTGGTGCAAGAGCTGGCGGGTTTTCTCTATGACAGCCGCGTGGCCGAGCGCTTCCGGCGCCTGCTTGCCTCGCCTGCTGAAATCGTTTCCGGAGATCCCGCTTGCCTGGAGCCTGGCGGGGAAGCGCTGCAAGACCCGGCGCCGGCATTTTTACAGGCCTCCGCTGTTGGCCTGCTTTCCGGCGAAAAAGAGCGCTGGGGCGTAGATGGCAAAAGCCCGGCCTTTGCCCTGCCTGCCGGCGCACGGCACATCGTTCGGACGCTTACCGCCACCATGATCGGCGAATACATGCAGCGCCGTCAATGTGAACGGTGGCTGAGCTTTCATTTTTTACCGGCCGGCATGCGGCCTTCAAACCAGGCCGGAAAAGGCGCCGGGCTTGAAGCCAAGCGGATCCAAAGCGGCAAGCGGCACGAAAAGAGGGCGCTGGCCTACCTGCTTGAGAGCGGGGCGCGGCTTTTCACCATTGAAGAGACCGGCTGTCGCGGAAAGCCGCGCTCCCTGGACGACCGTTTCCAGGAAACCATGGACCGCCTGGAAGGTCTGGTCGCGAAGTTGCATCCGGGAGAGTCATGCTATCTTTCGCAGGCGGTTTTCCTGGCGCCTTCTCTCCTGGCGGAACACTTCGATGATGCGCTTGCCGGCGTCTGCGCCCGGAGCGCAAGACCGCTGGAACCCGGCGCTTGCGCGCCGGATCGGATAAGGGCCGCCGGCATCCCGGACCTGATCCGGCTATCCATGTCTGCCGAGGGGCCGCATCTTGCCGTGGGGGACATCAAGGCAAGTCGCACCCCGCATTACAGCCAGAAATGGCAAGTCGCCTTCTATGCGCTGCTTGCGGGAGCATCCGCCGGCCTGCGACCGTTGCTCTCGAAGGTCGAAAGAGCGGGTCAGGGTCTGCTGCTTCTCTGGCCGGGCGGAGAAACCCCGGCGCCGCTGATGCATGCTTTTGACCTGGCGCCTTTTATGAGCGCCTGGCCTGCGCTCTTGCAAAACATGGGAGCAGTCCTTTCGGCCCCGCCTGCCGCCGCATCCTACCGGCTTCAAGGGCACTGTACGAGCTGTCCTTACTTTGAAACCTGTTACCGGCAGGCGCTGGCGGAAGAAGACATCCAGTTTCTCCCTCAGTTGAGCGACGGGACGCTCCTGAAGCTGCGGCGCCTCGGATTGAGGCATATCGATGACCTCTGGAACAACCCCGGGGTTGTTTCAGGCACGAGGTCGAAGTGAGCCCGTGATGCAAAAAGTTGACGATTCCCTCGCCCCTCATCAGCGGGAAAGGCTTGCCGGTTGTTTGAAAGCCGCCAAGGCCAACGGCATCATCCTTCGAAAACGCAAGACACGCCTTTTTCCGTTCAACCTTTCCACCGCTGTCTTCGTGCATCTGAGCGCAGACCCGGTTTCCGGCCTGCCCCGGGTTTTGGGGTATCGCGCCGTGGATGAAGCCGGCGATAAGGTCGATGCGGCGGTCTGGACGCTGGTTGAAGAAGAAGACAGCTTATCCATCCGGCAGGACTTTGCGGATCGACTCCTGAGAACCTGGAGAAAATCCATCGGCAACGGCAAGGGACCGCACCTTTTTCATTTCGGAGAAAGGACCTGGCAAGAGCTGCTCGAGCTGGAGGAGTTTTCGGCAGATGCAGGGCGGCCGCCTTTTCTTCGGGCAGCCGGACGCTTTCACCATACCGATCTTCGCCGCCTGATACAGGAACATTTCTACCTTCCCGCGCCCGGCAGGCTGACGCTGGCCGCTCTGGGTCGCATCCTGGGTTTCTGGCCCCCCGCGCAAGCAGGCGATGGGACCGTGCTTGACGTCCGGCCTGCGGCGAGCTTGTTTCATGATGATCCGGCGCCCGCGGCGAGCCAGGAGGCATGGAAAGAGGATAAAAGCTTGAGAGAAGATTCCGTCCGCCACGCTGAAGCCGTCCTTCTTCTTCAGACCAGGACATGGCGGTGGGCGCGGGCCCATCTGGTAAGCGACCTTGAGGCGGTATGGGCGCATCCTGGCCAGGGCGATGATTTGCCGGCTGCCGCCTACCTTAATTTCCTGGAAGAACAAAAGCGGCTGAGGGAAGAAGACATCCTCGCTTTGCAGGAGCTTACCCTGGCCGAGCGCACTGAGCGCTTTCGCGCCCTGGGACCGCTGGCCTTTGAAGGCGCCTGCCTCGATGAAGAGGGGCGTTTCCTTTACACCTTTGCGGCGCCCCGGGAATGTCCTCCCGCCAGGTTTCGTGAAGATGATTTTCTCAAGCTGGCGCCTGTCGGATCATCGGATCTGCAGGGCGGCTTTGCAATTATCCTGGCCCGCTACCAGCATGGCGATCATCAACTCTCCGTGCTCTCCCAACGGGGACGGCTGCCCTTGAGCAAGCGGCTGTCCTATACCCTGGAAGAAGATCTCACGGACTGGAACCTTCCCAAGCTTGTCCACGTGGTCCGGCGGGCCCTCTCGCCGGAGGGTGACGATCGCATCGTAAAGCTTCTTTCCGGCCAATGGTCCATGAGCCGTGAGGGGCAAAAGCTCTTCCGGATGCGCAGCCTGCTGCGGGCGATTGCGCCTGTTTCCGGGCTCAACGCTTGCCAGCAGGCGGCCCTTGAGCTGCCTTTCCGCAAGCGACTATCTCTCATCGAAGGGCCTCCGGGAACGGGCAAGACCTTCCTGCTGGGTTGGATCATCATCGCGCTGATGCTGGAAGCGCAGCAATCCGGAAAATCCCTGCGCATCGCCGTGAGCGCCCTGACCCATCGCGCCGTCGACGGGGTTCTGCGCCAAGTGGCGGATCTGGTCAGCCGGCATCGGATCAAGGATTTTCCGGCGCGCATCTTGAAATGGGGTCGATGGCAAGAAGCGCGGCCCGGCGGGAGGAGGGAGGCCGAAGCCGCTGATCCGGCGGGTATCGCCGTTCAGCTTTTGCATGCTCCTGAAGAAATCCAGCAATCCCGTCACCTTGTTTTGGGCGCCACCGGCTTCGGCCTGTACAGGCTGTTAAAGGGCGAGACAGGTACTTTCCCGCAGGTTTTTGACTGGATCGTTTTCGATGAGGCCTCGCAGATTCTCGTCCCCCAGGCGCTTTTGAGCCTGGTCTACGGCAAGGGGCGTTATCTCTTTCTGGGCGATGTCAAACAGTTGCCGCCCGTGATTCTGGGAGATGCCGGCGGGCCCACACATGCTGATGGGGCCGGGCAGTCGATCCTGGCCCGTCTTCTGGCGCGCTACGGCGCCGAGCACCGGGTCCGGCTGGATCAGACCTATCGCATGAACGCGGAGCTTTGCGCCTTTCCGAGCAAGATGTGGTACGACGGGGCCCTGCAGGCGGCTCCCGGCAATGCGCGCTCCCGGCTCAAGCTGAGCCCGGTTTCTCCGGGGCCGTTGCCGGTGCCGGGGAAATTGCGGGACATGGATTCGCCTTCACCGGCAGATCCTCTCACGCCCGGACCGGGGCAGCATGCATGCGACCTGCCCGGCAGCGTTCTTGATCCTGAAAAGCCGGTTGCGCTGGTGCTTGCGGATCATCAAGGCTGTCACCAGAAGTCGGATCTCGAAGCGGAAGTCGTCGCACAATTGACCTGGCGCTTGATGGTCCAGCACGGCTTGAGCCCGGACCAGATGGCCATCATCTCGCCCTACAGGACTCAAAACAATGCCATCGCCGCCAGGTTGGGCAAGCTGCTGGAAACCAGCGCCGCGCCGCTGCCCGTCATCGATACGGTGGAGCGGCTGCAAGGGGCGGAACGCGACGTGATCCTTTTCAGCCTGACCACTTCCGACCCGGACCATGTGATGAGCGCATTTCTGAACAACCCCAATCGTTTTAACGTCGCCATCACCCGCGCCAGACAGAAGCTCGTCGTTGTGGGAAGCCCTGCGTTTTTCCTGGCGGTCCCCCCGGATGAGCAAACCCTGCAAGCCAACAGATGTTTCAAAGAGTTTTTTCAATTCTGCCGCCAACGCGGCTCTCTGTTCCTCTGGCGATAACCCGGCGGTCTTAAGGGCCAAAAGCGATCTGGGGTCGGCGATCTGGGCGATCTGTTGGATCTGGGGATCTGGGGTCGGCGGATCTGGGGTCGGCGGCGATCTGCGGCGCGATCTGGGGTCGGACCAAGCTAAATCAGTTGACCATAACTCAGTCCGCTCATTGGGGTCAAACCTTGATTTATTGATTTATGATATTGGGTTGATAATATAGCGTTATTCATATAAATGGATAAATATGGCACGCCAGTGGAGAATTGAATATCCCGGTGCATTTTACCATGTGCTTTCCCGGGGCAATAACCGTCAGGATATATTTGAAGCTGATGATGATCGAACTTTATTTTTAGAACTGATCGGGGAATTTTCAAATCGGTTTAATATCGAGCTGTATGCTTATGTGTTGATGAACAACCATTATCACCTTTTGATTAAAACCATAGAAAACAACTTGTCAAAGAGCATGCAATGGCTGGGGACAACATACACGCGAAAATTCAATATAAAAAATGACAGAGGCGGTCACCTTTTCCAGGGGCGTTTTAAAAGTATTATTATTGAAAATGACGCTTACCTTCTCCAGTTATCCTGTTATATTCATCGCAACCCCTTGAGAGCGGGGATTGTGGGGAGGCTTGTCGATTACAATTGGAGCAGTTACAGATTCTATGCTTACAGAAAAAAGCCGCCCGACTGGTTGAAAACCCGGCTGATATTGGATCAATTCGGTGGTGAAGACCGGCACAAGGCGTATCGTCAAAAAGTACAGCGATATTCTGAGGAAGATGGGAGTGTGTGGGAAGACGTCAAGCATGGCTTGGTTTATGGCTCGCAGGATTTTGTTGACCATTTAAAGGAACGTTTCCTTTCCGACAAAAAAAACGTTGAATTGCCCCAGCACAACAGCATGCTTGGTGAATTTCAAGCCGAAGCGATATTACATAGAGCCGCCCAAATTTTGAATTTTGATTTGGAAAGTATCGGCAGGCCGAAGCAGATGACGTCTGAACAAAGAGAAAAGCGCGATTTGATGATATATTTATTGTGGGAGACCGGGAGATTTACCAATCTGAAAATCGGGGAGTTATTCGGTTTAACATATTCCTCAATCAGCCGTCGGGTGAGTGACGTTGGCATTTGCATGACAAAAGGAAAAATGTTCCGGGAAAGATATCTGCAACTTAAATCACAAATCAAGGTTTGACCCCATCCCCGTGCCGATCGACTCCCGCTTTTGATTGGAGTCCAAACCCCATTTCAGGCCAGACAGCAAGGTGGGCAAATTTTACCTTGACATACAAGCATAATCTTGACAAAGTTTAAAAAAGCAACTCCTATTCATTTTACTACTGCCGGACCACGGATATCTTTACCATGGACAGGACGCCAATTTAATATCCGTTGTTCTTCCGTTCCTCCGCTGTTGTGCTTCAGCCAAAGGGAGGTGGCCATGACCTTCAACACTCGGAAACATATCTATTTAAATATCAAGGATTGGTGGATATCCATCGCTATCGCAAGCACTATTATTTTATACCTGATTTTCGATGGGTTGATGTATGCCTTTCATTTTACGGGTACGGATCTGCTGGATCGTCTGCTCAGGGGAGATTTTTATTTTATCGGCACACGGGCAACGGTATTGTGCCTTTTTTTGATCTTCGGATCCCACGTCCAATATACCATCGATAAACGCAGAAAGGCGGAAGAAGCACTGAAGGCAAGTGAAATCAAATACCGAACGATCATCGAGAGCATTGAAGATGGGTATTTTGAGGTGGACCTGGACGGCAATTTCACGTTTTTCAATGAGTCCATGTGTGAGATCATGGGCCGTTCCAGCGAGGAAATCGGCAACCTGAACAATCAATTGCTCATGTCAGACGGTAGGTCCGACAGGGCCTTGGAAAGCCTCAAAGATGCCGATGATCTGCTCCTGGAACAGCGCAGGGGTGCCAAGACCATCAGCAGCCAGATCACCCGCAAGGACGGCTCCAAACGTTTTTTGGAAACCTCCCTGTCGCCCATGCGAGATGCCCGGGGCCAGCGGACCGGCTTTCGGGGGATTACCCGGGATATCACCGAATCCAGACGGGCCGGTGAACTCCGGCGGGCCAAACAGGAGGCCGAAGAGGCCAACCTGGCCAAAAGTGCATTTCTGGCCAACATGAGCCACGAGATCCGCACTCCCATGAACGGGATCATCGGGATGTGCGAGCTGGCCATGGGTACCGAACTTACCGCCAAGCAGAAAGAATATCTGAGTATTATCGACAACTCCGCCCAATCGCTGCTCCAGCTGATCAACGACATTCTCGATTTTTCTAAGATCGAAGCGGGTAAAATCGATTTTGAACATATCCCTTTCTCCCTCAAGGAGACCATTGAAGGCGTTACCGGCATGTTGCATGCGCAGATCTCGGAAAATAACCTTAAAATGGGTGTCCATGTGGCGCCGGATGTGCCGCTTCTGCTCGTCTCCGACCCCCTGCGCCTGCGGCAGGTCCTGGTGAATCTCATGTCCAATGCGATAAAATTCACCCACGAGGGGGACATCAACCTGTCGGTTCAGCATCTTTCGACCACTGGCGACAGGGTCAAGCTCCAATTTTGCTTTCAAGACACCGGCATCGGCATCCCGGCAGAAATCAAAGACCAGCTTTTCGATGTCTTTACCCAGGCCGACGGATCCATCACGCGTAAATACGGCGGCACGGGCCTGGGCCTGGCCATCTGCAAGCGGATTGTGAACCTGATGAAGGGGGACATCTGGGTAGAGAGCCTGATGGGTGTGGGCAGTTCATTTTTTTTTACCGCAGAATTCGGCCGCGTGGCCGATCACGTGGATGAAACCGCCTTTCTTTCACCCCAGGCGGAAACAACCGGAACCAACGGGGCCGAGGGCAAAAACGCCATGCCTCTAAAACGCGCCTCCGAAGCCGGATACCGGAAAGAATTTTCGGATTTTCGGATCCTCCTTGCAGAGGACAACTTTATCAATCGAAAGGTGGTCGGCGAGATTCTTGGGATGGTCGGATTTACCGTCGACATGGTGGAAAATGGCGTTGGGGCCGTTGAAGCAGTAAAAAAGCGGCGCTATGATGCCGTTCTCATGGACGTCCAGATGCCGGAGATGGACGGCCTTGCGGCTACCCGGGTGATCCGCGGCGAATTTAATTTAAAAGAGCTGCCCATCATTGCCACGACCGCCCACACCATGAGCGGCGACCGGGAAAAATGCCTGGAAGCCGGCATGAACGATTATGTGCCCAAGCCCATAAACCACGCGCAATTGTATGCCATCTTGAGAAAGCATATCCCCGAGCTTAAACACCTGCCCAAACCCGGGGCTAAGGCGAGACCCAAAACACCGGAAACAGATCCAGGGATGCCGGTGATGTCAAAACTGTCTCCAGAGGATGACAGGGGTCTTTCCGCCAGGGATAGCAGTTCCCCGGAACCGTCCCCTCTTTCAAAATGGTTTGATCAGCTCGAAAAAAGCCTATCCGAATCGGACCCGGTCGAATCGGAAACCACCCTTGACCGGATCAAATCCGCCCTGATCCCCGAGGGCATGGAAGAGGAAATCAGCCGGCTGGAAAGCCATATTAAAAAGTACCGGTTTGACCATGCCCGAAATGTATTGAAGGGACTGATCCAAAAATATGAAAACCGTGAGAGCCAGGAGTCACCGGAGGACACCGCATGAATGATTTGAAAAATGCCAAAATACTTCTGGTGGACGACACGAAGACCAATATCGATGTCCTGGTCCAGGCCCTTCGGGGTGATTACTCCCTGGGTGTTGCTCTGAACGGAAAAGATGCCCTCGAATTTGTTCATGCCTATAAGACGGATCTGATCCTGCTGGATATCATGATGCCGGGAATGGACGGGTTTGAGGTATGCACCCGGCTCAAAAGCGATCCGGAGACCCGGGATATCCCCATCATTTTTATCACCGCACTGGATAAGTACGAGCTTAAGACAAAGGGGCTTGAAGCCGGTGCCGTGGATTATGTTACCAAGCCCTTTGATGTTGCCGAGGTTCGCGCACGGGTCAAAACCCACCTGGCGCTCAAATCCGCCCGGGAGGCCTTGAAAAATCAGAATTACCTTCTGGAGGAAAAGGTCTTGGAGCGGACGCGGGACCTGGAAAAAACCCAGATCGAAATTGTCTACCGCCTGGGCAAAGCCGCAGAATACCGGGACGAAGAAACCGGACAACACATCCAGCGCATGAGTGAATACTGCCGTGTTCTCGGAAAGGCGACCGGGCTTTCCGAAATCAGACTATCGGGTTAAGTAAGGTCGTTCGCAAAAACCACAAGATGTAGCCCCTTCTTCTGGTGGCTGGACCACCCAGCCACGGAGGGGATACACTACATCATGTGTCTTCCTTAGTCAACCCGATAGTCTGATTCCGAAAAGGAATCCGGTCTGCTGGCCCTGGCGAGCACCATGCACGACGTGGGCAAAATCGGCA
>JAUYIZ010000290.1 GCA_030688615.1 Desulfobacterales bacterium | reverse complement strand
ATGGACATCACTTCCGGCCGGGGCTCACAATTGAGAGAGAAACTGCGCACAGAGAAAACGGCCGGGTTGAATCTCGCCGATGTGGTAATTTCAGGTGGCAATAACACGTTAGTCGTTAAGAAAATGGGCATCTCAGAGCCTATGGACAACAAACTGATACTCCCAGAGGTTACCAACCCGAAGCTCTGGTACACGCTGGACACTCTTACGTGGTATGAAGATGAAAAGCATGCGCTTTATTTTTACGCCTATCCAAATCGCGATATATCCATCAACACCGATCTTGTAAAACCGGGGGAAATTCAATCGTGGCAGGACTTTCTAAAACCTGAATTTAAAGGTAAGATCGTATGGGATGATCCCAGTATTACGGGAAGTGGCTTCAATGGTTTTTCTACGAATCTTATCCATAAGGTGACCGATGAGAATTACTATCGCAAGCTGGTAGCCACACAGGACATCACATTGTCCAGGAACATCCGTCAAATGGCAGAATGGCTGGCCAGGGGGAAATATGCCGTGGCTGTTTCAGTCTCGGGCGGCGCGATGGCTCAAATGTTGAGTGCCGGTGCGCATATTGATAGTGTATCCGTGAAGGAAGGCACTTATTTAAGTTATGATGGCGGAGTTGTGGCCATGGCGGCCAAGGCGCCCCATCCCAATGCCGCCAAAGTATTTGTAAACTGGCTTCTGAGTAGAGATGGACAGGTGTTTGCCCAGAAGGTCACCCAATATATGTCTTCCAGGAATGATATACCGGTCGAAGACGTCAATCCCGGAAACAGGCGGATACCCGGAGAAAGATACTTTACTGGCGCCAACAGCATGGAAAAATGGTTGGAGACGGAAGAGAAAAAATATCTTGCACTGGCCAAGGAAATCTTCGGTCCCCTTATCGGCAGATGAATTTACTCATCCCCCGGGGGAGAGGACTGGGCGTGCCGGCCGCGATCTCTAGCTGTTGTGCCGATCAGCAACGTTGTCACGCCGCCCAGTATGCAAAGCAGGCAGACCACCCAAAAGGCCTTGCCGATACCAGCGGAAAAGGCTATCAGGGCATCTGTGTTTTCCAGCAGGCCCCGGTCCTGTTTGAGGCTGTAGATTGAAACCCTGCCCACGGTGGAAAACATGCTGGCCACCACGATGGTGCTGCCCAGCGCCACACCCAGGGCCATCCCGGTTTGCCTGACAAAGGCCAAAATACCCGAAGTGATGCCGAACCGGTTTCTTTCGACCGAATCCATAATCGAAGTATTGTTGGGAGTCTGGAATATACTCCATCCGATTCCCAGCAGAACAAAACGGCCCAGAACGCCAGGATAGTCGGAAGAAAGGTCCAGGCGGCTGAGCAGATAAAATGCCAGGGCCATCAGGCCCATGCCTGCCGAAGACAGAATTTGTGTGCGAATGTAGTTGGCCAGCCAGCCGGAAATGGGGGAAAATATGCCATAGACCAGACTGACCGGCGCGATAAGCAGTCCGGCCTTAAATGCTGAAAATCCCAGAATGATCTGCAGGAAAAAAGGCATCAAAAGCGCGGTACACGAGGTGCCCAAAAAGCATATGAACCGGGCGATCATGTTCAGGCTGAAAGTTCGATTTTTAAACAGGGCCATATCCACCAGAGGGTAAGCCCGCCGGGATTCAAACCAGGGGAAAATGACCATGGCCGCAACGGCCGTTCCCAGAGATAGACACGTTTCGTAAGCAAACCAGTTTCCCTGCCTGCCCAGCGTCAGGCCGATCAACAAGCCACAGATGGCCACGGCGGAAATGCATGCGCCCGGCAGATCAAAATGTTTCAGGGTCTTTTTAGATTTTTCGGGAAAAGTTTCATCCTTCAGAATCAACTGCGCCAGCACCGTGCCGATCAGGCCCAGTGGAACGTTCAAGAAGAAGATGCTTCTCCAGCCCAACGTGCTGACGATCAAGCCCCCGATGGCAGGGCCGGAAGTAATTCCCACGGCCGCCATGCTGGCGAAATAGCCCAGAGCTTTTCCCCGGTCCCGCTCGGGGAACACGCTGGTAACAATGGCAAAGCTGCTGGTCTGAAGCATGGCCGCCCCAAGGGCCTGAAAAATGCGAAAAAGAATTAACTGCATCTGGTTTTGAGACAGGCCGCACAGAGCGGAACCGGTAAAAAAAATGGCAAACCCCAGGCTGAAAATCTTTTTTCTTCCCCAGATGTCTCCCATACGGCCCGTTGGCAGCAAAAGGGCCGAAGTCACGAGCAGATAAGAAAGAAGAACCCAGCTTACCATGGTCAAGCTGGTTTTAAAGGAGGTCATGATCCGGGGAAGGCTGATACCCACGGCGCCACCGTCGTAGGCACTCATAAAAGTGCCCAGGCACGTAACCGCCAGTGCCCACCAGTGGTAATTGGGCCCGTGGAACCTGTTGGAAACTGCTTCTTTTAAATTTTTCTGAAATGTCATAGCAACCAGAATTCTTCAGGGACCGCTGCCCGGATCTGCCGTAAATCTGCGGCAAACCCGCCCATCGCTCCAGTCGGGTTAACTCGTGCCCATCCATAAATGGCTATTTTCCGCAATATCTGCGTTGGGCTCCGAATTTCAATCCTCAAAATACTCAATGTATTCCTACGGTTGAAATTCTCGCCCGCCTTGATCTTGCAAAAACTATCTCATTTATGGATGGGCACTAACTCAGTTCTTATGGCAGCTTTTTATGTTGGATGTCAAAGAAAAAAATACCCGGGGTACTCGAGTGTAATGAGAATCTATTTTATTGCGTAATTCAGACGTATTCAGGTAATAACAGGTAGCAACACGGAGGCAATAAATGCTGAGAAAACTGGTGGTGGGACCGTATCAGTCCAATTGTTATATCCTGGGCAACCATGACGCCCGGGAGGGTCTGGTTATTGATCCCGGAGACGACGTTCTGCGGATCGTCAAAGAGATATCCAAGCTGGCTCTGAAGATAAAATATATCTTGATTACTCACGGCCACGTGGATCATATCGGCGGCGTCCACGAGCTGAAACGGATCACGGGCGCGCCCGTCCTGATCCATCCGCTGGATGCGAACGGATTGAATTTTCAGCCGGACGCCCACCTGGCGGAGGGCCAGCAAATCCTGCTGGGGAGTTTAAAGCTATCGGTGATTCACACACCGGGGCATTCGCCGGGAGGGGTTTGTTTTGCCGCTCCGGGTGTCGTATTTACCGGAGACACCCTCTTTGCCGGTTCCGTGGGAAGAACCGATTTTCCCGGTGGCAGTCACCGACGATTGATCCAGGGGGTTGTCGAAAAAATCTTTCCTTTGGGAGACGAGACGCGGGTTTATCCCGGCCACGGCCCCCATTCCACAATCGGTCATGAACGGCTTTACAACCCTTTTTTTCACGCGCCATCCAGGGGTTGAGTTGTTTCTGTGCCACCCATCTGCATATGATGTTGACAATTCAATGTTGACAAGTTAAAAGAAAAAGCTGGAACGCTGAATCCTGAAGTATTCCCATGGATTCTGGTGGTCCTGCCGCGTCGCAAGAAATACTTCACAAACTGGAAGGAGAAATACATGGCTGATTTTGTACTCGGAATATTGGCTGCCTTTTTCATAGTGTTCATCCTCTTTCTTATCCTGCGGGAGGTTATGTGCTGGTATTGGAAGGTCAACAGAATTGTATCCCTTCTTGAGGCAATTCAGGCCTCACTTTACGGCCCCGGGCGATCAGACCGGTCCTCTGCCGAGACGTCAGCTTTGACGCCAAAGCTTTTCCCGGACATGGAGATAAAAGAGATTGCCAGGAAACCGGAAAAAGATGATTCCCTTACCGGTCCCGGTCAATCAGACCGCTCCTCTGACGAGACGTCAGCTTTGACGCCACAGCTTTTCCCGGACATGGAGATAAAAGAGATTGCCAGGGAACCGGAAAAAGGGGAAAGTCCAATAAAAAAAACGTCCATGGCTGCTTCTAAAAGAAAGGTTTTAGCAAAAGCGAATAAAAAGCAGACCCCTGAAAAAGCTGTCACGAAACCAGTTCGGAAAAAAATGCCGCCGGTCGATAAATCCGATGCAGCTCTTCATACGGTTTTCAAGATAATAAAAAACTCGAAACGTGGGATCAATATCGACACAGTAATGGAAAAGACAGGATACGGCCGGAAAAAAGTTCAAAATTGTGTTTACAAGCTTAACAAGCAGGGGAACATAAAGAACGTGAGCAAAGGCATGTATTCGGCGATGTGATAAAAATTTGATATACCTGCCGGTTACCCTGCAATAGGCAGGTCGTTATTTTCGACCCGATGAACAAAGGAGAGACCTGATGGCTGCACAAGCGCTTAAGGGACTGGTGGACCCGAGACACACAGCGGTAATCGTCATAGACCTTCAGAACGACTTTTGCCACAATGAGGGAGGCTTGGCCAAGTCGGGCAGGGATGTCTGCCTGATGCAGCAGGCAGCTTATCATACAAAAGATTTTTTATCCGAGGTGCGCAAACGGCATGTTCCGATTATATTCGTAAGAGTCCGACACAGTTCCTGGACCAATTCGCCGGCATGGCTTCGCAAGAGGGGTGAAAAGGCCCTGTCAACCTGCCTGGACGGGACCTGGGGGGAAGAGTTTTTTGTGGTGCGGCCGGAGAAGGGGGATGTCGTAGTGGTCAAAAACCGTTACAGCGCCTTCAAAGGCACAAATCTGGATCTGATCCTCCGCAGCAAAAGCATTCAAACCATTATTCTCACCGGTGTGGGTACCAATGTTTGCGTGGAGTCCACCGCCCGTGATGGGTTTCAGATGGATTATGATACGGTGTTACTCTCCGATTGCACCGGATCATCCACTCTCGAGGAGCACCAGAGATCTTTGAATGTTCTGGCCCAGCATTTCGGCTACGTGGTTAGTTCAAAAGATGTGACGGACGCTTGGGAAAAAGGGTAACAGATAGCAGGGACTTTGAAAGGTAAAATTCCGTTGATATGGGATACAGAGAATTCGTTTTAAAACTGCCGACGGATTACCAGGAAGATCAAATTCGCTATTGTATCCAAAAAAAACTTCGGCTTGCGCAGTTCACGTATCAAATCGAGAAAAAGAGCCTCGATGCCAGGGCAAAGAACAATATTCATTGGAAGATGCGGGTTGGTGTCCTGTCGTCCGGCATCAAAAGTCCCCGGCCAGACCCCGCTCCGGTGTTGTCTATTCCCTGTAAAAAGGGACAGGGAAAGGTGGTCGTTATCGGCAGCGGACCCGCTGGTTTTTTTGCAGCATTTGTGCTGCAGAAAGCAGGATATCGGGTCTCGCTGGTCGAGAGGGGAGCAGGGGTTGAAAAACGCTCAGCCAGAATTCGGCAATTCGAAAAGACCGGTGTGTTTGACCCGCTGGGTAATTATGTCTTCGGTGAGGGCGGGGCGGGGACCTTCTCTGATGGAAAGCTGACTTCCAGAACGAAGAATATCTCAAAAGAGAAGGCCTTCGTGATATCCTGTTACATGAATGCCGGCGCTCCGGCGGAAATTGGTTATTTGGCGCACCCGCATTTGGGGAGCGACAACCTAAGATCCATCATCAAAAACTTAACCCAACAATTTCAGGCTTTGGGTGGCTGCACGCTTTTTGAAACAAAGCTCGAAGATTTAAAAATTCGAAATGGCAGCGTCGTAGAAGCAGTGACATCAAAAGGCGGTCTGGAAGCCGATCATTTCATTGTTGCGCCGGGCCATTCTGCCTATGACACCTATCGCATGCTGATCAACCGCGGCGTAAGGTTCCAGCCGAAGAATTTTGCCATCGGATCCCGCATGGAACATCCGCAAGAGCTCATCAACCAGGCACTATGGGGGCGGGGGCATGTGCCAGGGGTAAAAGCGGCCGAATACCGTTTGACATCGAAAGGAGACGGGAATTTTCCTGTTTACTCTTTTTGCATGTGCCCGGGCGGGGTTGTGGTTCCAGCCGCGGCCACCCGGCACACAAATATTGTCAACGGGATGAGTCTTTATGCGCGGGATGGAAGGTTTGCCAACGCAGGTTGTGTGGCCGGTATAAACATCAACAGGTTGCTGGGCAGAGACGTCTCACCGCTGGAGACCCTGGATTGGCTTGAATCGCTGGAAATGACATTCTTCGACTTTGCTAAAGGCTTTCAAGCGCCTTCCTGCGGGATTAAAGAATTCATTGATCAGAAGGTTGTTAGCGGGGCTTCGCCCTCCAGCTATGTTTTTGGGTTGAAACCGGCAGTATTGTGGGAGTTGCTTCCATCACCGGTCAGCCAATCTCTCCGTGAAGGGCTGAAAGATTTCAATCGAAAAATAAAAGGTTTTGAAACCGGCACGCTGATGGGGTTGGAAAGCAAGACCTCCTCTCCGATTCAAGCGCTGCGTGAAAAAGACGGCCGGTGCATCGGATTCGACAATCTGTTCATCGTCGGTGAAGGCAGCGGGTTTGCAGGCGGCATCATCTCCAGTGCCGCTGACGGTATCAAATGCGTCGCCAAACTATTTTGAGACCCCCCGGGGGGCGACTTCTCTCCATATTTCTTCGTCTTCGTACCTTTGAAGCACTCCATCACCGTCAATATCGGCTGCTCTGGTTCGGCCAGATCTTCGTATCCATGGGAACATGGATGGATGAAGTCACCCGCGGCTGGCTTATTTATGAGCTCACCAACTCGGCGGTACAGCTTGGCTTGGTGCGCGGAATTCAGGCCATACCTTTTCTCCTTTTTTCACCCCTGGCGGGCAGTGCTGCCGACCGTTATGGCCGCAAGACGCAGCTGGTGGTTGCCCAGGTCGCGAATGGGCTGCTGTATGCCGCAACGGCCCTGCTGATCTTTACAGATCAGATCAAACCCTGGCATGTGTACATCACGGCCTTCCTGATGGCCATTGTCCAGACCTTTCAGCAGCCGGCACGGGCGTCTCTGGTTTCCGACGCCGTGCCGGCAGGTTGCCTGACCAACGCCATCGGACTCAATGCCATGGTCATCAATGTGGCGCGCAGCGTCGGCCCTGCTCTGGCGGGCATACTTATCGCCATATTCGGTACCGGAAGTTCGTACGTTGTTCAATCGGTCTTTTTTTTCTTTGCGACCGGTTGGACCTTGCAGGTGCATGTGGCGCGGCGCTCTACGGAAAATGCCGAAAGTTCCACGGGTCCCAGGGAGTCGATCGGCCGGAGCATCGTTGCGGGGTGGAAATTCAGCTGGAGAAATGAAGCAGTCCGCATGGGCCTCATAACATCGCTGATCGTATCCTTGTTCGTCACTCCCTTTACGACGCTCCTGCCTGTTTTCGCCCGCGATCTTTTGGGAATCGGCGCCACCGGGCAGGGGATGCTTCTCACCGCCATAGGGATCGGAGCGCTGTGCAGCGCGGTTATCATCGCCTCTGTCGGCGACAGACTGCCGCGGGGCGTGCTCATGCTGGGGTCGGTGATGCTGTATGGCTGTATTCTCATGATCTTCGCCGCATCACCATGGTTCCAACTTTCTCTGGTGATGATGGGAATCGCCGGCCTCTGTACCGTCCACTCCAATGCCCTCGTGCAGACTGTTATCCAGTTTTATTCCCCCTCCGAATATCGCGGCCGCACGATGGCACTATTTTACATGCACCGGGTGGTAGTCACGGTAGGAAGCATGCTCGTTGGTGCATTGTCATCGTTCCTGGGACCCCGTTGGGCGGTGGCGTCCACGGGCGCCATGGGTACGCTGGCCATGATCATCATCTATGTGGCTATACCGCGGGCGCGGCTTATCCGGTAGAAAGCCAGGCAATGCGCTCGCTGTTGCGGCTCAACTATTTATCAATGGCTCAAAAAAAGTTTGAACCTGTTCCTCATTCACAATGTTCAATTTTTTACCGACATCGGCTGATATGAGGGTGAATGTTCCATCTGCTTTTGCACAAAGTTCACCCTTACAATTGTAAATGCAGGCTTCAAGCACTGCTTCGCGCTTACCATTGATCTTTACGACGCTGGCCGAAGCTTTCAGCTCGTCTCCCACATATGCTGCTTTTTTGAACTCAACAGTAATCTTTTTGGTCAGGGTGATCTTTTTAAGGAAATAGATTCCCGCCCACCCCATAACCTCATCTAAAATGGTTGAAATGATTCCTCCGTGTATGTTCTGGTTCCATCCACACAGGTTTTTCGGAACTGTTACCCATGAATGCACTGTGTTTTCACTGCAGTAAAATTTCATCTTAAGTCCGTGAGGATTTTTTGGGCTACAGCCAAAGCAGTTATGAGTGTCGGTGTTCGGTAATAATTTGTCCTTATTGTTTCCATTCATGTTGAAACTTCCCTGCTTTCCTATTCCAGCTGAACCTGATTCAGTTTGCCATCCATAGTTCTTTGAAACTGACTGGTTCCTACGGATCAAGTTATTCTGCCATGGAACTACCCTTTTCCAATGAGAAGGCCGGTTCCGGTGAGGAGTTTGGCTGGAAATATAATATAAAGAGGCTGCGAGGTCAAAGGAAAAGTCTTTCAACCGGGCTCTGGCAGATTTTCTTGCCTTTCAGGGTAAAATTTTTTATTCAGTTTTGAACCGCAACAGCGAGCGCATTGCCCGCAGCTTGCTGCAGGGGCTTCAATCAAGTGTTTGACATTAGCCGGTGAAACTGTTTAATGATAAGGTTATCGCACACCAGAGAGAAGGATGAGAAGACGATGAAACAGCTTTTTTCACCGATACAAATTGGAAAAATGCGGTTGAAGAACCGCCTGGTTATGCCGCCCATCGTTGACAGGCTCGCTGTCAACGGCATGGTCAGCGATGCCGTAAAGGATTTTTACGTTGCGCGTGCCAGGGGAGGGGTCGGCCTGATGGTGTTAACCCCGGGACTTGTTGACCGGAGCATGACATCATCGGTTTTGCTGGGTGTTTATGAGGATCGATTCATCCCCAAGCTCAAGGAGTTGACGGATCTGGTGCATGCAAACGGCGCATCGATCGGAATCGAACTGATGCATTTCGGCCGGCAGGGGGCCGGGATTAAGGGCTATGTCCCGGTGGGCCCTTCGCCGATTCCCTGGTCATCCCATGAGGAGCCCCCGCGGGAATTAACCATCGGTGAGATAGAAAGATTGGTGGACAATTTTTCCGATGCCGCCCGGAGGGTCAGGCAAGCCGGTTTTGACATGGTGGAACTTCATGCCTGCCATGGTTACCTGCTGAGCAGTTTTTTATCGCCCAATGCCAACCAGCGTTGCGATAAATATGGCGGTGACCCGGAAAAAAGAGCCCGGTTTGTCGTTGAAATAATCCGGCGCATCAAAGAGAAGGCGGGCGAAGATTTCCCGGTCAGCTGCCGGATAAACGGGACCGACAACATTCCCGGCGGGGTCGATCCCGAGATGGCCATATCAACAGCACGCTGTCTTGAAGCCGCCGGCGCTGATTTGATCAGCGTCTCAGCGGGTGTGTTCGGATCCTTCCCCGTGATCATCCCTCCCTATGATCAGCCGATGGGCTGCAATGTTCCCTATGCCGAAAAGATTAAAAAAGGCATCGGCATCCCGGTGGCCGTTGCCGGGCGGCTCAATGACCCGGCAAAAGCAGAAGAGGTTTTGGCTTGCGGTAAGGCGGATTTGATCGCCGTAGCCAGGGGACTGATCGCCGATCCGGATCTGCCCAATAAAATTTTTAACACGGCCTTCGGGCAAATCAGAAGATGCATTGCCTGCAACGCCTGCTTTGATTTGAATGAACGGGGGCCCATCAGGTGCACGGTCAACCCTGAAGCCGGCAGGGAAAACGAAATGAAAATACAGCCGGCGCCTTCCCCGAGAAGTGTTTCAGTAATCGGTGGCGGGCTGGCAGGGCTGGAAACAGCCAGAGTTGCGGCCATGCGGGGCCATCAAGTCTGTCTGTACGAGAAGGAAAAGCAGGTCGGCGGGCAGTGGCTTTTAGCCGCTGTGCCGCCAAACAAGCAGGATCATGGCCGGCTGGTGGATTTTCTTTCCTCTCAGATGGAAATCCTGGGCGTGCAGTTGAAATTGGGTCAGGAAATTACCGCTGAAATGGCCAAAAAGCTTACCTCCGATGTCGTTGTCGTTGCCACCGGGGCAAGGCCATCGGTGTCTGGGTCCAATGGCGTGAATCCAGCAGAGGGCATCCATGCCTGGGATGTCCTGCAAGGACAGGATGTGGGCGGGCGTGTGCTGATCATCGGCGGGGGTATGACCGGATTGGAGACGGCGGAATACCTTCTTTACAGGGGAAAGCAGGTCGTTTTAGTTGAGCAGCGAAAGCATGTGGGCTACGATATGGGCAGGACGGTGCGATGGCATTTGACGAAACGGCTGAAATCACTAAAAATAGAGATATTCACTTCGACAACGGTAAAGGACATTAAGCCTCATGGCACCGTATCGGTCGTGAGGGAGGAGCAGACCGAAACATGGTCTGGATTCGACGCCATAATCCGGGCTTATGGTGTCCAGTCTCAAAGTGCTGTTTTTACAGAAATCAAAGACAGCCCGAAAGAGGTATATATCATCGGCGATGCCGCAAGGGCAGGTATGGCCATAGACGCCATGAGAGACGGGGCTGAAATCGCCCGTAAGATTTAATCATCAGGCATTGCCGTGATATTTTCAGGTGCTGGATGACACATTCGAAACCTTATAATGGAAGGAGGCGGCAAATGGCCGACACCTACGATGTGGATGTAAAAGTAATATCTGTCAAAGGGACCTGTTCCAAGCACAGGGTCGGGGATGCATTTTTCATCAGCAAGACGACTCCTGAAGGCATTTGCCTGTCTGCGTTCAACTCCCTCCTGCCGGACCTCCGGGTCCTGAGGCTTGGCGGGACCCTGCCCTGGTCTGAAGATCCGGATACTGCCGTGGTCGGCTGTCCTGATCCGGAAAATCTGGTGGTTTTTGAACTGCGGCGCAAACGCAATAAACCATGACGGGGCAATGCCTGCCAATATACGAAAAGGCTTGGTTTCAACCGGGAATACATGATATAAAACTTTAAATTATTACGCCACGGTCAGTTGTAATATTGCA
>JAUYIZ010000282.1 GCA_030688615.1 Desulfobacterales bacterium | reverse complement strand
GTTGGCAATGCCGGCATTCTGGTGTCCAGGGTGCTGTTCAGAAAATCGAACCGGATCAAAGAATTCGTGATTGTCGATGCGGGAATGAATGATTTGGTCCGGCCTTCCCTGTATCAGGCTTACCATGCCATTCAACCGGTTGTCGCATCTGAAAGTGAAATGATCCCGGCCGACATTGTCGGGCCGATTTGTGAAACAGGGGATTTTCTGGCCACGGATCGTAAGATTTCCCGGGTAAAACCAGGGGACCTCATCGCGGTAATGAGCGCCGGGGCTTACGGTTTTTCCATGTCGTCCAACTACTGTTCCAGGCTGAAGGTTGCTGAAGTCATGGTCAAGGGCAGCCGGTTTGAGGTCGTCAGGGCCCGGCAGGAATATGCCGATCTTATCGCAGGAGAGCATATACCTGATTTTATCGTGTGAGGAAGATTGTATGGCAAAGATACCATTTGTTAAAATGAGCGGCAGCGGCAATGATTTTATCATCATCGACAACCGGGACCGGCGGGTCGATGTAAAGGACTTGTCCGGTTTTGCCCAAAAGGTGTGCCGCAGAAGACTGTCTGCCGGGGCGGACGGGTTGATTCTTATCGAAACATCGGCAACGGCGGATTTTAAATGGCAGTTTTATAACTCGGACGGCAGCCGGGCCGAGATGTGCGGCAACGGCGCCAGATGCGCGGCCCGCTTTGCTTTTTTAGACGGAATTGCCGGGCCGACAATGTCTTTTGAAACCATTGCCGGCCGGGTCGCCGCAGAGGTTGACCGCGACCGGGTGAAAATTAAAATGACGAATCCGGTGGATATGAAGATTGACTATCCCATTGAGCTCGATCAGGGTTCCCTGCACGTCAGCAGTGTGAACACCGGCGTGCCCCACGTGGTGGTGGTATCCGATAAAATAGAAGATGTGGATGTCGTAAAGGTGGGAAAGGAAATTCGGCGGCATGACGCCTTCGCGCCCGCCGGAACCAACGTGAATTTCATATGGCCCGGCAATCAGGGCCAGGTCCTCATACGCACCTATGAACGCGGTGTCGAGGACGAAACCCTGGCCTGCGGAACCGGTGCGGTGGCCGCCGCTCTGGTGGTGGCGGCCAATCTGGGAAATAAATCTCCGGTTCAGGTGAAAACGCGAAGCGGCGGGGTGCTTACTGTTTATTTTTCGGAAACAGGCGGACATTTTTCAGACGTTTATCTGGAAGGAGATGCCCGGCTTATCTACCGCGGTGAACTTTGGGACGACGCGTGGAATTGAGCCATATTGTCTATATTTCCGTCGGATCAAACCTGGGGGATAAGCTGTTGAACTGTCAAACGGGGATCCACGCGCTTTCAAAGCCTTCGAGGTCTGTTTTAAAGGGTAAATCCAGCTATTATCTGACCGGACCGGTTGACTATCCGGACCAGGACTGGTTCGTAAACGCGGTCGTAAAAATTGAGACCTCCCTGGAGCCCCCGGCTGTTTTGAAGGAATTAAAATTGATCGAACGTCAGGCCGGCCGGACCCAGCAGGCAGTTCGTTTCGGGCCGAGAACCCTTGACCTGGATATTCTCTTTTATGATGACGCGATGATGGATACCCCCGAACTTGTTGTGCCGCATCCAAGATTACATAAAAGATGCTTTGTGTTAAAGCCCATGTGTGATATAGATCCATGGATGATTCATCCGGTGCTGAAAAAAAATATGCGGCGCCTTTTATGCGAGCTGGAGAAAATGGAACCACAGCAAGTAAGGTTTTTATGCGATTAATCCTGATCATTGCCCTGATATATCTGGGTTACCGGGTTCTGAAATTCTGGATTTTATCCGCCGCATTGACCGGGAAAACCCAAGCGGGCAATCAACGGGAGCTTATCGATGACGTCATGGTAAAAGACCCGTTCTGCGGCGCCTATTTCCCGGAGAGAAACGGGGTCAATTTGCGCAAGGGCGGGGAAGAGCTGTTGTTTTGCAGCACGGGATGCAGGGACAAGTATCTGCTGGCCCGATCTGAAGACGGGGAATGAAGCGTTTGGATTGATCCGCATGAGCAAAGTTATTTCCGGTGACGAAATGAAAAAAATATTCTGTAACCCAAATAAATTAACCCTGTATCGCATCGCGGCAATTCCCGTCATCGTGATTCTGCTGATATTTCCCAACAAAATTTCCAACTTCAGCGCGGCCATCCTGTTCAGCGCCGCCGCCATTACCGATTATCTGGACGGTTATTATGCCCGGCGGCGGGGGCTTGTATCGAGCCTTGGTAAAATGATGGATCCGCTGGCGGACAAACTCCTGGTTTGTTCCAGCTTCATCATGCTGACGTCTCTGGGCTGGATTCCGGCATGGGTGGTCTGCATTATCGTCGGCCGGGAACTTGCCGTGACGGGTCTGCGAAATGTCATTGCGGATAACGGCGAAGACGTTTCCGCCTCAAATCTTGGAAAATATAAAACAGGGTTCCAGATCGCCGCAATCATACCCCTGTTAATAAATTTTGAATATTTCGGCATCAATTTTCATGCCATCGGGATTTTCTTCTTATGGGCCGCGCTGTTTTTTACCGTCTGGTCCGCAGTGGACTATTTCATGAAATTCGGCAGACTTCTCAAAGAATAGGCCATTTTCTATTGACAAAAAGAAGATTGAACACTATGATGCGCGTTTTAGAAAAAGATTTTTCCGGACAATCCATTTGACCGGAAGAGACCTTTGAAACTTTTGCAGATGTGGGACTTTTGAATTTCAAATATTGTTCGGGAAATCGGGCAAAACAGGAGGTTCTGCAAAGGTCTCGAGGTTTCAGGTCCTCGAGCGGGAATAACTCAGTGGTAGAGTGCGACCTTGCCAAGGTCGAAGTCGCGGGTTCAAATCCCGTTTCCCGCTCCATTTCAGAGACCTTTGAAAAATGTCAAATTTTGTTCGAGTTCAAGGAAGGATAAAATTTTAACCGGAGGAATACATTGAGTATTTTGAGGATTAAAATTTTCTCTTGACACAGAAATCGGGCGAAATAGGGGGTTTTGCAAAGGTCTCTTTCAGGCGGCATAGCCAAGTGGTAAGGCAGCGGTCTGCAAAACCGCGTATCACCAGTTCGACTCTGGTTGCCGCCTCCACCTAAAAAAAGAGGGCTCATAAGTAATTTCAACAGCTTGTGGGCCTTTTGCCATTATGAGACCACTTTAAAATGCTCAATTTCGTTCCCGTTCAAGGATGGACACCGACAGGGGTGTAATTCAAAGCTGTTGGTTCCAGTTTCTGGTTTCAACTCTTGTGTTTCTCGCTTCTGCCCTGTGATTCCTTACCTTACATTTGAGCCTAAAAAGAATTGTAACCGTTCAGGGAGTCTCTGAAATCCAAAATTCCAAGCATCAAATTCCAAACAAATCTTAAATTCCAAATACCAATGACCTAAACTATTTCGATCATATACTGGTTTGTTGTTTTGAATTTTGGTCATTGGTATTTGTTTGTTATTTGGAATTTGATATTTGGAATTTCCACTAACTCAACTACTCCGTGAATGGATACAAAAAATTATTGGAAAACGGCGGTTTACCAACAACCGTGA
>JAUYIZ010000022.1 GCA_030688615.1 Desulfobacterales bacterium | reverse complement strand
TCTCAGAAAATTAGCCGTCCTGGCAGGGGGCGCTGCCGCAGCGTCTTCTCTCATGTTTTTACTGGAGAACAATTATGCCAAGGCCGCAATGGTTCCGGAAAACGATTCCCGCATTATGATCGAGCGCATCAAATATCCCGGTTCGGGCGGGCAAATGCAGGCCTACCTGTCCCGGCCGAAAGGAGACGGGAAATGGCCGGCGGTGGTGGTCGTCCATGAAAACAGGGGCCTGAACCCCCACATTGAAGACGTTGCCCGGCGCATTGCCGTCGAGGGGTTTTTGGCGGTGGCCCCGGATGCGTTGTCATCGTCCGGGGGAACTCCGAAAGACAGCGACAACGCCAGGGATTTAATCGGGAAGCTGGACGGAAAGACCACCCAGGAAAATTTTCTGGCTGCGGTGGATTACTTAAAGACCCACACCCTGTCCACCGGCAAGGTCGGGGTCGTCGGTTTCTGCTGGGGAGGGGCCATGGCCAACCAGTTGGCCGTCAATTCTCCGGATTTGACAGCCGCGGTTCCTTATTACGGCCGGCAGCCGGACGCCCAAGATGTTCCCAAAATCAAAGGTTCCCTGCTGCTGCATTACGGTGGAAAGGATGAACGGATCAACAAAGGGATCCCGGCATACGAGGCGGCCCTCAAGGCGGCGGGCACCGATTACAAATTGTATGTGTACGAGGGCGCTGACCATGCGTTCAACAACGATACCAATGCGGCCAGGTACCACAAGGAAGCCGCACCGCTGGCCTGGAAGCGCACCATTGAATTTTTAAACGCCAAACTAAAAAAATAAGTTCAGCAAGGGACTTTGCCCAGGCAGCATTTTTTGTATTTTCGCCCACTGCCGCACGGACACGGGTCGTTGCGTCCGATTTTAGGATCGATCTGCGCCACCGGGGCGCCCGGGGCAAGGGACGGGTCCTGCCGGGACCGCCCGCGCCACAGGGCGGCAAGTTCTGCGACAAAAGGGCGGCAGTGGTCGAAAAAGCGCCTGTACCCCTCACAAAGATAGTTCAGGCCGGCTTCCCCTTCCGGGGTGTGAATGAAGCGGTCCTTCGGACACCCCCCATGGCACATGAGCCGGACCGGACAGTTCCGACAGTAACGGGGCAGGGTAATCAGTTTGGCCTGGCCGAAGGCTTTCTGGGCGGGACTTTCGAGCAGGTCCACCAGGGGCGTCTGCCGGATGTTTCCCAAAAGATGTTCCGGGCTGACGAAGTGGTCGCATGAATAAAAGTCTCCGTTGTGTTCCACGACGGGAATTTCACCGCAGGTCTCCCGAAAGATGCACAGGGCGTGCTCCTGGTTGAACGCCGTCCGGGCGGCTTCTTCGAATAGCTGCACTTTGATCCTGCCGATATCCTGCTGCTTCCACTCGTCAAATATGGCGCAGAGAAAAGCGCCCAGGGATTTCGCCGGCACCGTGCGCTCACTCACACCCTCCGGGGCGTCCGGCCGGGGTTCCACCAGGGGCAAAAATCCGATGTATCGGGCCTTGATCTGCTGAAAGAAGCGGTAAACCCGGATGGGGTGCCGGACATTTTGGGCGTTCACCACACAGAGTACATCACACGGGATGTTGTGTTTTTGTAGAATTTCGTATCCGCGCATGACCTGCCGGTGAGTGGGCTTTCGATCCTTGGTGACCCGGAAAAGGTCGTGAATTTCCTCCGGGCCGTCCAGGCTGAGTCCGACGCTGAAGTTTTCCTCGGCTAAAAAACGCCCCCAGTGTTCATCCAGACGCGTTCCATTGGTCTGCATGCCGTTGGTGATACGCTGTCCGGCGGGCTTATGCCTGCGCTGCAGCGCCGTGATTTTGTGAAAGTAGTCCAGTCCCAGGAGGGTCGGTTCGCCGCCGTGCCAGGAAAAATTGATCACCGGGCCTGGATAGGCCGCAATGTGCTGGACGATGTATTCTTCCAGAATATCGTCGGGCATGCGAAACCCTTCATGTCCGGGATAGAGATGTTCTTTTTTCAGGTAGTAACAATAGTCGCAACCCAGGTTGCAGACCGAGCCTGCCGGCTTGGCGAACACCTGAAACTCTCCGGAGGCTTTGACTATTTTTCGATTTCCCATCAGATTTGGAAGTCCTGGTGCAGGGGGTTGTATTCGATACAACCATGCTGGTTTGTGACCGGCAGTATAGGGCAGGTGAATGTTTGGGTCAAGCGTAAAGGACGCGAGACCTTTGCAGAACACCCCCTTTCGCCCAATTTCGGCGTCAGGCTCATATTTTAATCCTCAAAATACTAAATGTATTCCTGTGGTTAAAATTTTCGCCTTCCTTGAACTTGAACGAAATTGAGCATTTTTCAAAGGTCTCGATGCCGGGCGGCGCAGTCTGTTTTGAGTTGACAGGCCGGCATTCTTTTGACATAAATCAGCAGCGTGTCCGGTGCAAGCCGTGGATGGGCATTAGCAAGACTTGCCGCCGTTTCCCCTGATTTTTCCTCGGGGCATGCGTCATTATCTACTGAAAGAATACGAAAGGTAATAAAATGGATCCGCAAAAAATCATGTTCCCCAATCTTCCCGAACGTATCAGGGGGCTGGAAGAGCTGGCCGAAAATCTCTGGTGGTGCTGGAACCCGGAAGGGAGGATGCTTTTTAAAATGATCGACCGCCAGGCATGGAAAGAAAGCGGTCATAATCCGGATAAAATGCTTAGAGAGATCTCGGCCGAGGTATTGGCTGGGGCCGCCAAAGATGCCGAATATCTGCGGCATTACGACTTGGTGCTTTCACGGTTCCAGCAGTATCTTGCGGAAAAGGAGTGCTTCATTTTAGATGACCTGCCTGCGTCCGGCAGCCCGGCAATTGCCTATTTTTCGGCGGAATACGGGCTTCACCGTTCCCTGCCCTTTTATGCCGGCGGATTAGGGTTTTTAGCCGGTGATTTTATCAAAGAGTGCAGCGACATGAACGTTCCGCTTTTGGCGCTGGGGTTTATGTATCCCGGGGGATACCTGCACCAGCACATCAACCAGGACGGCTGGCAGGAAGATATAGAACAGCCCCTGAACCGGGATGCCGCCGCGATCTCCAGGGTGTGGGATCAGAACGGCGAACATCTGGTGGTTAAGGTCCCGCTGATCGACCCCCCCATTTACGTGGCCGTCTGGAAAGTGTCCGCCGGGCGGGTGCCGCTTTATCTGCTGGATACGGACACGGACCGCAACGAGCCTGTGAACAGGGGCATATCAGCACGCCTGTATATGGGCGACATGGAACAGCGTTTGCGCCAGGAGATCGTCCTGGGTATCGGCGGCTCGGAAGTGCTCGATGCGCTCGGCATCCAGCACTCCGTGCTGCACCTCAATGAGGGACACCCGGCATTTGCTCTGCTGGAAAGGATCAGGGATCTGGTGCAGGGCGGTATGTCTTATGAAGAGGCCAGCGATCAAGTCAGGAAGACTTCTGTTTTTACCACCCATACGCCGGTTCCGGCCGGCCACGACGTGTTCCCCTTTCATTTAATGGAAAAGTATTTTCACTCTTACTGGCCATCCCTGGGCCTGGACCGGGATCAATTTTTTCAGCTGGGCGCCCATCCCGATAAACCTGAAGAGGGCTTCAACATGACGGTGTTCGCCCTCCGAATGACCGGTTACCGCAACGGCGTCAGCAGGAGACATGGGGAAGTCGCGCGCCGGATGTGGCACAGCCTGTGGCCGGATGTACCCGAAGATCAGACGCCCATCGATCATATCACCAACGGGGTGCATGTCCCCACATGGATCGAGCCCAAAATGCAGCTGCTGTTCAATAAATATCTGGGGCCTAAGTGGCTGGAAGAGCATGACAACCCGCTGGTATGGGAATTTGTCGATGACATCCCGGACGAGGAACTGTGGAAAATCCACCACTGGCTGAAGATAAAACTCATTGATGATATTCACGGCCGCGCCCGCCGCGTCTGGACCGACAAGCGTGTCAATGCTTCTGCCGTGCTGGCCGGCGGGACCCTGTTGAATCACTCGGTTCTGACTCTCGGTTTTGCCCGGCGTTTTGCGACCTACAAACGTGCAGACCTCATTTTTTACGATACGGAGCGGTTGAAAAAACTCTTAAATGACCGCTGGCGGCCGGTCCAGATTATTTTTGCCGGAAAGGCCCACCCTGCCGACGATCCTGGTAAACGGATGCTGCAGCGAATTTTTAATGCCGCCCGGGATCCGGAAATGGGCGGCCGGATCGCCTTTGTGGAAGGCTATGGAGAACAACTGGCCCAGTATCTGGTTCACGGCGTGGATGTCTGGCTCAACAACCCGATTCCTCCCATGGAAGCCAGCGGGACCAGTGGCATGAAGGCGGCTTTGAACGGGGTTCCCCATTTAAGCCTCCTGGATGGATGGTGGCCGGAAGGGTATGACGGCAAGAACGGATGGGCCGTGGAGCATACGGAAGCGGATAACGATCCCAATCGAAAAGACGCGGAATGCATTTACAGGTTATTGGAAGATGAAATCGTTCCGCGCTTCTACCGCCTTTCCAACGACGGGATTCCCCGTGACTGGGTTCGTGTCATGAAGGAAAGTATTAAAAGTAATGCCCCGAAATTCTCTTCCCGGCGAATGGTCAAGGAATATATCCGGAAATTTTATGCGGAAGCAATCAAGAACACCGGATGACAATCCCTTTGCCCCATAATCATCCTTGACATTAAGGGGCAATTTAAAATATTTGATTAAACTGGAAGTTCTGTAAGGAGGGCACCCATTTTTCTAATTGTACCACATCAGCCATGAAAGACATCGGGTTCCGGATTTTAGCCGAGGCTTCTGATTCGGGCGCACGACGGGGGCAGTTTCACACCTCTCACGGGGCGGTTGAAACGCCTGCTTTTTCCGTCGTCGGAACCTCCGGGTTTGTTCGTTCGACAACCTCCAGGGATGTTGCTGAAACAGGCACTCAGATTTTACTGGCCAATACATATCATATGTCCACCGCCGAAAGGCTGGCGACCGTCAAACGGGCAGGGGGGTTGCACCGTTTCATGGCCTGGGACAAGACGATCCTGACGGATTCGGGCGGGTTTCAGGTTTTTTCTCTTCCCGGTGTGCGCGTCACCGATGAGGGCGCCTATTTTCCCTTTAAGGAAAATGAAAAACCCATTTTTTTAAGCCCTGAAAAAGCCATGGAGATTCAAAGGGATCTCGGGGCGGATATCGTCATGGCCTTTGACGAATGCGTGGCATTTCCATCAACGGAAGCGGATGTTCAAAAATCCGTCAAGCGAACGACCGAATGGGCACATCGCTGTCGAAATGTTTCACTGCAGGACCACCAGTTTTTATTCGGCATCGTTCAGGGGGGCGTGTTCGAGGAGCTGCGCCGGCAGAGCGCCAGGGAAATTACCGCCATTGCTTTTGATGGCTTTGCCATCGGCGGCGTGAGTGTCGGAGAGGGCGCTTCCCTGATGATTGAGGCCGTGAGAAATACGGCCCCGCTTTTACCATGGGATAAACCCAGATATGTCATGGGTATCGGGATGCCGGAGGATATTATCGCGGCCGTGGAATATGGTGTTGACATGTTCGATTGCGTTATACCGACCCGGTTCGCCAGGAATGGGATCCTTTTCTCCCCCATGGGCAAACTGCGCATCATGGACAAAAACTATCTCAAGGACCGCTATCCCGTGGATACCCACTGCCAGTGTTATACCTGCCGGAATTATTCCCGGATGGTTTTGCGGTATTTGTTTTTTTCCCACAATTCCATTGCCGAAACCCTGGCGACCATTCACAACATTACCTTTTACCAATCCCTCATGGGGAAAATTCGTGACGCAATCGAACGGAATCAATACGGCCCGTTCAAAAAAGGGTGGCTTGACAGATACACCCGGGGTAAATCTAAAAAAAAGTAGTCCGTTATTTTAAGGCCCTCATAATATTAATCCGCTTTAACAAGGAGAAATCAGCCATGGAAATGTCCGGCGGGGATATCATTTTAAAAATGTTTCAAGGGCAGGGTATCGAAAATATTTTTTGTTCTCCGGGAACTGAATGGGCGTCTGTCTGGGAGGGCTTGGCCCGGCGTTATGATCAGGGCGACAAATCGGTGAAATACACCAGCTGCCGGCATGAAAATCTTGCGGTGGCCATGGCATTGGGATATACGAATGTGACCGGACGGCTGGCGGCCGTCCTGCTGCACGCCAGCGTCGGACCGCTGCAGGGTGCCATAGCGATGCGGGCCGCCTACCAGTCCCGGACACCCATGATTATCTGTGCCGCGGATACTTCCGGTGTGAACGCAAGCGGTCAGGGGACGGATTGGGGGGGGCACTGGTTAAGTTCCCTGGCGGATGTCGGCGGGTCCGTTCCCATGTTCAAGCCCTATGTGAAATGGGCCAATACCATTACTTCCAGGGAGACACTGATCGATTCGCTCTATCGGGGCTGTCGCATCGCCCGGACAACACCCCGGGGCCCGGTTTTCCTTGCGGTCTCAAAGGAATTGACGGTTGAGCTTTTTCAGGATCCCGCGATCCCCGGGATGTCCCCTCCGGCGCCGTTGCCCGAACCGGGCGCCAGGGATCTTGCAGATGTGGCCGAACAACTCATCAACAGCAAAAACCCGATTATTATAACCGAGCATGCAGGCAAGCAGCCGGAAAACGTGCATAAACTGGTAGCACTGGCCGAGCTTCTGGGTATCCCGGTTTTCGAATGCATGAGCCCGAATTTTTTAAACTTCCCCAAAACCCACCCGCTTCATATGGGGTCACGTCCGGCTGAGGCCCTTAAAGATGCCGATACCGTGCTGGTTGTGGGGGCCACCAGTCCCTGGTATCCCCCGGAGGCTTTCCCCCGGAGCGGCACAAAGGTGATTTTCCTGGATGAGGACCCCTTGAAGGAGTACTTGCCCTATTGGGGTTTTGCGGTTGATTCCATGCTGGCCGGCGATGTAGGCGCGTGGTTAACCGCGCTGGTGGATCTGATCCGGCCCCGTGTTCAGGCTGCGGGTCAAAACGGACGGGTTTACAAAGAAAGATTCGAAAAATGGCGCGCCCGTCACGATCAGATGGTAAAAGCCGGGGAATCGGAAGCCATTGCCGCGCGGGCCAACCGGCCCATGTCCGCCAAATCGTTTTTCCACACGCTCAACAGCCTGCTGCCCGAAGAATCCGTTGTCGTTGAAGAATGTATCACCCATAAGCCCTTTATCAGTAAATATTTAACGCGGCAACAGGCCTTTTATAAAAGCGTCGGCGGGTTGGGAACCGGATTGGGTATAACCGCCGGGACGAAATTTGCCTGTCAGGACAAACCGGTATTTTTCCTGGTGGGGGACGGCACCTTTCATTACAATCCGATACTGCCCGGCCTTGGGCTGTGTCAGGAGTATCAGCTGCCCATCTGTATCATGGTGCTCAACAACGGCGGTTATCTGGCCATGAAGCAAACCCATCATGAATGCTTTCCCGACGGGTGTGCTGCCCGGAACCAGAGCTCCCTGGGGTTTCCCATTACGCCCGTGCCGGACTATATCAAAATCGCGGAAGCTTACGACGCTTACGGCGAGAAAATAGAAACCCACGACGGGATCGAACCGGCACTGGGTCGGGCCCTGGAGCAGATGGCCGCGGGCAGATCGGTAATCCTTGACGTGGTGCTCGGTTAGAAGGGCAGAAAACGTAAGAAAAAAACCATTCATTAAATGCCGGGCATCCAGATGAAACCCCAATGCCAGGGGACAGCGCGCTGGCAGGGGAGCCCGGAACCGGTGCAATGAAGATGAAACCAAACGAATCCGGCGCGCCCGGCGAAAAGGCACGCAAGCCCTTGTGGCAGCGGACTTTCGCCTCGGTGCGGTATGAAAATTACAAATGGGTGTGGCTGGGCTCCTGCACCGAACACATCGGCGAGTTCATGGAAATCGCTGCCTTGCTGTGGATGGTCAATGAAATTTCAGGATCCCCCTTCATCCTGACGCTGGTGAGTGCTTCACGCTTTATACCCATGGTCATTATTTCTCCTCTCGGAGGGGTCCTGACCGATCAAACGAACCGGATGAACTTGCTGAAATTTACGCTCCTCGGCTTTGCCGGGTTGTCGGTGATTCTCGGCATTCTGGTCATAACCGGATTGATTTCCATTCCGTATATCATTGTGATTGCCCTGATGATCGGTGTGGTCACCAGTTTCAATCATCCGGCCAGGGCATCCATTGTTCCCAATCTGGTGGACAAAGAAGACCTGCTCAACGCTGTCAGCCTGGACACCGCATCTGTCATGGCCGCGCGGGTGGTCGCCATGCCCATAGCGGGCATGGTGATCGCAGCCTTCGGCGTTGTGCCCATATTTTTTCTGCGGGCCGCAGGCGCCCTGATCGCCATTTTCTGGCTGTCCCGGGTCAGCGTTAAGCTCACATCTTCCGGGACCGGGAAAAAAAATCCATGGAAGAGCCTGGTGGAAGGACTGCGTTATGTGGCCGGTTATGGGGTCGTTTTAACCCTGGTGTTCCTGTACATTATCCCCCAGTTTGCCAGTCAGACCTATTCCAGCCTGCTGCCCATCTTTGCCGTGGATGTCTTTAAAGTGGGCGCATCCGGGTACGGCTACCTGCAGGCGGCGCCGGGGCTGGGTTCCGTGACGAGCCTGGTCCTGCTGGCATCCGCGGGGGCGGGGAAAAATAAAGGCGGGCTCCTTTTTGCAACGGGGATGGTTCTGGGACTGGCCTTAATCGTTTTCGGGATGTCGACCTGGTTCATCTTTTCCCTGCTTTTGCTGGTGATCGTCGGCGGGATGACCACCGCTTTCATGGCACTGAGCACGACGTTGATCCAGGGCTTCATACCGGACCAGGTGCGCGGCCGGGTGATGAGCTTAAAAGAGATTTTCTTTGGTCTGGGGCCTGCCTTTGGTCTCATTTTCGGCGGGATAGCCGAAACAACCGGAGCACCCATTGCAACGGCTTACCTGGGCATGGTGTGCTTCTTGATCTCATTTATTCTACTGCTGGCTTTACCCCAGGTGCGCCGGCTTCAATAGGGCCGTGTACCATGCCTTTTCTCAGCAAACATCGAGCAACGCTGATATGTCTGGTCCTTGTCCTGGCGACACTTGCCGTGTACTGGCAGGCGAGGCATTTTTCCTTCGTCAATTATGACGATCATCTTTATGTTGAAGAGAACGATCATGTCCGGCGCGGCATGACCCTGGAAAATGTTGTCTGGGCCTTTAGCGGCGCCACCAAGCTCACCAATTACTGGGCGCCGCTTACCTGGCTGTCCTTTATTGTCGATTATGAGATCAACGGCAAAAACCCCGGCGGGTATCATCTGACCAATGTGCTGTTTCATGCGACCAACGCCGTCCTGCTGTTTCTGTTTCTCAAGCAATCCACCGGAAGTCACTGGCGCAGCGGCTTTGTGGCCGCCTTGTTCGCCCTGCACCCGCTGCACGTGGAATCGGTGGCCTGGGTGACCGAGCGTAAGGATGTCTTGAGCACTTTTTTCTGGATGCTCGCTCTCATGGGGTACACGGCCTATGCCAAAAACCCGGGGAAAAAAAA
>JAUYIZ010000274.1 GCA_030688615.1 Desulfobacterales bacterium | reverse complement strand
AAGCACCAAATTACAAACAAATCTAAAATTCCAATATTCAATGACCCAAACTTTCCAGGACGGGACATCGTTTGGATTTTGGAATTTGGGTCATTGGAAATTGTTTGGTATTTGTAATTTGCTATTTGTAATTTCAATCATACCATGAACTTCCAACCAAGCAAATCCCCTTCGGGGATAACCAAAGCCTGGTCCTCAGGGCCAGGATATTTATTGCCCCAGCAGCTTGATCATCATCTCCAGCTTGGGCGCCTTGCCCAGCAGCATAAAGGCGATCACCAGCGTGTAGATGACCAGGGACTCGATCAGCGCCAGGCCGATGATCATGGTCACGGTCACCTTGCCGGCAGCCTCCGGGTTCCGGGCGATGCCTTCCACCGCCGTTTTCAAGCCCCAGCTTTGTGCAAGGGCCCCGACGCTGGCGGCAACAGTGATCCCGAGTCCGGCCATTGTCACACAGAATATAAAATATTTTAATACCAACTCTTGCATCCTCGATTTCCTCCTTTAGTAATGGTTACATCATAATTTTTGTTTTAACGGGGTTATTACCTTAATCAGTGCGCGTGCTCCATGGCGCCCGCAAAATACATGATCGAGAGCATGAAAAACACAAAGGCCTGGACAAATGAAACGAAAATTCCCATGGCCATGATGGGCAGGGGCGCGAAAAAGGCCCCGGCCAGGGCGAAAAATATGGCCAGCACCAGCTCGTGGCCGCTCATATTGCCGAAAAGCCGCAGGGAAAGGGACAGGACCCTTGAAAAATGACCGATCAGCTCGATGGGCAGCATGAGCGGAGCCATCCACCACACCGGCCCGATAAAGTGTTTGTAATATTTGGCGCCGTGGCATTTAAAGCCGATATAATGGGTTGCGCCGAAAACGGTCAGGGCGCAGGCCAGGGTCGTGTTGTAGCTGGCCGTGGGCGGGAAAAAGCCCGGAATCAGCCCGATGAGGTTGCAGACGAAGATGTACAGAAACACCGTGCCCAGCACCGGAAAGAACCGCCGGCCCTCGTCGCCGGTGATGTCCACCATGAATTCCTCGAGCCCCTCGATGACCGTTTCAAACACGTTCTGGGCTTTCAGCGGGATCATGGAAAGATGTCTTGCGGCCAGATGGCCTGCAGTGATGAGAAAAATCATGACCAGCCAGGAATAAAGCACGTGCGGGTAGGCATGGGCAAAGTATCCCACCCATTTTATTCCTGTCAGATCGGCAAGTTTTACCAGAAAAAGATAGGGATGCTCCACCTTACAGGGCCTCCTTGAAAATAATTTTTCGCGCCTCCACCAGCCCGGCCAGTGTGATGCTGGCCACCACGACGGACAGGCCCATGAGCAGGCCACCGGGATGGACATATTCTCTGGAAATCAGAATAAATATAAGGAGAATACTCGAGACAAACCGCAAATGATACTTCACCAGAACCTTGCGGGTGGAAAAAAGATACGGCGGTGATAAAAATTTTTTCAGGGAGCGGTACAGTAGGTGAAAATTGAGGGTCACGATCAGCCCCCCGGCGATAATTCCCAGAGTAAAATCCTGCGGCAGCAGAGCGCCCGCGACGGCGCCGGCCATCAAAAGCAGCACCCAGTTGGCGCGGGCGACAAATTTAAAAATACGCTGCTGAATGATCATGGTGCTTTTTAAAATTCGTTAGAGTTTGTTAATTTTTTTTATGGCCAGCAGGACGTTCCGGCACCCGGCCGCGATTCCCAGGGCCAGGCAGATGAGCATCGCCCAGGGCGTCGAATCGAAAACCTTTTCATCCAGGTAGCTGCCGAGCACAAATCCGATGATAATCGGGATGGCGATCTGAAACCCCAGGCTGCTGAAATAACCAAGGTCTCTAAAGTACCGTCTCGTTTCTCTTTTCATGGAAAACCGCTTTCAAAGGCCTCGCTTAAGAAGGGCCTCAAAGGCAGCCTGCCAGCCAACGGCCCGATCCTGCCGATCATACAAAGTTTGTGTAATTATCACAGCTTCATGGTCAAGTCAACGATTTTAAACCGATCACGGCGGCAAATCTTCCGGTGCGGCCCTCGGCCCGATAAGAATAGAAAAGATGGGGGTTACACCGGGTGCATGGGCCGCCGGCGCATATATTTTCCGCCAAGACCCCCTGCTCGCGGAGCTGGCGCCGGCTGACGGCCCAGAAATCAAAACAGTTTCTTTCATCCCTGTACGGCCAGAAGGTTTCCGGGAGCTCGCTTTTATAATTCACAAATTCCGCACAGCAGGGCCCCAGGGAAGGCCCGACCCCGGCGATCATATCCTGCGGACAACAGCCGAATTTTTCTCTCATTTTTTTCAGCGTGCGGCCGATGATGTTGTTGACGCTGCCGCGCCAGCCCGAATGGATGTTGGCCACCGCCTTGCGCACCGGATCGTACAGCATGACGGCCTGGCAGTCGGCCACCTGGATCACCAGCATCTTACCGGCAATGTCCGTTATGATTGCATCGCCTGCCGGCATCAGGACGGCCGTTTTTCCGGCGGCCGGCCCGGGATTGTCCTGCAGCCGGACCACCCGGCTCCCATGATTCTGACGGACGAAGACCAGCTCGTTTTCCCCGAGGCATCCGGCGATGCGGCGCCGGTTCTGCCGGACACGGTTTTCATCGTCCCCGACGCTTACACTCACGTTCAGGCTCTTAAAACCGTCCCGGCTGAACCCGCCGTTGCGGGTAAAGATGCCGTGCACCACCTGCGGGAATCGATTGAAATCGGGAAACTGGAAGAATTGAAGCCCGTTTTCCTCTTTTAAGAGCATAGCCAATCCGAACTCCTGGAACCCGGCACAAGGCCATGACTTTTCATATTGTTAATAAAAACGCATTCATCACGGTTTAACGTTCCTTGCGTATTTTCCTTATTATCATCGAGGTGGAAATTTCAGCCGTCAGCGGGACGCGGACCACTTTCCCGCCGCATGCTTTGACCCGGTCCGCCCCGACGATATCCGTTTCGGACCAGTCGGCCCCCTTGACCAGCACGTCCGGTTTCAGGCATTCTATCAGCCTGGAGGGGTCCGGTTCATCAAAGATGACGACATAATCCACCCACTGCAGGCCGGCCAGCACCTCGGAGCGGTGATCCTGACCCACGATGGGCCGGCCGGGGCCTTTGATGGCGCGGACCGACCGGTCGGAATTGAGCCCCACCACCAGCACGTCCCCCTCGGACCGGGCCGCCTTAAGATAGCGCACGTGCCCTGCGTGAAGAATATCAAAGCACCCGTTGGTAAAAACGATTTTCCTGTTGTTTTTTTGAAGGGTTTCTATCCTTGACTGAAGCTCGTTTAGGTCGAGCACCTTTGACGTATCGATCATACGGATTCCCCGGGTTCGGCGGTTGATACTTTTCTCTTTACAAATATCCGGTCATATGCCTATCATTCTCACATTTTCAGAAGGATAGTCAACCGGGAAAATCAGCTTAAAAAAAACATGGAGGGACTACAGGTGTCAAACAGGCCGCAAACATTTGACCAGTGGTGGGTGGGAAGTTACTATCAGAAATTTGTCGAAGATGAGGGGCTGCCCCTGTACGAGGAAAGCTACCTTGAGAATCTGGCCACCCTGCCCCTGGCCGATTGGCAAAGAAGGGGCGGCAAGGCCGCCTGCACCCGCCTGGGGGACCAGGAGATCGTCAACCTTCAGGTGGTTGAAATTCCGCCCAAGGGCCAGCTCAAGCCAGAAAAACACATGTACGAAGCGGTCATGTACGTCATGAGCGGGACCGGCGCCACCATGATCTGGCAGGAAGGGGAACCCCGGCAGACCGTCGAATGGTCCGAAGGGACGCTGCTGGCCATTCCGCTGAATGCCTGGCACCAGGAGTTCAACAGCTCGGGGGATAAACCCTGCCGGTTTTTCTTCGGCACCAACATGGCTCAGGTGATCAACCTTTATCAGAATCTTGATTTTGTTTTCGACAATCCTTTTGTTTTCAAGGACCGGTACAGCCACGCCATGGAAAAGGATTATGCCGAGATGGACAAGCACTGGAACCTGAGGCTGTCCCAGACGAATTTTGTCCCGGATGTCCGGAAGCTCAAACTGGACACCTGGGCCGAAAGAGGCACCCGCACCGCCATCATGCGCCTTCACATGGGAAATACCAAGTCACAGATCCACGTGCTGGAAGTTTCCGAAGGCACATATGTGACGGCCCACCGGCACGGCCCCGGCGCCCACGTGATCGTCATCGACGGGCAGGGCTACGAGCTGCTGTTCAACCCCGGAGACGAGATGAACCCGGCAGGGCGCAGGAAAGTGCCCATCAAGCCGTACGGGGTCATCTCTCCGAGGCGCAATGAATTCCATCAGCACTTCAACACGGGCAAAGGCCCCTTCCGGCAGCTGGCCTTCAAGGGCTGGGGGCAGAGCATGATTTCCGCAAAAAAATACGACCCGGTGGGTGCGGCCCGCAGTGACGACCAGTTTTCCTATGCGTTCAAGCTGCGCTATGACCGGGAGGATCCTGCCGTCAGAGAGGAATACTACCGGGAGCTGGAAAAAAACGGCGTCACCGTCCGGCTGGAGCCCCTGGATCAGGGAGGATGATCAGCCCGCTTTAAAACGCCCCCTTTTGCCCGATCTCTGCGTCCGGCTCAAATTTTAATCCTCGAAATACGCCATGTATTCCTCCGGTTAAAATTATCGCCGTCCTTGACCTCGAACAAAATTGAGCATTTTAAAGCGGCCTGACAATTAAAGGAAACATGTGGAAAACGCTGTAATCCATTCATTTGACGTCGTCATCGCGGGCGGCGGGGGGACAGGGCTCTACGCGGCTATAGAAGCCTGTAAAACCGCCAAAACCGCCGTCCTGTCAAAGCTCCACCCCATCCGCAGTCACACGGGCGCCGCCCAGGGCGGCATCAGCGCGGCGCTGGGCAACGTGGAAGAAGACAAGCCCGAGTGGCATGCCTTCGACACCGTAAAGGGCGGCGACTACCTTGTGGATCAAGGGGCCGCCATGATTTTAGCCCAGGAAGCGGTTCAGGCGGTCTATGAGCTGGAAAACCTGGGACTGCCCTTCAACCGCACGCCCGAAGGCCGGATCGACCAGCGCCGTTTCGGCGGGCACACCAGCAATTTCGGCAAGGCCGCCGTACAAAGGGCCTGCTATGCGGCCGACCGCACCGGCCATATGATCCTGCAGACGCTCTACCAGCAGTGCCTGAAACACAACGTCTCTTTTTTCAATGAATTCCAGATCATCGACGTCATTCTCCGGGACGGCAGGTGCGGCGGCGTCGTGGCCCTGGAGCTTTCATCGGGCGAGGTTCACATTTTTCAGGCCAAAGCTACCCTCTTTGCCACCGGCGGCTTCGGCAGGATGTTTAAAACCACCTCAAACGCATACGCCAACACCGGGGACGGCCCTGCCCTGCTGGCCCGGCGCGGCGTCCCGCTGGAAGACATGGAATTTTTCCAGTTCCACCCCACGGGCATCAAGGGAATGGGGATCTTGATCTCGGAAGCCGTCCGGGGAGAAGGCGGCGTCCTTTTGAACCGGGACCGGGAGCGGTTCATGTCCCGTTACGCGCCCACCCTGCTGGATCTGGCCCCCCGGGATATGGTGGCCCGGGCCATTATCACCGAAATCAGGCAGGGCCGCGGCATCCGGGGAGATCAAAGAATCGACGACTATGTGCACCTGGATGCCACGGCTCTCGGAAAAAACGTTCTGCGGGAAAAACTTCCCGACATCACCGGGTTCTGCAAAACCTATCTTGGCATAGACCCGGCTGAAAATCCCATACCGGTTCTGCCCACCGCCCATTACGCCATGGGTGGAATTCCCACGGACACCCGCGGCCGGGTTGTGGATGAAAACGGCGGCGTTTACCAGGGCCTTTATGCTGCCGGAGAATGCGCCTGCGTGTCGGTTCACGGCGCCAACCGGCTGGGAACCAACAGCCTGCTGGACCTGATCGTCTTCGGCAGAAGGGCCGGAAAGGACATGGCCGGGTTCGTAAAAGACGCGGATGGACTTTGGGTCAAGGAGGATGCCGCTGCTGCTGCGATACAGCAGATCGACCGATTGTTCAGGGAGGGGCGCGGGCCTTCCAGCGGGCGCATCCGGGAGGAAATGGAACTGACCATGATGGAAAATGTCGGAATTTATCGCAACGCGGCCGACCTGACCCGGGCCGTGGAAAAACTCACCGAGCTTCGGGGCCGATACCAGGATGTCCGGGCGCAGGATCGCCGCAAAAGGTTTAATACCGACCTGACAGACCTGCTCGAATTGGGAAATCTGTTGGATTTATCTTTGATCACGGCGGTTTCAAGCCTCAACCGGAAAGAAAGCCGCGGGGCCCATTCCCGGGATGATTACCCGGACAGGGATGATGAAAACTGGCTGAAACATTCCCTGGCGAAACTGGAAAAGGACCGGGTCCGCATCTCCTGCAAGCCGGTTGACACGTCCGTGTGGGAGCCAAAACCGAGAACATATTAAAAGATAGGGCTCGAGGGGGAAAACAGTTTACAGTTTCCGGTTTACAGTTTCCGGTTAGAGACCTTTGAAAAATGCTCAATTTCGTTCAAGTTCAAGGAAGGCGAAAATTTTAACCGGAAGAATACATTAAGTATTTTGAGGATTAAAATTTGAGCCTGACGCAGAAATTGGGCCAAAGGGGGCGTTTTGCAAAGGTCTCGGTTATGGGGTTAAGTTATGCCACTTCGCAGCCCTGCAGCGGGAATTAAACACAGGAAGCGGCCGAGTTGAGAAACGCCATGAAGATAGAGCTGAAAATACTGCGCTATAGCCCTGAAACGGATCAACTGCCGGGCTATCAAAGCTACCAGGTCGAGGCCGCCCCCGACGACCGGATTTTAGACGCCCTGGTGCACATCCAGCGCTTTGTGGACCCGACCCTTTCCTTCCGCAAAAGCTGCGCCCACGGGGTTTGCGGGTCCGACGGCATGCGCATCAACGGAAAGGACCGGCTGGCCTGCAAGACCCTGGTGAAAGATGTCCTAAACGGCAGCGCACCGGTGACGATTGAGCCGCTGGCTCATTTTCCGGTTCAAAAAGACCTGATCGTCGACCTGACCCTGTTTTTCGAAAAATACCGGTCCGTCAAACCTTTCCTGATCAACGATGAACCCGTTGCCGCCAAGGAAAGAATCCAGACGCCGGACCAGCACAGCGCCTTTGACGACACCACCCTCTGCATTTTGTGCGCCGTCTGTTATTCGGCCTGCCCGGTGCTGGGCAGGAATGACCGTTTTCTGGGCCCTGCCGCCCTGGTTCAGGCGTCACGTTTTTTACATGACTCCAGGGACAAGGGGCTTGAGCTGCGCCGGCCCGCACTGGACGATCCCGATGGCGCCCGGGCCTGTGAAAACCGTTTTGAATGCACCCGGTCCTGTCCCCGCAGCATAAAAGTCACCCGCCGGATAAACGAAATAAAACGGAAACTGAAATAGGGAGGCTTCGTAAAAAGCTCCGGTTACGCCGCAAGCTGCGCTGCAGCCTTCAAGCAGTCTACGGTTAACAGTTTACGGTTAACCGTTACCGGTTGACGGTTAAAAAACAAAAAATAGAAAAGAATTATGGGCTCACGGCAGTTTTCACCGGACACAACAGCGAATACTTCGCCCGCAATTTATCGTGGCAGTGAGGTTCAAAAGAACCGGAAACCGTAAACCGGCAACTGTAAACTGAACTTTTTCAACTGTGAACTGTAAACTGGTTTTTATTGCGCCTGGGCCAGGGTGAGCACATCCACATTGGCCGCACCGTGGCGGCAGAGTACCTTGATGCATTCATCCACCGTTGCTCCGGTGGTGTAGACATCGTCCACCACGAGCAGGCGTTTACCCTTGACATCAGCGCGCCGGTTCAGGGCAAAGGCATTCCTGATATTTTCCATCCGGCGCTTGCGGCTCAGAAATGTCTGAGGATCGGTGTGTTTGCTTCTGAAGAGCAGATCCGGCGCAATCTGAAAATCCGGCAGTTTGACCTCACAGGCGGCGGCTTTTTTAACCCAGTCCGCGATTAACAGATAAGCCTGATTGAAGCCCCGTTTTCTGAACCGCCGGATGTGCAGGGGCACCGGGACAATCAGATCAATCTCCTGGCCGGACCAGTGCCGGACAAACTCGGAAAAAAGAAGCCATCCCAGGGGAGCGGCAAGCTGGAGATCGCCTTTATATTTATAACAATGGATGACTTGCATCAGGGCCCGGTCGTAGATGCCGTAGGCACGGGCTTTGCCGAATCGCCCGGGCTGTTCCAGGCATTGCTGGCAGACATGGTCCCGGCCTTCACGGCTGTTAAACATGCGGCCGCAGGTGGAACACATGGGTGATTCCACCGGCTGGAAGCCGTGCGAGCAGGCCGGGCATAAAAACAGGGACATGGATTCTTGAAAGGCCCCGGCTTTCGCTCCGGTTATGACGGACAGATCATAACGGCCCTTGGGAGGAAAATCGGCCGCCTGAGGTATCTGGGGGTGGAAAAACCTGCTGCAGACCAGGCATTTGGCCGGAAAGAGCGCGTCTGTAAATGCCCTGCAGACCCGCCGGAATCCCCGGTTATGGCCGGTCGATCTTTTCAACGATCCTTCTGGCAAACGCGGAGCATTTGACCTCGGTGGCCCCTTTGATCTGCCGGGCCAGATCGTACGTCACCGTGCCTTCTCTGATGGTGGATGCCAGCGCCTCCCGGATGCGCGTTGCCGCCTCTGTCCATCCCATGTATTCGAGCATCATGGCCCCGGACAGGATTAAAGAACCCGGGTTGACCTTGTCCTGGCCGGCATATTTGGGCGCTGTGCCGTGGGTGGCCTCAAAGACGGCGCACCGGTCCCCGATGTTGGCCCCGGGCGCCATGCCCAGTCCGCCGATCTGGGCGGCAAGGGCATCTGAAATATAATCGCCGTTCAAATTCGGCGCGGCAATCACCGCATATTCTTCGGGCCGAAGAAGCACCTGCTGAAACAGCATGTCCGCAATACGGTCCTTGATAACCACCTTTCCTTTGGGCTGCCTGCCGTTATAGGCACCATGCAGCTCCTTTTCGGTGAGCGTACGGTCCCCGAAGCGTTGCCTGGCGACTTCATACCCCCAGAGGCTGAATGCCGCTTCGGTAAATTTCATGATATTGCCCTTGTGCATAAAGGTCACGCTGGGGTAACCGTTTGCCAGGGCATAGGTAATGGCCATGGACACCAGGCGTTTGGTATTCTTTTCGCTGATGGGCTTTACACCGATGCCTGAACCCGGAGGCAGTTCAACGTTCATTTCTTTCTTTAAAAAGGCGGTCAGTTTCGCCGCGTCTTTGCTGCCGGCTTCCCACTCGATGCCCGCGTATAAATCTTCCGTATTCTCCCGAAAGACCACCATGTTGATTTTTTCAGGATGCTTCATGGGGCTCGGGACCGATTCGATGTATTTAACCGGCCGTATGCAGGCATAGAGGTCCAGTTTCTGGCGGATGGCCACATTGATGCTCCGGATCCCCTTTCCCACCGGGGTTGTCATGGGGCCTTTGATGGCAACGACATATTTTTGAATCTCATCCAGGGTCTCGTCCGGAAGCCATTGGCCGGTTTGGTCGAACGCTTTTTCCCCGGCATAAACTTCATGCCAGGTAATGGCCCTTTTCCCCTCATACACGGCATTGACCGCGCCGTCGACGACCATCCGCGCAGCCGGCCAGATGTCCGGGCCGATCCCGTCGCCTTCAATAAACGGAATTATGGGGTTATCCGGCACCCTCAACGAGCCGCCTTTATCGATATAAATTCTCCCGTCTTCAATCATCACAGATATCCTTTACATGTCGTTGTCTGAACGCCTCATACAATACCACCGCCCCGGCCGCAGAGGCGTTTAAACTGTTAAAATGACCGGATTGAGGAATGGATATTAAAAAATCACAGTGTCTCTTTACCAGGGGCCGGATGCCCTTTTCCTCTCCACCGATCACCAGGGCGACACCCCCGGTAAAATCAAAGTCATAAATGGATCGGTCCCCGTTCCGGTCCATGCCGGCGACCCATAGCCCCTGGTCCTTCAAGGCTTTTATGGTGCTGACCATGTTGGAAACCCTGGACAGCAACACATGTTCCAGGGCCCCGGAAGACGTTTTGGACACCACCGACGTCGGAGCGGCGGATCGATCCGACGGCAGAATGATGCCGTGAATACCGGCACAATATGCCGTTCGGATCAAGGCGCCCAGATTTTGCGGGTCCGTCACGCCGTCCAGCAGCAGCATAAATGGCTTATCCCCGGCAGCTGTAGAGGCATTCAGCATTTCGGCCAACGGCGCCAGCGGATACGGCCCGACCTTGAGCCCGACGCCTTGATGCATCCGTGCGCCGGTGATCGCCTCCAACCGGAACGGTTTGACCTGGAGTATCGGAAGCTTGAAGGATTCCGCCCGCTGAACGATCTGCAGAACGGCTTTTGAAGGCCGGTCTTTGGCGATATAGACTTCATGGAATGTCCGCCTTGCCGCCCGGAAGGCTTCCAGCACCGGGTGAACCCCGTAAAGGACTTCCGTCTTTAACCTGGCTTCAGCAAAATTCAACGGAACGATTATCCTTGATGATGGACACCAGTTTTTCTATCGCTTCCTGCAGGTTGTCATTGACCACGATGTGGTGATAAAGGTTCGCTGCAGCCATTTCCTGCTGTGCATTGGCAAGCCGCTTTTCAATGGTTTCCCTGCTGTCGGTCCCCCGGGACTCCAGCCGGGCTTGCAGGACGTCCTTGGACGGCGGCGCGATAAAAATCGCCAGGGTCTGCGGATATCGGTCGAGGATCTTCCGGGCGCCCTGGACGTCGATAATCAGCAAAATATCTTTTCCGGCATCCAGGCCCTGGTTGAGAAATTCAGCCGGTGTGCCGTATAAATGCCCGTGGACCTCCGCCCATTCCGCCCAGCGGCCCGCGCCGATCCCTTCCCGGAAATCGGATCTTGAAATAAAGTGGTAGTCCACACCTTCTATTTCCCCTGCACGGGGTTGCCGCGTGGTGCAGGAGACCGAATAGAGGATGTCGGGGAACCTTTGCAGTACGGCATTGCCGAGTGTCGTTTTTCCTGCGCCGGAGGGGGCGGACAGGATCAAAAGATGCCCCTTCTTACAGGCCGTCTGGTTCATTTTCATCCGCAAGAATCGACCGGAGTTTCTGTTGTTGGGAGTCCTTGACCATTGAAAACCGCTGGGAAATGGTTTCCGATTGAATTGCTGAAAGAATCACATGATTGCTTTCCATGATGATGATGGCACGGGTCTTTCTGCCGTGGGTCGCATCAACCAGCCGTTTATCTTTCCTGGCTTCATCTTTCAGACGCTTCATGGGGGCCGAGTTGGGCGACACCACCGCAATCACCCTTTCACTGACCACCGTGCTCCCGAACCCGATATTCAGCAGTTTCTGTTCCATAAAACGATACATATCCTCTCAAGGGAAAATTATCAACCGCAATTACCCCCGCCGTTCCCCCTGTCTGAGGGCGCGCGCCTCAAAAGAAACACATAACCCAGCAGCGCGATAGCGGCAAAGGCGGCGCCGGCAAAAAAAGTCGCCGGTGCACCGAAAATGTCCCAGAGGCAGCCGGCGATCACACTGGAAAAAAGCAGGGTGATGCCGCTGACCATACTGAAAACGCCAAAAGCCGTGCCCCTGAGATCCTGTGGCGCCGTATCGGCCACCATGGCGGATATCAGCCCCTGGGACAGGCCCATATGCAGCCCCCAGAGGGCGGTGCCGGCGGCCACCGTCCATCCGGTTTCCGCGACGGCCAGCACCAGATCCGAGAGGATCAGGACCCCGAGCCCGGCAGCCAGAAGCCCCGTTCGCCCCAGACGGTCGGAAAGGCGTCCGACCGGGTAGGATGTCAGCGTGTAAAAAATATTCATGACGACAAGCACGACCGGAATCATGTTCGTGTTCATGTGGACGCTTTGCGCCCGAAGCAGTAAAAAAGCCTCGCTGAATCGGGCCAGGGCAAATATCGAACCAAAGGCGACCACCATCCAGTAGGCCGGTTTCAGCTGAAATATTTCACGCAGGTCGATGAGTTTTCTTTTGGCCTTTACCGGCACGGCACCGGGCTCTTTAACCATAAAAAAGAGAACGGCCACCGCAAGGGATCCCGGAGCGACCGCAACCCAGAAGACCTGCCTGAAATCTCCGGCCGTGACAACCATCAGGCCCATGGCCAGCAGCGGGCCGATCAAGGCGCCCAGGGTGTCCAGAGATTGTCTGAGGCCGTAAGCGGCCCCCCGGTTATGGGCCGGGGTGACATCGGCAATCAGCGCGTCCCTGGGAGCGCCGCGGAGGCCTTTGCCGACCCGATCGAAAAATCGCGCCGTGAATACAAGCCCGACGGTGGAGGACAGGGCGAACAAGGGCTTGGTCAGGGTGCCGAGGGCATAGCCGGCAATGGCCAGGGCCTTGCGCTTGCCGAGAAAATCGCTCAGCGCGCCGGAGAATATTCTCGTGATCAAAGCGGTCGCCTCGGCGACACCTTCGATCAATCCGACCGACAGGGCCGAGGAACCGATCACCGTTACCAGGAATACCGGAAGCAGGCTGTGGATCATCTCAGACGAGATATCCATGAACATGCTCACAAAACCCAGCGCCCAAATCTCCCGGGGCAGACCCTTGACCCAGATAGCCATATTCACTCCACGTTCTGAACCTGCTCGCGCATTTTTTCAAGCTCGGACTTTACATCAACCACCGTGTGGGAAATGCCGGCATGGCCGGCCTTGGACCCCACCGTGTTAAACTCCCGGTTGAACTCCTGCAGCAGAAAGTTCAGCTTTCTCCCTGCGGGCTCTGCGGATGCCATCAAGGAACGGAACTGACTGATATGGCTCCTGACCCTCAGGATTTCTTCTGAAATATCGCTTCTGTCGGCAAACAGCGCGGCTTCCTGAAGGAGCCGCTGGGGGTCGATTTCCATAAGCCCCCCGGTTAACGCCCCCATGCGCTCTTGCAGCCGTGAGCGGTATTGGGAGACCAGCCCGCCGGAATCCGCCTCGATTTGATCCAGGCATTTTTCTATATTATCCAGGCGCTGTTTAAAATCCTGCGCAATGACGTCCCCTTCGGCTTTGCGCATGCCCTCGAGTGCATCCAGGGCATCGCCGGCACAGCCCTGGATGATTTCCCAGCAAAAGGCCATGTCCATATCGACTTCCACGGGTTTTACCGCACCGCTCTCTCTGACCATAAGATCCAGGGGCGCCTGGCCTTCCAGGTTGAACATGTCCTGCAACTGGGTCAGAACCTGGTAATAGGCCGTCGCTTTGGCCTTGTCGATTTCAAAGCGCTGGGTTTCAACGATTTCGTTTTTGATCTGGAGGGAAATCTCGACCCGGCCGCGGGTGAGCCGGCTGCCGATCAGGCGTTTTATTTTATCTTCCAGAGAAAGATATCCATGGGGCAGCCGCAGGGAAATGTCCAGATACCTGCTGTTATAGGTGCGGATTTCTATCACAACGGACAGCCCTTGCCTGGTTTCTTCCAGGCGGGAATAGGAGGTCATGCTTATTATCATATTTCAGGTCCTGTCGTCCGGGTTAAATCCATCACGTATTTCCGGCGCACCTTTTCCAGAAAAGCCTTCATGCGCCGGTCCTCATAGTCCGGGTAGGTCCAGGGCAGCTTTTGAAACCCGCCTTTCTGGTAAATCAGTGTCAGGTCGGCATATATTCCCTTTGCCAGATAGATCCGGTGCGTAAAATTCTTTCCGGTGGCCAGCACGAACCTCTCCAGGGTCAGGTAACCCGGGTCGATGTTGACCCTGCGCTTGCCGCTGTTTAAACAGGATTGTTCCAGGCCGTTGGTCGTAAGCTTGATGTCCGGCAGACCGCCGGGCCGGATCAGCGATTTAAAGGTCAGCATGCGCCTGAAAAGAGGAGCTCCCATCTCGTCCTCGTAATAGGCGGTATAATCAAACGGCAGCCATGCACTGACCGTATCGATGGGGCCGAACTCCTGTTCCAGGGAGGCGGCCAATGGGCCGCAGAGCCCCTTGTCCTGCATAAACAGGCCGATCACAAGTTTGACCGGTTTTGAATTTTTCGGCACGCTCATGAACGTAAGGGCCTGGCTTCCTCGATCAGCATGATGGGGATGTCGTCTCTGATTTCATACAAGAGTCGGCAGTGATCACATATAAGCCCGTTTCCCTTGTCATTCAGATGAATGTCGCCTTTACACTTGGGGCAGGCTAGTATATTAAGTAGTTCTTGACTGAGCGCCATGGTATCTCCTTTCAGATTTGTTAGGAAAACTATAGCAGACTATGACCCAGCTTGCAAAAAAAATGCCGAAAAAATTTTTGGTCATACGCTGGTCCGGGATGGGAGACGTCCTTATGACCCTTCCGGCAATCAAATGGCTCAGGGGGCAGTATGAAACCTGTCACATAGCCTATCTGACCGACATTGCCCTGGCCGAAATCCTGGAAAAATCAGAAGGCATCAATCAGATTGAAACGATCGACCGCCAAAGCTTCCGCGAAAAGGGCAGACGGGTTTCAGCCCTCTCGGGCGCCCTGAAGATGCTCTATCGTTTAAAGCGGCAGCGGTTTGACAGGGTGTTTGATCTGCAGGGCTTCGGTGAAACGGCCGTCATCGCCCTGCTTACCGGCGCGCCCAGCCGGGTGGGACGGGTCAAAAAGTCTTTGCTTCGCAGACGGATCTACAACAGCCCCATTCAGGCGGACTGGGAGCACGAGCACCGGGCCCGTTATTTCCTCCGGGCGGTTGCGGAATCCTGCGGGTTTTCCGCGCCGGGCCATGTGGACCCTCCCCGGTTGCCCTTTAAGCAGGGGAACAGACCGACCGGCCGGCCTGTCATCGGGTTGAATATTGGCGCATCGACCGAGAGCCGGCGCTGGTCGGAACATAATTTTTTTGCCCTGGCAATCCGGTTGTCCCGCAGCGGCTTTGCCGTCCGCATATTTTTAGGGCCCCAGGAAACCTTTCTTGCGCCGGCAGTAAAAAAAATATGCGCTGAAAACAACTGGGAATTTTTTATGCACCAGCGCCTCAACCCCTTGATCAGCGCCATCGCGGATTGCACCCTGCTGGTTTCCAATGACACCGGCCCCGGGCATCTTGCCGCCGCGCTCCAGGTTCCGGTGATTACGCTTTTTTCCACGGGAGCACCTGAAAATGTGAGACCCCTTGCGGCCAGCGCAAAATGGTTCAGGAATGTGAATGACATCAACCTGATTCAGGTGTCAGAGGTCGAAAAAGCCTGCCTGGAGTTGACCGGGGGCAGTTCATTGCCCCGGATGCCGGTGTTTTGAGGCCACATCAAATCCCCTTTATCCTTTTTCTTGCCTGTTCGGGGATGTCCTTTATCCGGAAGCGCCGGTGAACCCAAAGCCAGTTGTCCGGCGCCAGCCGGATATATTTTTCAATGATTTGATTGAACCGGGCGGTGTTTTCGGAAATGTCGCGGCCGGCATGGCTGCTTCGCACCAGCGGGACCGGGGCACCAATGATGATCCGGTAACGCCCGTCCGGCTGCCGGATATTAAAAGCCGGAAGAACCGTCGCCCCATAGCGCATGGCCAGGATGGCAAGGCCCTTGTTGGTACAGACGACTTTCCCGAAAAAAGGCACATACACGCCTTCATACCAGGATGAGTTCTGATCGAGTAAGATCCCCAGCGTTTTATTGTTGCGCAACAACCCGCTGACCAGGGCCGCGCTTTTATCCTTATCGATCATCCGGTTGCCCGTGCGGCTTCTGATTTCGGTCAACAGGCGGTCCATGGCCGGGGAATCCAGGGGACGGATCATCACGTAAAAGGGCTCTAATTTCAGTGATGCGGCCAGCGCCATCAGCTCCCAGTTTCCCAGGTGCGCCGTCAGGAAAAGCACGCCGGCGCCCCGCGAACGGGCCTGCTCGAAATGATGCAGCCCTTCAAAGGTCACATAAGAGGCAAGGTTTTTCCTGTTCAGTCTGAGAAGGGACGGCAGCTCCAGCGCCGCGCGGGTCAACTGGACAAAATTGGCTTTCACCAGGTCCCGTATGGCATCCCGGTCCATCTCCCGGCCGAAGGCGATCGTCATATTGTCAAAGGCAATCTTACGATGGCCCGGGTCCAGGCCGTACCACAACCGGCCCAGGGGAACAGCCAACCGGGCAAACCAGGGCCGGGGGATCAGGGTCAACATCTTCAACAGACTTTTTATCAACAGGTATTGCAGATCACCCGGGGTTTTATTCATATTTGTTTAAACGCCTTATCGAGTATATTCTGGAGCATCCCTCTGAGCAGGTCATGGCTGAAAAACTGATCGTAGAGTTTACGGGTCTCTTGGCCCCGCGCCGCAAGCTCTGAAGGCGCGGCGATCCATTTTCTTACCCGGGCTGAAAGGGAGACGGCATCTCCCGGTGTAACCCAGCCGATCACGTCCGATCCTTCGAGGCTGTTTCCATAGGCGCTGGAGCGCCGGGTAATCAGCGGCCGGCCGGCTGCCATGGCCTGGAACACCTTGTTGGGTATCACCAGGTCCGCCTTTAATGTCGTGCCGAAAATCCCCAGTAAAATATGCGCCCTGTGAATTCGATCCGGAAGCTTCCGGTAATCGATCCAGGGCTCGTAAGATATATTTTCACAGCCTGCCGACAGCTTTTCCGCCTGCCCGCGCAAATCCCCGTCTCCCAAAAGCACCCATGTAACCGGATGATCCTTCAGCAATTGCGCGGCCTTTACAATAACATCCACCCCCTGAAGCTGCAAGAAGCTTCCATAAAAAAGGATTTCATAGGGAGGCTGCAACGCCGCAGCCGGCACAGGCTCGAAAAGTCCGCTTTCCGCCCCCACGTACAAGACCCCGATGCGCTCTGCGGCCACATTGAGGGTTTGGCTGAAAAAATTCCCATGGGCCGGAGTGTCCACCACCACCACCTGGGCCTTGGAAAGCAGGCCGGCTTCCCGCAGCCGTCTTTTTTCCGCCGTCCTTTGCCCCGGCGGCCATTTCCTTCTTTCGAAAACCTCTTTTTCATAAGCGGATATTAAGGGATCAACCACCAGCGGCACCTGCCACTTCCGGGCCCAGTGGGCCGCGGAAGATATGTCCCGCTGCCGGAAACAGGGCACCCATACAAGATCCGGCCGCTTAAGCCGGCCCAGGTAGGCCTGGGCCAGGCCGGCCGGACTCGCAAGCGGGTGGAAAGCCTCGATCTTCCAGCCAAGGTCTGAAAAAAGTCCGCGCACGATGCGGTTTCTGGAATAATGGGGGTCTGAACGCCCCCACCAAAGAACAACCGGCATGGGTATCGGCACCTCGTTTTGACAATGATATATCAGCTTCTTCTCCAGTTAAGTCGAAGAAGAGGATTGAAGACCCTGCAGCAAGCTGCAGGGAATCTTCGACCGAGAGGAATTTTTTCCATTTTTTGATTCGCTCGCATTCCCCGCAGTCCCGCCCATGGCGGGACGGGGAATGCGCTCGCTGTTGCGGTTCAAGGGGTCAACGGTAAACCCCGTTTACAGTTGCCGGTTTACAGTTTACAGTTTTTTAACCGTCAACCGGTAACTGTAAACCGTAATCTGGAGTTTTATTTACCTGTGAAACGCCCGCCATAATTTTCCGGAAAACCGCCTCCGGACCAATCTCATCCAGGCAGGCATGCTTTTTAGCGGCACGGCATTTCTTTTTAAAACACGGGCTGCAGGGCATATCCATGTAAAAGACCCTTTCTTTTTGTCCGACGGCATGACTGCGGATCCAGCTGGTGGGCCCGAACAGGCCGTAAACCGGGATCCCCGATGCGGCCATGATGTGCATGGGCGCAGAATCGTTGGCAACGGCAAAACCGGCCCCTTTCCCGAGAAGATAAAGCTGAAGCATATTTAACTGATTGGTCGTGTCCATCCCCACATGCCCGGACAACTGCTCATTGACGGCCCTGTCATCCCTGCCGCCGATCCAGACACACCGTATGCCTTGCTTTTCAATCATGCGGGCCAGAGCTAAAAAATGGGCCGCCGGCCATCTTTTGATAAACCAGTCTCTGCTGCTGCCGGCGTGCAAGAGGACATATAACCCGTTCCAGAGATCATATTTCTTTTTCCATTGATCCATTCCATAGATGTCCGCGGGCGGTGCATGAATCTGAATCCGGGGCTGCGCCGGAGGCAACCCGCCGGCCGCCAGGGTCTCATCGAGCCGGTCGAAAACGTTCTGCTGGGTACCCCGGGCATAAAAATTTTCCGGATGACGGTTGTAGACCGCCCGAGGCTGGGTTCCCACCCGGACCGGAGCGCTGGAAAACCGGGCCAGCCTCCGGCTGGTCCGGTTGCCCTGGAGATCATAGATCACGTCAAACCGCTGGCTGCGGACCCAGAAAACCCTGGCCAGGCTGCTTTCCCGGCCCGGTGTTCCTTTCCGGAGCAAAGCGACCTTTACCCGGGGGTGATACCTGAAAATCTTTTCAACCATCGGGTCGGTCAGCAACCAGATCTCATCGTCAACATGATGAGAAACGATGGCTTCAATGTGGGCCAGCGCCATGAAGACATCCCCTATCGCGGTCATTTTAATGATCAGAATTTTTTTCACTTTTACCCTAAATCTTACGCCTTCAAGCTTCCGTCTTCCGTTTATCCGTTACCAATTCAAGATACAAATCAAGGGTCCGGCGACACATCTTGCGGGTGGTAAAATTTTCCCTCACCCATCTCTGGCCGGCGCTTCCGAACCGGAAGCGCAACTTCTCATTCGAAATCGCTTCCCGCAGGGCGCCGGCCATGCTGTGCGGGTCATCGGGTTTGACCAGCCACCCGGTTTTTCCATGCTGCACCGTCTCCAGGCTGCCTCCATGGGCGGAGGCAACCACCGGCTTTCCCATGGCCTGGGCCTCGACGGCGATCCTGCCGAAAGCTTCAGGTTCCGTCGAAGCTGCGGAAACCACCACGTCCGCAAGCATCAGGGCGGCCGGCATGTCATCACAATGTCCGGGCAGCGACACCCTGTCTTTGAGTCCGGATTCCGAAATCAGCTTTTGCAGCCGGGCGGCATAAGACCGGTTTTCAGTCTTGTCGCCGACACAGAACGCGCACCAGGACAGGTCCCGAATCAATGCAAGGCTTTGAATAAAAACATCCTGCCCCTTCCAGCGGGAAATCCTCCCCGGAAGCAGGATCACCGGCCCCAGGTCCTTTTTCAACTTCCATGGCCCCGCTATGGCCGCCATCCGGTCCCGGGAAACCGCGTCCGGGTCAAAGGCCTTTTCATCCACCCCCCTGGGGATGATGACAATTTTCTCCCGGGAAACTTTGTATTTCGCTTCCATATGCCGGGCGATAACCTTGGATATGGCAATGACCCTTTCCCCTCTGGTCATCACCCGGCTGTATGGGTTGACCGAGTAGAATCCGTGAAAGGTGGTGATGAGCACCGGCCGTTTCTTTTCCGGCAGGCTTTTCCAGGCAAAAAATCCGATCCAGGCCGGCAGCCGGGATCTCAAATGGAGGATATCCACGCGTTCCCGGACCAGAAGGTTTCGCAGCCGCAGGATATACAAAAGGCACCGGGGGCTCTTTTCCCCCACCGGCCAGGTCACATGGGTGCTTCCTTCATTTTCAAGCCGGCAGGTCAGGCCCCCTCCGGCGGATATCACGATCGATTTATGCCCTTTTTCGCAAAGATAACGCCCCAGTTCCAACGTGCCGCGTTCCACGCCGCCGCTGTGAAGCCCGGGAAGCATCTGAACTACGGTAATCTTTCCGGCCACCATCGACGTAAAATCTCCTTGGCACAGCGGTGCGCCTCATTAAACTGTCCGGCAACCGGCAACCGGGCATTTCCTGAAATCCAGCCCTTATATGACATAACCATTTTCTTTTCAATCAAATCCTCAACGCTGCGCTGGAACTTGTTGCTGCGCCGTTTCCATTGGACCGGTAAAATCCCCACGCGGCACCCTGCGGAAAGGGCTTCGAACACCATGGAAATGCTGTCTGCCGTTACCCAGACCATATCGCTTTGAGCATAGGCTTTTTCCACCCAGCCCGGGCGGGTTTCTTCGGATCTGAAAAAAGTTACATTTTCATTTTGAGAAGTTAACCTTTCCAGCCCGGCAGCCGTATCTTCCGGCGTCCGGGGAGATGAGGAAAGGGTCCAGTTGATCCCGGAGGTTTTCCTGAAAATCGTTTGAACCTGAGACAACAGGGTTTGGGTACGCCAGACGTGGCTCTTTTTATCGATTCCCCCCGCCAGGATGAGCCCTTTTCCCGGGTCGTGCTCCCCGTCCGGCGCCGGCAGGCACGGCGGTCCGGTGGTGAAAAAAACATTCGGCCCGGATTTTAACCGGTCGTGCCGGGGAACCAGGCATAGGTCCATCTCCCGTACCAGGGAAAAATCCGGCGCCATGCAGGTCACGGTTTTTGCCCCGGTCTTCTGTTTGAAAAAGAGCATGGGCAGATGGACGGCCGAACCGGCGCCGATGATCAGATCCACCGGCAACTCGCCAGCCGGTCCCTTACCGGGCGTGCGGCTGCGGGCGGTTCTCCGGGCGCAGGGCCCGGGCCGGTCCGACTTGCTCAGGGACGCGTAAAGATAGGCGGCCCTGCTCCGGACAGCGCCCCACAGGGAACATAGCCCGATGTTTCGATAGGCAACATTCACCGCGGTCAGCTTCTCCAGGGCGGCCAGCACCCCCCGGGTCTGCTTTTCATGCCCGGGTCTGCCGTCTAAAAAAGCAACTATCAGCAGGGGTTTCATTTTGACTTTCAAATAACTTAAACCGTTTTAAACAAAAGCAAAGACTAATTTACCGCAAAGACGCAAAGGTTCAGCGTCATGCACCTTTTCGCAGGGCGAAAAGCTGCATACTGCATCGCCTCCGGCGAGTTTTGGCGCTGGCTGCCTATGGGTTTGTTCTGCCCGAAGGGCGTGTTGTTTTTCCTGATCGATCGTTCCGATCAGGAAAAGGGTCCTAAACTTTGCGTCCTTTGCGTCTTCAGCGCAGCGGGCGGTGAAAGCGCTTTTTAACATAAAATACGTTATCAAATTTACGAATTAGAGCACTTCGCTTTTTACGAAACCGTCAGAAGTTTCTGCTTTATAAAATCTCTAAACCGCGCCTCATCCTCTTGAAAAGAGATCTTAACACCGATCACCACCAGGTCAACCGGCCATATGACCCCGGGGGGAATCCGCACAAAGTCCTTGTCCGTGGTCAACAGGAATTCCGCGCCCGCCCGTTGCGCACCGGCAAAGATATTCCCCAAATCCCGCTCCGTGTAGTTGTGGTGGTCTGAAAATTCTGCAAAGCCCCTCAGGCAACAGGAAAGACTCTCCACGGTGGCCTTAAAATCCCTGTTTTTAGCAATCCCGGAAAATGCATAAACCCTGCGGTCTTTCAGAAACGCAAAATCAGATCCGGCACTTGCCCGCGCTTTTTCTGCCGGCACATCCTCTGGTCCGCCAACGCGCCGGGAAAGATAGGGGATATGCGACGTATTGAAAACGGGTTTTCCCCGGCAGTGGCGGGGAAGCTGCTTTACGGGATCCGGCGGACCGGAAACCGACCGGGTAAAAATGAAAGCATCCCCGCGGGCAAGGGCTGTAATCGGTTCCCTCAGGCTGCCTCTGGGGAAAAGGTGGGAATTTCCGTAAGGCCGCTGATAATCCATCAGCACCAGGTTGACATCCCGGGCAAGTTGTAAATGCTGAAATGCATCGTCCAGCAAAATTACATCCGGTTTAAACCGGTCAAGCGCCAGCCTGCCGGAAGCATACCGGTTTTTCCCCACCAGCACCGGCACGTTCCTTAATTGTGCCGCCATCAGAAAAGGTTCATCCCCGGCGTCGGCCGGGGTCATGCGTATGGCCAGACCGTCACTGACCACGCCGCCGCGCTTTTCCGCACCTCCCTTATAGCCCCTGCTGATAATTGCCACTGCATAGCCGAGATCTTTGAGCAACCCGGCCAGATAAATGGTCATGGGAGTCTTGCCGGTGCCTCCGACGGAAATATTGCCGACGGATATGACCGTGCAGGCAAGCTTTTCAGGTTTGAAAATCCTGTGCTCATAAGCGGCGGCTCTCAGCCTGGCGGCGCCTCCTGTGATCTGTGAAATCAGGAAAAGACCCGACCTGAAAAAAGAAAACCCTCCGGGACCGTCCCCCAGCAGGACATCCTGCAATTTATTTCTTAGCAGCCTTTTTTCCATTCAACGTTCCATGTTGGACGTTCGATGTTCATTGATGGTTGCCCGTTTTTCGTTGCCGGCCGGGTCTGGCATAAAGACATTCTTCGATCACGTCCAGGGTCCTTGAAACCGCCCCCTGGTTGGCCGCGAAGGCTGCAAACGCTTTATTGCCCATTTGCCCGGCCTGGCGGGGATTTTCAAACAGGTCCGATACGACCGCGCAAAGGCTTGCGGAATCCCGCACCGTTACCGCGCCGCCGGCCCCGGTCAGCATGTCGGAGATATCCCGGAAATCTTCCATGAAGGGTCCGAAGACCACCGGTTTGGAAACCGCCGCCGGCTCAAGGGGGTTGTGCCCCCCGCGATTGACCAGGCTCCCCCCCACAAAGGCGACATGGGCAAAGGCATACAATCCTCGTAAAACGCCCAGGACATCCACAACGATCACATCAGGGTTTTCATTTGTCCCCCCCGGATTCATTCGCGTCATGAACACAGTGGAAAACCCTCCGGCCCGGAACCGGTCAACAACAGCAGCGGCACGCCCGGGATCTCTGGGGGCTATCACCAGAAGCATGTCCGGAAATTTTTTCTTCATCTGTGAACAGGCCGATAAAATTATCCCTTCCTCACCGTTATGGGTGCTGCCGGCCAGAAAAATCCTGCGGCGGCCGGACAACTTTCCGAACTGCCCCAAAGGTTCGGACTGCCGCAAAGATGGCAAAGGGGTCTGCCGGTCAAATTTCATGTTGCCGGTGCATGTAATTTTCTCCGGGCCAAC
>JAUYIZ010000267.1 GCA_030688615.1 Desulfobacterales bacterium | reverse complement strand
AGTCAAGCGAAAAATCTAGGGTTGAAAAAATGCCCCTGGGGTAACGCGATTTGATTGCGCAGCATCGAGTGCGACAAGCGCCCGGGGGGGGTTCTGGCAGCACATCCAATAGCGGCCGGACCCGTCAAGATCATTTTGAGGGGACCTTCCAAAAGGAAGCGGAACGTGACCATTTATTTTGAAGATCTCAAGATCGGCGCGGAATTTTTCGGCCAGGAGTGCATCGCCGATAAAGAGGAGATGCTCGATTATGCCATCAAAAACGACCCCATCGGCATCCACCTGGACGAAGAAGCCGCCAAACATTCCCCCTTCGGCTCCCTGATCGCCAGCGGGGGCTACGTCATCACCCTCTGGTACCGGTCGTGTATCCCGATATTTTCGCGGATCGCTTTTCTCGGGGCCTTTGACTGGCATTTCAAGTTTCCGGTTCCCGTCCGGGCCAACGACAAGCTGCGCTGCATCATCCGGATCGACGGGAAAAGAGCTTCCGGCAAACCCGGCAGGGGCATCGTGACCTCTTCCCAGCGCGTGCTCAATCAAGACGATAGAGAGGTGATCTCGGCCGAGATCGTGTGGATGGTGGCGACCAGGCCGTCAGCTTCCCCGCTGGAAACCGCATGTTGAGGGTGCGTTTGAGATCGGCTTTCGGCAAGGGGAGCATACAGTGTCACGGCCGGAGGGTATCGGCCGGATCATTTACAATCCCCTTTTTTCCGGGACGAATTCAGATGGGCGCAATCACCGAAATCGCATGCTTTTTGAAAATCCCTGCAGGCCGGGTCATATTGGCCCTGTCCCACATGACCCATGCCACGATTGACATAGGCTTTGGCAAAAGAAGGGTCCAACTCGATGGCGCGTTCAAAATCCGACATTGCGCTGAGCGGATGGCCTAAATACCTGAACATTTCTCCCCGGCTGTTATACACCCGCGGATTTTTCTGATCGAGCTTCAGGGCCTGGTCGAAATCTTCAAAAGCCAGTTGATACTGCCCAAAATGTCTATACACATTTCCTCTGTTGATAAAAAAGACCACTGCCGTCGGATCCAAATGAATCGCATGACTGAAATCCTGCAACGCTTCCCGGGGAAGATCCAGCTTCGTATAGGTCTCCCCGCGATTGTTATAATACCAGGCGTTTTCATGATCCAGGGCGATGGCGCGGCTGAAATCCTCGAGCCCATCTTTGAAAAAAGCGGTTATTTTGCGGACCTCTCCCCGGTCATTGAAGGCTTCGGCATAGTCGGGCTTCAGGAAGATGGCCTGAGTGAGATCCTCGATGGCCTTTGGATATTGTCTCATGTTTTTGTAAACCAGACCCCGGTTTCGATAGTAGCCTGGATTGCGTGAATCCAGGATAATGGCACGATTCATATCCTCAAGGGCATCTTGAGCCTTATTTAGATGCTTGTTGGCAATCCCCCGATTGAAAAACGCAGTTGAATCCTTGGGGGTAAGCCGGATGGCTTCACCATAGTCCGCTATGGCGCGGGGGTAAAGGCCTATCCTCTTGTAGAAAATACCCCGGTTGTTATAATGGCTGGCTTCTTGGGGGTTTAAAGTGATGGCGTGATCATAGTCGCCGATGGCCTGAAAATTTTGTCCGAGCCTGGCATAAACATTTCCCCGGTTGCCAAAGAAAGCCGAATTTTCAGGGGACAGCCGGATGGCATGGTTGAAGTCCTCGATGGCCTGTTGATATTGGCCGGCATTTTTTTGCGCCACCCCCCGGTTGTTGTAAAACCACGCATTGCCCGCATCGAGTGAGATGGCCCGGGTATAATCCGCAACGGCTTTGGCAAACTCCCCGAGTTTTTTATAGGCCACCCCCCGGTTGTTATAAGCCAGGGCAAAATCCGGTTTCAACCGGATGGCCCGCTCGAAGTCATCAATGGCCCGTCGGTAAAGTCCCATTTTTTTGTAAACAACCCCGCGCTGACGGTAGGTTTTCGCATTGCGGGGATCCAGTTCAATGGCGCGATTGTAATCCGCAAGCGCCAACGGATACGCTTCCAGTTGCTTGTGGGCCAGGCCCCGGTTAAAGTAGGCACCGGCCAATTACGGATTGAGCCGGATGGCCTGGTTGAAATCTTCAAGCGCCCGCTGATACCGGCCTAATATTCTGTACACCAGGCCCCGGTTGTTGAAGGCGTCGGCATTTTTCGCGTCCAAAAAGATCACTCCATCCCAAAACGCCAGAGCCTGCTCCGGATTTATGTTCATGTCCGGCGGAGAGGTTTTGGCAAGGCCGATGGCGGCCAGTCCAATTGTCAGTGTCACAATAAAAAGGAATGTAAGCTTTCTCATGAAATGCCTCTTATTTTACTTCAAAAGAAAATTCGTCCAAAAGCTTTTTGTCATCAAAGGCCGCTTTGATTTTGATGATATACCGTCCCTTGTCAGTGAAATTCACATCACCGCCGAAAGCATCTTTCATGGCCATGGCCATCACCTTTTGATTGGCCCCGTCCGGGCCGACCACCAGATATCCCAATTGACCCCTGGTTAAGGTTTGACCGCTGCCGTCGGCGATGTAGGTCATCAAATGCTGCTCTTGGCGCCCCGGAAGATCCAGCAGGTGATAGGCCAGATGATAGCCTTGCAGCATCGATTCGTGGATTTTTTTACCGATATGGGCATTGTGGCCCGGGGAGGCCCCCTTATCTGAGGAATAGGCAGTCATGCCGAAAAGCAACACCAAACAAACGGACACCACACCCATAAGAGCTGATTTTTTCATGTTCATAATCCTTTCGCAAAAATTTATGCAGCATTTATAAAAAATAAGTTTAATCTTTTTCATTCGAACTTTGAGTCCCGCTGTCCGGCAGGCCACGTTGCCGCCAGATGTAATAAACGGCTGGAATAATTACAAGCGTGAGCACCGTCGATGAAATCAACCCCCCCACCATTGGGGCGGCGATGCGTTTCATTACCTCCGAGCCTGTTTCCGTTCCCATCATCACCGGCAGCAAACCGATCAGGGTGGTGGCAACCGTCATGAGTTTCGGTCGAACCCTTTCCACCGCGCCTTCGATAATTGCCGTTTGAAGATCCGCCGAGACATTCATCTGCTGCCGGCGTTTCCGGCTTTCGAATGCGTCATCAAGGTATACCAGCATCACGACCCCCGTTTCAGCCGCCAGGCCGGCAAGCGCGATAAAGCCTACAACCACGGCCACCGAGAGGTTGTATCCGAGCAGAAAAAGAAGCCAAACGCCTCCGATCAGCGCAAAAGGCAGCGTGGCCATCACAATGGAGGCCTCTGCCATGTTTTGAAAATGAATGTACAGCAGAATAAAAATCACCACGATCGTCACCGGAACGATAATGTTCAGCGTTTGCCGGGCTTTTTCCATGTATTCGTACTGCCCCGACCAGATGATGGAATAGCCCGTAGGCAGATCGATTTCCCGGTTGACCACCTCCTTGGCTCTTTTTACGTATGAGCCCACATCGACCCCTTTTAGATCCACATAGATCCAGGCTGTCCGGCGCGCGTTTTCACTCTTGATTCCGGCCGGACCCTTCTTTATGGAAAGGTCGGTCAGCTGGATCAAGGGCACATGAGCCCCGGTGGGGGTGGGAACCAGCACGCGTTTTAACTGTTCCATGTCATCCCGCAGTTCCCGCGAATAACGCAGGTTAACCGGATAGCGTTCCAGGTCTTCCACCGTATAGGTAATGTTCATCCCTCCGATCGCCGTCATGATAACGTCCTGTACGGCGCCGACGGTCAATCCGTAGCGGGCGATTTGATCCCGGCGAATCGTAAAATCCAGGTAGTTGCCGCCGGTCACGCGTTCGGAATAGGCGGAAAGGGTCCCCGGTATTTCCCGCATCACCGCTTCAATCCGTGAACCCAGTTCCGAAAGAACTTCCAGATCCGGTCCCATGACCTTAATGCCCACGGGCGTCTTTATTCCGGTGGAAAGCATGTCAATCCGGGTCTTGATCGGCATGGTCCAGGCGTTGGTTACCCCCGGCAGACGGACGGCCTGATCCAGATTCTCGATGAGTTCTTCAACGCTGATGTGGCGCTGCTCCGGCCATATCAAAGTCAGGGGCTTTTTAAGCCACGCCGGCCAGCCTGAAAAAAAACGATCGATTTTTTTCTTGCGCCATTCATGCAGCATCTTGCCACGCTTAACCTCCGGCCATATCAAGGTCAGGGGCTTTTTAAGCCACGCCGGCCAGCCTGAAAAAAACCGTTTTACCTGCAGTTGCTCGTATGTGACCAAAGGTTTCAACACCACCACGGTCTCTATCATGGAAAGCGGGGCCGGATCGGTTGCTGTTTCCGCTCTGCCGATTTTTCCCAGGGCGTGGTATACTTCGGGAAATTGCTGAATGATGCGGTCCATCTGCTGGATAAGTTCCTTGGCTTTCGTAATCGAGATGCCCGGCAGGGTGGTCGGCATGTACAGCAGATCACCTTCGTTTAACGGCGGCATAAATTCACTCCCCAACCGGGCGAGCGGGTAAATCGTGACGGCCACGGCCAGGACGGCGGCGAGCACGGTAATTTTTCGCCACCGGAGTACGATTCTGATCAAGGGGCGGTAAAGCCAGATGAAAAATCGGCTGAGGGGATTGACGGCTTCCGGCATGATACGCTGAGGAATGCGGCAAATCAGCGCAAAAAGCGACACCGACAGCGCAAAGATGAGCGCCCAATCGGGCAGATCGATTCCGGCCATGCCTCCGGCAACCACGATCAGCGGCGCCGCCGCAATAACGCCAATTTCAGTAAAGAGTCCTTTTTTCGATGAAGACTTGATTGAAAATGTTTTATCCCGGACGAAGAAGGTCATCAACACCGGCACAATGGTAATGGCCAGCAGCGATGATGCCGCCATGGCAAAGGTTTTGGTAAACGCCAGGGGCTTAAACATACGCCCGGACTGTTCCTGGAGGCTGAAAACCGGTAAAAAGGAAACGGTGATAATCAAAAGACTGTAAAAAAGCGCCGGGCCGACCTCTTTGGAAGCATTCAATATGATCTCGGTATGTGACCTTTCCCCCTGCTCCCGTTCCAGGTGTTTGTGAGCATTTTCCACCATGACCACCGACGCATCCACCATCACGCCGATGGCGATGGCGATCCCGCCCAGACTCATGATGTTGGCGTTGATTTTGAGGGCATACATAACCAGAAACGACATTAAAATTCCCAACGGCAGCGTAAATATGGCTACAAAAGCCGACCGCAGGTGCAGCAGAAAGATCACGCAGATAACGGCGACAACGATCATTTCCTCTACCAGTTTTTTGCTCAAGGTCCGAACGGCTCTTTCAATGAGGCCGGACCGGTCGTATCCCATGCGGATCTTCACCCCTTCGGGCAAGCCTTTTTCAAGATCTTTCAGTTTTTCCTTGACGTTTCGAATGACCTGGAGCGCATTTTCGCCGTATCGCATGACAATGATACCGCCGGCCGCCTCACCTTCGCCTTTCCAGTCCAAAACGCCCCTGCGCAGTTCCGGTCCCAGATAGACATTGGCAATATTTTTCAACAGCACAGGGGTCCCGGCCGCGTCGACGGTAACGACGATCTTTTCAATATCCGCCAGTGACCGGATGTAGCCCAGACCGCGGACCATGAACTCGGTCTCCGCCATTTCCACCAGCCTGCCGCCAACGTCATTGTTTGAATTTTGAATGGCCTGTTTGACCGCCTGGATCGGGAGGTTATAGGCCAGCAGCCGGTTGGGGTCCACTT
>JAUYIZ010000145.1 GCA_030688615.1 Desulfobacterales bacterium | reverse complement strand
GTGACGATCACGATGGTGTAGTTGGCTTTAAGTGACCGCATCAATTCCTCGATCTGCAGTGTGGCGACCGGATCAAGAGCCGAACAAGGCTCGTCCATGAGGATGACTTCGGGCTTGACAGCGATGGTTCGGGCAATACATAGCCGCTGCTGTTGTCCCAGCGAGAGACCCAGGGCATCCTGATTGAGTTTGTCTTTCACTTCATCCCAGAGGACCACACCGCGGAGGCTTTCTTCCACAAGGCGCGCCAATCCTTTTCCGTTTCCCAGTCCCAGTATCCGCGGGCCGAAAGCCACATTGTTGAAGATCGATTGCGGAAAAGGATTGGGACGCTGAAAAACCATTCCCACGCGCTTGCGCAACTCGGCCACGTCGGTGTTTCGATCATAAATGTCCTGGTCGTCCAGGAGCACCTTGCCGGACACGCGTGTTCCCCGGATGGTATCGTTCATACGGTTTAGACACCGCAGGAAGGTGGACTTGCCGCATCCCGACGGGCCGATGAGCGCCGTGATCTGAAGTTTTTGGATAGGAATGGAAATATCGGACAGCGCCAAATGACTGCCGTAAAAAAAGTCGAGATGTTCCACCCGGATCTTTTTCATTTCGGATCCTATCCAAAACGGCCGGTGACATAGTCTTCCGTTCTCTTGTCACCCGGCTGTGTGAAGATCTTCTTGCCGGGGGCATATTCAACCAGGTCGCCCATGAGAAAGAAGGCGGCCTGGTCGGCTACGCGAGCGGCCTGCTGGATACTGTGCGGCACAATGATGATGGTGTACTGCTTTTTCAACTCGAACAGGGAGTCCTCAACCTTTCGGGTTGAAATCGGGTCCAGACCCGAAGTAGGCTCATCCAGGAGCAGCACATCGGGTTCCAGTGCCAAACTGCGGGCAATGCAAAGACGTTGTTGCTGTCCGCCTGAAAGTGCTGTGGCCGGATGATCCATCCGGTCCTTGACCTCCTCCCAGAGCGCCGCTTGCGTGAGGCTCCGTTCCAGAATCTCGTCCAGTCGAGACTGACCCCTGATGTCCGCCAGTTTGGGACCATAGAGAACATTTTCTCGAATGGTTCCGGGCAGCGGAAGCGGCAGGGCAAACACCATGCCTACCTGCCGTCGCAAGTTAGGGACATAGGTGTCGGAACCGTAGAGGTCTTTTCCATCCAGCAGGATCCGGCCTGTCATTTGCGTGCCTTCCACCAGATCGTTGAGACGATTGATCAGGCGAAGCAGACTGGTCTTGCCGCCGGCCGACGGACCGAAAAACACCGTGACACTGTTAGGGGCGATGTCCAGCGTCACGTTATGCAAAACCCAATTTTCGCCGTAGGCGTAGCTCACCTTGTCGATGTGAATCTTCGGATCTACCACTGTCTTCTCCTGCGGAAGTAGCTGCGAATGAGGGTCGCCACAAAATTCATAGACAGCACCAGTGCGAGCAGCACCAGCGCTGTGCCGTGCTGAACACGCAGGGGCATGCCCGGCACCTGCGTGCTGATGACATAGAGATGATAGGGCAGGGCCATGGTCTGATCGAAGGGGGATTGCGGCAATCGCGGCAGAAAAAATGCGGCCACAGTAAAGAGAATGGGCGCCGTCTCCCCGGCGGCCCGAAGCAAACCCAGGATGACGCCGGTGATAATGCCCGGCAAGGCCTGGGGCAGGATGATGTAACGAATCCCCTGCCAGCGCGACCCTCCAAGGCTGGCGCTCACGGTCCGGAACTCAGTGGGCACGGCACGCAACGCTTCTTCGGCCGTGCTCATGATCACCGGCAGGGTCATGATGGCCAATGTCAGAGCCCCGGCTATGATGGATGTACCTATCTTGAGAAACAGCACGAACATCCCCAGCCCGAAGAGCCCGTACACAATGGAGGGAATCCCTGCCAGATTAATGATGGCCAGCCGGATGCTGCGGGTCACCCAGGTATCGCGCGCGTATTCGGCCAGATAAATGGTTCCTCCGACTCCGATGGGAATGGCGACCAGGGCGGTCCCCAGCGTGAGCAGGATGGTGCCGACAAGCGCCGGGAAAATGCCGCCCTGTTTCATTCCATCAAAGGGCATAGCCGTGATGAATTCCCAGGATATGGCAGCCATACCCTCAAAGACGATAATCCCGATTACGAACAGGATGGGAACCACTACCGCCAGGGCAGTAAGGCCCAACAGAGCGAATCCAAGCCGCTGTGCCCAGTGTCGACTCATCAGCGCAATCCTCCGCGACGTTGTTTCTTAAAGATGGTGCTTGCGGCCACCAGGTTGATCAGGAACGTGAGCAGAAAGAGGATGATCGCAATACCGAACAGGGCATGGTAATGGGTGCTTGCCTGGGCAACCTCGCCCATTTCCGCGGCGATGGTGGCGGTCATGGTGCGCGCGGGTTTGAACAGAGAATCCAGGCTGAGCGGCATGCGGGCAGCATTGCCCGTCACCATCATTACCGCCATGGTCTCTCCGATGGCACGCCCCATGCCCAGCATCACCGCTGTCGTGATGCCGGAACGGGCTGCCGGCACTACCACCCGCCAGATCGTCTGCCATTGCGTTGCTCCCATGGCCAGACCCGCATCGCGGAAGCTTTTCGGGACCGCATCCAGGGCGTCTTCGGCCACGCTGATGATGGTGGGAAGCGCCATGTAGGCCAGGATAAGGGCGCCGGTGAACACCGTAAGGCCCGTGGGGGCCCCAAAAGTCTTGCGGATCAGTGGCGCGACCACATGCAGGCCGAAAAAACCTAAAACCACGGAGGGGATACCCGCCAGGACTTCAATCATCGGCTTAAGCAGTTCCCGGGCCCAGTCCGGTGCCACTTCACGCACAAAGACGGCGGTGGCTACCCCCAGGGGCAATGCAATGAGGATCGCGGTCACTGTAACCATGGCTGAACCCAGAAGGAGCGGCAGGGTCCCGAAGAGATGAAAAGTCGGGTACCATTGCGTCCCGAAGAGATTGGAAAGCGGCACCTTGTAAAAGATCGGCAGGCCTTCTCGAAGCAGAAACAGGAAGATAAGCAGGACAAAACCAATGGTTGAAAATCCCATCACCCGGATGAGAGCTTCGATGACAAATTCTCGCCGGCCGGCGGGTTCTGCCTGTTGTCGGGCAAACATCTTAGATTCCTCAATGCAAGGGCACAAAACCCAATTTGAATACCAGTTTCTGACCCGGCCCCAGCACCCAGTCCAAATAGGATTTCACCTGACCGCCGGGTTTACCGCTGGTGTACATAAAAAGGGGACGGGAAATGGGATATGTCCCATCATTGACAGTAGCCACCGACGGCAGCACGTAAGGGCTGCTGACATCCCGGGCCACCGCCAGCACTTTCTGATCCGGGGTAACATAACCGAGTCCATCATATCCAATGGCGTTCGGGTTCTGTCTCACCTCCGTGCTGATTCCCTCGGAAGAGGGCATCAAGAGCGTGTCCGGAGAGAAAAGCAGTTTGCTTTTGGAATCGCCCATGCGGATGACATTCTCCAGGACATATACGTACGTCCCCGAATTGGATTCCCGAGACAGTAACACAATGGGCCGATCTTCTCCGCCCACTCCTCTCCAGTTGGTGATTTTGCCCGTGTAAATATCCGAAATCTGGTGCATGGTCAGGGCATTTACCGGGTTTGACGGATTAGCCACCACCGCGATAGCGTCACGCGCCACGACGAATTCCACCGGTGTGATCCCGTTCGCCTGGGCTGCCTTTATCTCCTCAGGTTTCATTTCACGCGAAGCATTGGCAATATCTGCCGTGCCGTTGATCAGTGACGCAATCCCCGTACCCGAGCCACCACCCGTGACGGAAATACGCACCTCGGGATGTTCCTGCATATATTGCTCTGCCCAGGCCAGTGATAGATTGACCAGGGTGTCTGAACCCTTGTTTTCGATGGTTTTAGTGCTCGAGATCGTCGATCCTGTGACGTCGTCTCGCTGTTCCCGGCATGCCGGGGACCCACTTAGCAGGACAATCAGCGCCCCGGCAAGAACAATCCACCGCAGCTTCCGGCATGGCGTGGCACCGACGTCGGCAAGCCTTCCAGGCGATACCTGTACAATTGGAAGACACGATTTTGACGGCATCCTGGTCACTGCTGCCCTTTCGTGGAGGTTTTGCACTTTGATTTCCTCATCGATACGCTACTCTACCAGAAATTATAGTACCAGTCCAGAGGGGTTATTAGGCATAGGGGTATCATTTTTCACTTTAGCGTTGCGTTTAGCTGGGTGTCAGACGTCCCTGAAGGCCGCAGACCCGCTGGCCAGTCGCCGGGCGATCAGGGTCATGGCCCCTAAAGCCAGGATCAGAATGACCGCCAGGGCCGAGGCTGCGCCGGGTTCGCCGGTATCCCACACCCGCCACAAAAAGACCGACAGGACCATGCTGTCGGGGCCGTACAGCAGCACGGCGATGGACATGACTTTTGTGGTCAGAATGGCGATATACAGGGCGCCGTTGACTAACGCCGGAACCAGCAGGGGAATCCAGATGCTCCGCAGCGTCCGCCAGAATCCCGCGCCGCAGGCCCAGGCCGCCTCTTCCAGTTCTTTGTGCACCTGCAGGACGGCGGCATGGGTGAAGCGCGATCCGATGGGCAGATAATTGCCCAGCGTCAAGTGGCTTAAGCTGAAACCCAGTTCTCCGACGCTGACGTCCCGCAGGCTGTTGAGCAGCAGCAGCCCCAGGGGAAAAGCGACAAGTACGCCCATCACCAGGGTAATCATCCAGAAGCTGATATGCTTGGCATCCAGCTGAAATCTCCGGGAGGCGGGGTGCAGCGGGGAAGTTGGGGCTCCGGGGCGACCGGGTTCGGATCTTCTCTCATATGGCGTGATTCCCGTGCCGGTGGGTCTGTAACTTTTGACATCCGAAACTGCCCTGGTGCATTGGTAGAAATATTTCTGTATTTCTCCTCTAATGTCTATTTTTTTTTAAACCGTAAGCCGGTAGCTGTAAACCGTGAACGGTTACCGGGGTTATAACCCGGGAAACGGGATCTGCCCCTGATATTTACGGATGGTCTGCTCCCGCAGCTCCCGGCTGGAACGGCTGACCATGGGAAACTTGTCTTTCCACTCAAAAGGACGCACCGCGTAAAAGATGGCCCGGCTGTTGGTATGATCGCCCGAATTTCTTTTTTCAAGGGGCATGCGCGGGTCCAGGGGCGTGCTCCAGCACTTGTCGATCAGCTCGATGTTGGTTTTCGGGTCCACCCGGGTCATCATGGCCCAGAGGACTTCTTTGATATTGGTCGGATCAATATCCTCATCCACCACCACCACATAGCGTCCGTTCCGGGCCGACGATGAACAGCTCAAGGCCGCCATCCCGGCTTGCTTGGCATGCCCGGCATAGCGCTGCTTTATGGCGATCACCACCATATAGTCCGTGTGACAGTAGGCGCCCACCACGTCCGAAATCCCCGCGCTTTCCAGCTGATCCCACAAGAATCCCGAACCCAGATGAATGTCCAGTTTCGTTGCCCCCGGCCACATGGGGGCTTCATCGTGGATAATGGGGTCATTGCGGTGGTAAACGGCCTTGACTTTGATGACCGGCTGGGGTTCCTTGGTGCCGATGGACCCGCCGGAATAGTAGCCCGGCCATTCCCCGAAGGGCCCTTCCGGCCGCGACTCGATTTCCGGCGGGGGCACTTCCCCTTCGATGGCGATCTCGGCGCCGGCCGGAATGGGAAGTCCCGTGACCGGCCCTTTGATAACCTCAAACGGCCTGCCGATCAACCCTCCGGCCATGTCCAGCTCCGACTGGCCCCAGGGGATTTTAGAATGGGCGGACATGAACGCAATCGGGTGCCCGCCGAACACGGCCACCACAGGGCAGCTTTTGCCCTGCTCCCAATATTTCATACAGATCAGCCGTCCATGCTGTCCCGGGCTCATCCACAGGCCCAGGGTTTTTTGATCATGGATCTGCATCCGGTAGGTGCCCATGTTGATAAACCCCCCGTCCGGGTCGGCGTTGATGAGGTTGTCTCCGGTTCCCAGGTAGCGGCCGCCATCCTTTTCGTGAAAACGGGGGGCGGGAAACTTGAAAAGATCGATGTCGTCGCCCGTCATGATGTTTTCCATGACCGGAGAGCTGTCCACCTCCCGGGGAGGCATCGGACGGGCGGATTTTATTTTGGCCGTGGCCAGACGCAGGGTCTCGAGTTTGTTTTTGTCAATGGGAAGACCCAGGGCCAGGGCTACACGCTTATAGGATGCGAAAGCCAGGCTCAGGACCCTGAAGCCGGGCGGGTAGTCCTTGATTTTGTCGAAAAGGAGCATGGGCGGCTGGGGGACCAATTCCGCGGTCGCTTCCACCAGGGCGCCGATTTCCTTATCCCAGTCAATGCCCTCGATCTTTTTGCAGTCACTGATTTTTTGGGCTTCTTCAATAAATCCACGCAAATCGTTGTATTCAACCGGGGCCATCGCTTACCTCCCTATTTATTTGACTTTTATCCTGTTATTGGCCAGCTTCTCTCCGGTCTGGAAATGTTCCCCTTTGAGGGCCAGCTCGGCTTCCTCCTGGTTTTCCTTTGTCCAGTAGCCCAGCGAATACCCGTGCCAGGGGGTTTTGGCCTTGAGCGCCGGCAAATTGAGTTTCTCCCAGATTTTCCTGGCGTTTTCCATGAAATCTTTCCGGGGCAGGGAAACCGGGGGAAAGTCCCAGTTGGTGGTTGCGTCGATCAGGATGCATGAACTGCCGGCCGGTGAAGGGTACACCCGCTCTTCACCCGGGTCATCCAGCGGCGCGGTGGAGGGATCCAGAAGGTAACCCTGTCCCTGGGTGATCCGGATGTCCCTGTGGGGCTGGGTTCTGAAACTCAAGGCCCAGTTGACCGCATCC
>JAUYIZ010000263.1 GCA_030688615.1 Desulfobacterales bacterium | reverse complement strand
GGTCAAGGCCGATTGGAGCCGCTGGTCCAGCATGCCTGCGGTGAGAAATCAACGGATTTATCTGGAAGATTCCAACCTGTTTGACCGGGCCACACCCCGCCTGGTGGACGGCCTTGAATTGCTGGCGCGGCTGATTCATCCCGATCGCTTCAAGGAGACCTTTTGAATACCGGATCCCCCCTGATTTTCAAACGGCTCGCCGTGGTTACCTGCCTGCTGCTGATAGTGCTGCTTTTTACCATGTTCCTGGGACTTTCCATGGGTTCCAGCAGCAGCGGCCTCCAGGCGGTGTTTCAGTCCCTGTCCGGCAAAGGCCAGGAAAATCACTTGCTGCATACCATCATCTGGCGCATTCGCTTTCCGCGCGTCCTTTTAGCGGCCCTGGTGGGCGCGGCCCTTTCGCTGGGCGGACTGGTCTTTCAGGCCCTGCTGCGAAACCCTCTGGCCGAGCCTTACATCCTGGGGATTTCCGGCGGTTCGGCCATTGGCGCCATCATCGGCATTTTGATGGGATTTTCCCGCATGCCCGGGGTGGGCCTAATGGCCTTTGCCGGCAGTATCGCGACCCTGGGTCTCATTCTGGCGATGTCGTCGGGTCAAACCATTCTGACAAGGGATGCGCTCCTGTTATCCGGGGTGATGGTCAATGCGTTTTGCGCATCGGTCATCATGTTTTTAGTCTCTTTGACCCAGGACGCCCGGCTGCACAACATCATTTTCTGGCTCATGGGGGATCTCTCCACAGCGGACATCCGGCAGGTCGGCATACTGGCCGGCGCTCTACTGCCCTGTTTTGTGCTGCTGTTCTGGTTTTCCAATCCCATGAACCTTCTGCTGCTGGGAAAGGAAATGGCCCAGACCATGGGAGTTAACATCAAGGCGCTGAGCGTGATCCTGCTGGTTACAACCTCGTTTATGGTGAGCGCCACGGTTTCCAATGTCGGGCTTCTGGGTTTCGTGGGGCTGGTCATGCCGCATCTTTTGAGGCTGGTGCTGGGATCCGACCATCGGGTCCTCGTTCCGGCCTGCATATTGGGCGGCGGGGCTTACATGGTACTATGCGATCTGTTGGCGCGGATGCTCCCGCAACAGGGCGAGATGCCGGTGGGCATCATTACCGCCATGATCGGCGCGCCGCTGTTTGTTTACCTGTTGAAAAGAGGCAACCGGTGAATCTTGCCATCGATGCCAGGGATCTGACCTATGCCTACGGGAAAGAAGCGGTGTTGAAGGGGGTCTCCTTTTCCGTCCAAAATGGCGATTTTTTTATTATCATCGGGCCCAATGGCTCGGGAAAAACCACGCTCATGAAAGTCCTGGCGGGGATCGTTAACCCCGTAAAGGGCCGGCTGGCGCTATTAGAGCGGCCGGCGCTGAGCTACACCCGGAAAACCCTGGCAAAAACCATCGCCTTTGTCCCGCAGGCGGTCCCGTTGGATTTTCCCTTCACGGTCGCCCAAATCGTTCTCATGGGCCGTGCGCCTCACCTGGGCATACTGGGCCTGGAGCAAAAAAAAGATTTCGACATTGCCCGCCAGGCCATGGCCTTTACCGGGGTGCAGCATCTGGCGGACCGAAGACTGGACCATCTCAGCGGCGGCGAACGGCAATGCGTGTTCATCGCCAGGGCCATTTGCCAGCAGCCGCAGATCTTGCTCCTGGATGAACCCACCGCGTCCCTGGATTTTGCCCACCAGGTCCGGATCATGGACCTAATGGAACAGCTCAGAGAAGAAAACGGGGTCACCCTGGTCATGGTGTCCCACGATGTCAACCTTGCCGCCATGTACGGCACCCGCTTGCTGTTGCTCGACCGGGGTCGCGTGGCACAACTCGGTCCCCCGGCAGAAGTGCTTCGTTCTCAAACGCTGGAGCCGGCTTACGGGTGCGCGCTTTGGGTGGATGAAAGCCCGCTGGGAAAATTTCCGCGGGTCATGCCGATACCTTTGAAATTCAGAAAACCCGGCGGGTATTCATGAATTGGATTGTTGATTTGCGATTGGCGATTGTTGATTGAAAAAAGTTCTTTTTGGGTTCACCCAAAAATTAATTCACAGTTTCAGGCGTTGAGGCGCCCGGATGGCAAGGCGCGAAAATGCAGGAATATCTTGATATTCCGAGTTTTCGCAACGCAGCCGTACGGGATGCATCGGCGTATTAAATGTGAAGTTGTTTTTGCGTGAGCCCTTAGCCCGCATTTCCCATGTAGAACATCAAATCATAATAATTGGTTCAGGCAATTGATTATTTTCTGTTGACTTTAATTTTCCGCTCCGTTAAATATTCTTCGTCCGGGTGCCTTGCTTAAAAGGGAACCCCGTGAAAATCGGGGACGAGCCCGTCGCTGTAATCGGGAACGAAAACCGCAGCATGCCACTGGCCTTGTCAAAAGGTGAGACCACTTTAAAATGCTCAATTTTGTTCGAGTTCAAGGAAGGCGAGAATTTTAACCACAGGAATACAGTTGGTATTTTGAGGATTAAAATTTGAGCCTGACGCAGAAATCTGGCAAAAGGGGGTGTTTTAAAGTGGTCTCAAGGTCGGGAAGGCGCGGCTAATAGAACGATCCGAAAGTCAGAAGACCTGCCAGGACATGACGTGTCGCCTCCACGGACCGAGGCCCACAATAGGATCAGAGGATAAAAAAGGGATTTCCCCGGATCGATGCCATTTCGGTCCGGGTTTTTTTTTGCCCGGGCCCCGAGAAAAGGAGGAACAACATTATGAAGCCATGGGGGATCTTAATTTTATTTGTCGCACTGGGGGGACTGGCGGGCAACGGCTCTGCCGCTGAAAACAAGCGGGAAAACCCTGCACCGTTCACCATGGAAACGGTGGTCGTAACCGCGACCCGGCAGGCCCAAAAAGCGTCCTCGGTTCCGGCCCATGTGACGGTGATCACCGAATCGGATATCAAGGATGCCACGGCCGGGAACATTCCTGATCTTTTAAGAACCCAGGCAGGCCTCCACATTACCGACATTACGGGCAATCGCAGAAATTTCATGGTGGATGTCCGGGGATTCGGAGAGACCGCCGCACTCAATACGCTGGTCCTGGTGGACGGCCGGCGCATCAACCAGGCCGACCTGAGCGGCACGGACTGGACCCTGATTCCGCTGGACAGGGTCAGGCGGATTGAAATCATCCGGGGCAGCAGGGGTGCGGTCCTGTATGGGGACAATGCCTCCGGCGGGGTCATCAATATCATCACCAAACATGGGGAAACATTTCAGACCGGGGCTGCGCTGCAGGCCGGAAGTTATAACACCCTGAAGAGCAGCGCATACGTGTCCGGCTCCCAGGACCGCCTGTCATTCGCGTTGTCCGGCAGTTACTTGAACTCGGACGGCTACCGTGACAACAGCGGCACCGAAGCGAGCGATGCCGGCGCCACCTTAAGTTATATTGTCGGGGACCGGCTCAATCTCAATTTCAGCACCGGTTATCACCAGGACGACACCTCGCTGCCCGGCGCTATCAAGCGCAGCGATTTTGCCGCCGGCATCTCCCGGACCGACTCCTTAAGTCCCAAGGACTTTGCCGATGTAAAGGATCATTATTTCAAGGGAGGATTCGAAATATTTTTTTTAACCGACAGCATGCTGAAAATGGATCTTTCTTTCCGGAACCGGACCGCTTTCGCCTTTAGCACCTTCAGCGGCGGAAACTTTAAGGGAGATACCGAGATTGATACCCTGTCGGCATCGCCCCAACTCATCCTCAACGAAAAGGTTTTCGGGTTCAAGAATCACCTTACTCTGGGGTTTGATGTAGCGGATACGACTGAAGATATCATCAACCGGTCCCTGTATTTTGGAAGCTCGACCGTAGGCAGCTTCAAATTAGAGAAAAAAACCGACGGATATTACCTGCATGACGAAATGAACCTTACCGACACCCTGGCGATTTCCGGAGGGTACCGGCATGATCAGGCAAGGTTCCGGTTCCGCCCCAGCGCCCCGGATAGCGTCACCATGGAACAAGACCTGTTTACAGCCGGGATCAATTATAATTATTATAAAAATTCCCATGTCTATGTCAGTTTTTCCAAAAGCTTCCGGTATCCGGTCCTGGATGA
>JAUYIZ010000261.1 GCA_030688615.1 Desulfobacterales bacterium | reverse complement strand
GCCCTTGAAGGAGATCGGGTCATACCGGGACATGACGTATAACGGCTGGGTTTACAAATGGTGGGCGCACGGGATCCGTCCAGCGGACATTTTTTATTTTGCGTTTCCCTTCGGCACCTTCATGGCTTTTTGGTCTGCCTATCACGGGGCGGTCAACCTGGGGGCGCAAATAATCGCCTCCGGGGGCGCAAGCACGGAGCAGCGTGTGAAGCAGATCGTGGAAATGAAACCCACGGTGCTCATGGCAACCCCGACCTATGCCGCGCGAATCGCGGAAGTCGCCGCGGAGATGGGGGTCGATTCCGCCGGGACGTCCATAAGGTTTGTCAGCTCAGCCGGAGAGTCCGGTTACGTGCTGCGCTCGATCCGGGAGGCCGTGGAGAAGGCATGGGGCGCCAAAGCCTTGGACATGTACGGCCTGTCGGACGTATGGGGGTGCGACTGCTTCCATTGTCCTGCCCACGAGGACCGCCTTCATCTGACCGAAGCCCTTGCCTATGGCATGGCAATGGATCCGGAAGGTCAAAACATACCGGAAGGGGGCCGGGGAGAGTGGGTGATTACCAACTTTGTCAATATCATGCCGCTGATTAAATACCGCACCCATGACGTGGTGCAATGGCATCAGGGCCCCTGCGACTGCGGCAGAACCTGGGGCTGGCTGCAGGACGGGGTGCTAGGGCGGACCGACCAGATGGTCACGATCAAGGGGACGAACGTTTTTCCCACCGCCATTCAGTGTATTGTCGGCCGGATGGAAGGACTGACCGAGCATCTGGAAATTCATTTCACCACGGAAAAAGGAGCCAGTGCGGTCAGCGTAAAGGTGGAACCTGATCCCGGGATTTCCTGCAACGTCTATGACGAACTGGCGGCAAAAATTGCCGGCGAGCTGCGTTACCGGGTCGGGGTGGGGATCAGGGTCGAAGTCGTCCCGCCCAAATCGCTTCCCCGATATGAAGTCAAAGCCAAAAGAGTATTTGACCACCGCAGCCCGGGCGGAACAGGTTAAAAGATAACCGGCAGTGAGGTGCTATCATGGAAGAGCTTTTGCGGCAAGAGCTGATCGACAAACTGACCGCCATGCGGAAGCTGGGGGAAGCGGTGAGAAAGACAGCCGGGCTGGCCGCCATTGAATCCTGCATGAGATTTGTGGATGCAAACTGCGTATCGGCGCTATGGAATTTAGGGGCGATCGATTTTTGGGAATATGAACTGGAATATCCGATTGTTCCGCCCTCGAAGTAATTTTAGCGGCTCGCCCGCACCGGGGTTTGAGAGCTTTGCATAACTGCATTTCTCTTGTCTGCATGAACTTTTTGACCCTTTTCGGGCCGCTCGCTAAATCCTGAAAACTCGGCACAAATGCCTAAAACAGTTCAGGATTTGCCCACCGGCGTGGGCCGCTCACTGCGCCCGAATGGGTTGCCCGAAAAGTTCATGATGGGCCTTCCAGACAGTTAGGGTTCACGCAAAAACAACTTCACATTTTATACCCCCATGCATCCCGTTTGGCTGCGTTGCGAAAACCCGGAATATCCAGATATTCCTGCGTGTTCGCGCCTTGCCATCCGGGCGCCTCAACGCCTAAAACTGTGAGTTAATTTTTACGTGAACCCTTAGCGGATGACCACTATTTAAACAGGGGGGCCAATATCTCCTTGGCAGCCTTTATCATGGTACCGCGGTATAATACGCCTTTTTCATCATCAAAGTAGAACTTTTCACCCGGCTCCGGATTAAATTCCGCCGGAATGCCTTCCATGGGCGCATCCTTGCGGGTGCCGGGACTGCCGTAATTTTTGGTAAAGAGGGCGTGTCCCTCGGAACTCAGTATCCAGTTGATAAAGACTTTGGCGGCATTGGGATGGGCCGGGTTGGCCGCAATCGACAGGCCACCCGCCCCGGAACCTACCTTGCCGCCTTCCTTGATGCGGGCAAAGGCAATGGGAGAACCTACTTTAAGAAAATCAACGGCGGTCTGCATATTGACGGCAACGCCTACCGCGTATTTGCCCTTTGCGATCCATTCACCCTGGAGCCTTCTGTTTCTGGTAAATGCCGGCTCCTGCTTGACAAACTGGCGCATGAACTCATGGGTCTCTTCAACGCCGTAAACATCCAGCGCCAGCATGGTGAAAAAAGCGCTGCCGGTGCCGGCGACTGTCGGATCGTTGATGGTGATCTTTCCTTTCCACTTGGGATTGAGCAGGTCCTTATAGGAAGTGAACTCATCCGGTTGGACCAGTTGCGTATTGTACATGACATAGCGTTGTAAGGTGCCAACCATGGCCATGGTATTATGATCCTGGTCCACGAAGGGAAAGTTGTCGTTTTTCCAGTTCTTGGGATCGATGACCTCGGGCAGTATCAAGGCCGCATCCAGCTTGCCCAACAGGCCATGAGGTTTCATTACCGTCAAGGTTGTGGTACCGCCGGACATGACCACATCAACCAGGTTCAAACCTGCAGATTTCTCGGTTTGCATCCTTTTGCTTAATTCTTCACCGCGTCCGTTTATCCAGTCGACCTTGATGCCGAACTTCTGGACAAAGGCTTTGGCTAAAATACTTAGCAGAGCACTGCTGGGGGTGGAATATATCATGACCTGGCCTTCTTTTTTGGCCGCATCCACCGTTTTGTTCCATTCTGTTTCCCATCCCCCACCCGGTGCGGACTGTGAAAAAGCGCTGGATGCTGCAAACGGCTGGCAGATAAAGGCCAGCCCGACCCATACCATGAGCAATACGGATAGCGGTGCAGAAAATTTTTTCATTTTTCACTCCTTTCGCAGTAAATGGTTATGATTGTCGGACGAGCAGTCTAAATGTTGCGGCTAGCTTTTACACTGGTTTGATACGAAGATATTCTTTGGCAAGGTTTCAGTATACCGGGTTTTTTTCGTGTGTCAATGAAAAAAAATTCATAAAACCCCCGGGGTCGAGGTCGGAGCTTTAGCCCGCATTATTTTAATCCCAAATGCTTGTTATTAATTTAGTTTTGATGTTCTTCATGAGAAATGCGCCTCAGTTCAGTTTCAGCACATCTTTCCACTTATCCGTTACCCGCCGATACAGTTCGGGGCTGACCTGAATTTCCCTGGGGAATTGGTCCTTCCATTCAAAAGGTTTGCAGGCATCGATAATGGCTCTTGAACTGAAATAATCACGGGTGGAACGGGGCGCTATGGGGTCTAAAGAACTTGCCCACAGCCTTCTGACGATATCGATATCCTTTTCCGGATCCGAGCGCGTGCAGACGGCCCAGAGGACTTCCTGGATGTTGCTCGGATCGATGTCTTCGTCCACCACGATGACATACCTTCCCAGGCTGGCGCTGAGCCGGTTCTGGGTTGCGAACAAGGCCGCCTGCCGGGCATGGCCGGGGTATCTTTGTATTAAGGAGATGATAATCAAAAGCTCAAGGCCCGCCTCGGACAGCCAGACGCCCTGGATATCCGGAATGCCATTTTTCAGCAGTTCGTTATACAGCAGCGCGCTGCCCATGATGGTCCGGCAATAGGCTGCGTCATGGGGCGGACGGCTCGGCGGGGCGCCGAGGATAATCGGCCGGTTGCGATGATAAATGCGTTCGACCTCCACGATGGGCGTGGGTTCTTCCCGGCTGGCATAATAACCGGTCCATTCCCCGAAAGGGCCTTCGGGCATCTTCTTGTCCGGAGGACACCAGCCGACGATGACGATCTCACTGTCGGCGGGAATGGGCAGACCGGTTATTTCTTCCTGGATCACCCTGACGGGTTCCCCCTGCACGGCGCCGACATAATTGTACTCGCATCCTTCCGGGGTTCGGATGCCTGCGACTCGGAACAAAAGCGGGTGGTGCCCGATGGAAATCGCCACCGGGCAGCGCTCTGCCCTGGAATGATACTTCTCGTAGTGAAGCCTTCCGTGTTTGCCGGGGGTTATAAAAAGCGCGGCCGTTTTTTTGTCGTGCACCTTTATGCGATAGGTGCCTATATTTACGGCGCCGGTATCCGGGTCCCGGGTGATGACGGCATCCCCGGTGCCGATATATCGCCCGTTGTCATGCTCATGCCACTTGGGCGCCGGAAATTTGAGAAGGTCAACATCCATGCCGGAGAGAACATTCTCAAGGACCGGACCTGTTGCCACGATCCTGGGGGGAAATTCTTTCAGGGCAGCTTCCCACTGGGGTATCTTTTCCTTGAAGATCTTTACAAGATCCATATCCGAAGTGCAGGCGGAGATGTTGAAGGTGCGTGACAACAGGCGGTGGTTTGATGTCGAACACGTCAGGACCCTGTAGCCTGGAGCGTAGCCTTTAATGGCATCAAAAAGCAGGGCCGGGCAGTCTTTTCGCTTGACACTTATGGCCGATAGCGCACCGATTTCCAGGTCCCAGTCCGCTCCGTCAATACGCACGAGCGCATCGGCCGCCTCGGCCATTTCCAGCCAGTCTCTGAGCGAAAGCTTCATCGTTTCCCCGTTTTCCTCTGGTTCAGTAATGGCAGTTTCATCTGGATTGCCCTCTCAGCAATCCAGATGAAGGCTCTGTGTCCTTTGCGTGCTCTGCGAGAGATCAAAATATCCTGTAAGTTAGGGGACGTTGACGCCGGACACGGCCGGAATCCAGCATTCCTGCAAAAGTTGGTCCGGGTCTCCAAACCTGGCAGCCATTTCGCGCACCCGGGGGTCGTCCAGGGCACACAAGCGGCCGTTTTCAGCAATCGTCCCTTTTTCCGTCACCAGGGTGTTGAAAAAGGTGTCCATATGCCGGATAACCTTGTAATTTGGCGTGACCTTTCCTTCCCCGATGGATGCATGGAGCACCCCGGAACGGCGATGCGCGTAAGTCCAGGCAAAAATCCGGGCGGACCCTGAAAGTTCCTCGAAAAAAGGAGACCGGGCCGCCTTGGGATTGGTGCAGAGCCCCATGGTGGTAATCCAGTTTATCCCGGGTCCGGGACAGGATTTGCCCGTAAGATCCTTGTACTTTTCAAACGAGGTCCGCAAACGGTCGCCAAACTTGCCCCCCCCCTGCACGTCAACCACCCTGCCGCCTTCAACCTTCAGGGTTGTGCGGGGAACCGGCCCGCCGAAAGTGATGCTGCTGCTCACGTACACACCGTTCATATCCTGAACGGGGGCCGGAAACATCAGGTGGCCGTGAGGATAAGGGGCGCCTTTTCCCTTGGTGTTACGATCGATCAGTTTTTTCCAGTCTTGGGGCTTGTAATGAATCGTCAGGTCCGTGCCTTCCAGGTCGGTCCACCTCAATTGCGAAGCATGGCCCATGTTCTCCCAGGCCACGTCATCGATGGCATCCCGCAATTCAACCGGAAAGGACAGATATTCCGAAAGCATCAGATCCGACGTGATTTCAATATTTTCCACTTTTGGATTGCCCGGCAGCGGCGGGATCGGCGTATGGGGTTTTTTTAAAAAAGCGGTCAGCAAAACGATGTCCGCCTCGTTGGCCGCCGCCCAGGCCCAGTCCGGATACCAGTTGTTGGAAAACATGTTGTCCAGCAGTTCCGCCGCATCCTTAAGGGGCCCAAAACCCTGCAGCCCGATGATGTCCACCGTGGCGCCCCTCTCACGGGAGGCGGTTGCAAAGGCTTCCACCACCAGCTGATCGGCCGATGGCTCATTGATGATCAGCACCTTCTGGCCTTTTTTGACTTCAAAGCCTTCATACATGTTTGCCGCCTTGCGGCTGACCAGCTCCCGGGCTCTGGGCAAGAGCTCTGCCACATGCGTGATCCGTTTGGCTGCCGGCTGCCTGGGCGCCGGAGCTTTTTGGCCGGTTTTCATAGGTCCCCCTCCCCTTGATTTTAGATCAGTTGATTTTTAACACCATGGACGCGGCCGTATCCCCTGCCGCGCATCCCCCCCACACCATGTAGCCGCCGCCGAGCATCACCACTTCTTCGATGCCCTCGATGATCAAACGCCCGGCCGTGGGTCCCTGTGGATGCCCGAATATGAGGGAACAGCCGTAATTGTTAAAAGCGTTGACGTCAATGTTGAGCTGCTGGGCCAGATAAAGATCATTGGCGGCAAAAGGGTTGTGGGTTTTAATGGCTTTGGCATCCTGGATGTTTATGCCGGCGTTCTTTATGGCCATTTGTACCGCCGGGACGACCGCCATGGCCATAAAGCCTTTTTTGGCCCGGGCATATCCGTAGGACACCACCTGGATTTCAATGTTGGCGTCCGCGCTCAACTCTTTGGCCTTTTCTCTGCCGGTCACGATCACGCCCACATTGCCGTCCGCGGGAAAAGTCTGGGCCGCAAACGTATGCGTCCCGTCGGGCAGCACCGGTTTGAGCCGCGCCAGCCCTTCCGGGGTGGTTTCGGTGACCCCCTCGTCTGCTTCCAGCAATATCGTCTTTTTTTTGGATACCTGCGCTTCCGCGGGGAACATATACCGCTTCTGAAAGGCCCGGTCATCGGCCAGGGCCCCGGTGTACTGTTCATACCGCCTCAATGCCAGCGCATCGCACTGCTCGCGGGTAATCCCTGCTTCCCGTGCCACGTTTTCCGCCGTTTGAATCATGGAATTTTTGGCATGAGGATCAAAACCGAAATGATCCATCATCCAGTTTTCCGAATAGACCTCGCCGCCGGGTCCGTTCGGATTCGGCCAGACCGTATGGGGGCCGTTGGAGGTCCGGTCCGCCATCAGACAATAGACGTTCTTAAAAAAACCGGTTTCTATGCCGACGCTGGCCTGATAAAGGCAGGTTGTCGAAGTGGTACAGGCCTGGCTGAGGGTCACCCCCGGAAGCCGGTCGTTACCCATGAGGGCGGCTGCCCACGGGGCGCCGAAAAACCACTGGGGCTGCCCCACGGTCATGCCCAGTATCAGGTAATCAAACATGCCGGCAGTCCAATTATTGTGCTCAAGCCATCTTTTGGAAGTGGCAGCTGCCAGTTTGATGGCATTTTCATTGGCCAGGGTTCCCTGCCATCTGGCAAAGGGTGTGCTGTAATATCCCCGGAACGGTATATACGCTTTGGTCAAAGTCAACATTGCTTACCTCCTGAAATAAAAAAAATTAATGATTTTAGGGCTTGGGTCCAACTTCGGAATTGGATATTGTTGATTGTTGATTTGCGGAATCGCTTCGCTCTTTCTTTTTTAATAAAATCGATAGAATTCCTTCAATCAACAATCGTCAATCGCCAATCGCCAATCAACACCTGGCAGATCATTTTGGCCGATATTAGAACCAGACCCTGCTTTTATTCTACCAGTCTCTTTTCAACCAGTCCACTTTTTCGATGAGCTCGTCCACATCGCCGGGCACCGGCGGGTTGGATAAATTGTGCGGGTCGAAGATTTCCTTGGCCTTGTTCATCCAGTTAATGAGATTCGGGCCATAGGCCTTGCCGGTCAGCGCCAGGGGGCTTTCATAGATTTTAAAGCCGTTAAAGAGCCCGACCCGGATATCTTCCTTGGGAACGGCGACATAAACCCATTCATCGGTCCGGGTAATCTTCTCATCATCCGGATCATAATAGGTTAAAAATTCCAGATAGCCGTTATGGCCCAATTCGCTCACCTGAAACCATCCCGGATCGCCATAATCTTCCATCAAGGGCGGCGTGTATTGTTTTTTAAGCTCTGCCAGCGCCTCTCCGCCCTTTACCGCACAATCAATGGTATCCACGGTCACCTCCACCGACACATACCCGCCCGTCATCCACCACATTCCGGCAGAATCCGCGTTCTTGATCCAGGATTCGTCGCTTTGACGGGTTCTTCCGGCCTCTCCGCCGTACTTTTCCACCACGATGTCCATCAGCACCCGCTCTTCATACTCAAGATGCGCCGCCGAAGTGTAGCCGATCAGCAGGACCCTCAAGATGTGATCGGTCTCCACGTCCTTTCTGGCCTCTGCCGTTCCCCATTGTTCCCAAAAATCCTCCTTGGATTTGGACCGCGCGATATAACGCCAGAATATTGGCACCTTGGTGGCGGCGGCGCCGATCTCGGCTTCACCGATCTCGTACATGGCATTGACCAGAGACTCCCGATCTTTCATGCGGAAATTATACCACCTCATCCGGCTGGTGGGCAACAAGAGCGTCGTATGAGGACTTACGCCTGATTTTATGAGGGGTTCCGGCTGAAAAGGCAGCAGCTTGACCGCCATTTTGGTGACAATCCCCATGGCGCCGAACCATCCGGTCCATCCTCTCAGCATGCCCCGCAGGTCCGGACCGGGGCCTTCCCCCCAGAACGGATCCTCTCCCATGCTCAGGGAGCCCAATTTCAGAAGATCCCCGTCGGGCAGTATCCATTCGGTTCCCAGGATTCGCCGGCAGGGCAGGCCATTGCGGTAATTTAACGGGGAAAGCCCCCAGGTCAGGTGGTTGGGAATCACGGCCGCCTGGGCACCGCCGCCGGGAACGGTGATGTACAGGCCTTTTTTCATCGCCGCCTCCTGCAGCTGGGAATAAATCACCCCCGACTCCACCACCGCATACATGTTCTTTTCGTCGATTTCCATATGGGTCATGCGTTTAAGATCGATGATCATCTGGTCATCTCTCTTGACGGCACAATGGGTCACCCAATAGGTGCTCGCAGGCACATAGGGAATTTTGTAGCGGTTGGCCAATTTGACAATTGCCTGGACCTGCCGGGTGCTTGCGGGCATCACAATACAGGCCGGCAGCTTATTCATCTCGCGGTCGATGGCCAGATCCTTGCCATGCCCCATTCTTCCCCCGCAGTAGGCTTCAGCCACAACCGGATCGTCGCTGATATATTCCGGCCCGACGATGGACGCTAACGCGTCACGTATTTCTTTAGGAATCGCCATTTGAGTCCTCCAATCTTTTTTAGACCTTTGCAAAACACCCCCTCTGACCCGGTTTCCGGCCGGGGAGGGTTATTCTAATCTGCCAAACTCATTAAAACAATCTCAGACAGGTCATAAACCTTGATGCCCTTTTCCGACGGACTCCGGACATTGTTGAAATTTTCCTTGCAATAGGGACAGCCGGAAACCACGGCTTCAACAGCAATGGATCCGGCCTCGGTCATTCGCTTTTCCCCGATTTTTCGGGCATAATCCCTGAAAGCCTCCCGCACGCCCCCGCCGGCACCGCAGCACAGGGTATTTTCCCGGATGCGCGGCATCTCCACCAACTCCATCCCCGGAATCTGACTCAAAATATTTCGGGGGGCCTTGTATACGCCATGGGTGCCCCGGCGATATTCCTTGGGTTTGTCGAGGAGTCCGAATTTGCCCCGGTTTCCTTCCCAGTGATTCCAGGGCTCACTGAGCCGGCCCAGATTGCACGGATCGTGCCAGGTAGCCCTTAGAGGCACTTGCCGGGTAAAACGAAGTTTCCCTTTTTCCAATTGATCATCCACGAACTCGGACAGATGCATGGCCGTGTATGGCATATCCTGTGTTGATTTGGAAAGCAGCTTGGGATAATCAACTTTCCAGGTTTTATAGCATTCGGCGCAACTGGTCAAAATTGTTTTGGCGCCGGTCGCGGCAAATGCCCGGATATTTGACTCGGCCACCTTTTTGGCCGCATCGATCAGCCCCGCGTCCAGCAAAGGGCGCGCGCAGCAGTAGTCCTGGTCGGCCAGGGTGGCAAACGCCTGCCCGCTTCGTTTGAGAATCTCAACGGTGGCGCGGGCAATGGAATTATCCAGGTAACTGGCCGCGCACCCGGGAAAGTAGATCAGATCAGCCCCCTGGCTCACCGCCGCCGGAGACAACCACTGCAGACGGTTTTTGCGGGGTGCGCCAAAACGGTTGCCGGAAGCTTCAATATGGTCCGCGACAGCTTTATGGGCAGGAAGCGGGCCCTTTCCGTCTGCAACACATTTTGCCCGCAGCGATTCCAGCACGGAAAGCAGTTCAAGGTCCAGGTTTCTTTTGCATCCCGCATCGCAGGCGCCGCAAAGATTGCATTTATAAATCACGTCCAGCAGCTTGTCCGAATAATCCAGCCGCCCTGCCAGCACCGCCAGGCCGATTTTACTACGGCCCACATACGCATAGGCGTCAAAAGGATTATAGATATTGCTGGCGCATTTAATACCGAACTCCACGCTGGGCATGTAGATGTGATCAACCCACACACAGCCTTTGCAACCCACGCATTTTTCCATGTCATATTTATATCTTGCCAAATCGTAATTGATGTTCATTTAAAAATACCCTCCTCTTTTAGAAACAAAGATTACCAGGGGCTAAAATGTTATTCGGATCAAACATGCGCTTAACTTTCTTCAAGGCCGCCGTATAATCGGCAGTTTTGCTGTACACCATATCGGACAGCATACCATAGGGCCTCGTAAAAAAAGCGCCTTGACCGTAAAGTGTTTCGGCCGCTTCTTTGGTTAAGGATTTTACAGTCTCGATTTGATCGGGGTCTTCTTTGTCGTAAAAGAGATCAAATTCACAATGACAGGCGCGCCCGTTGTCTATGGGTTGGACATAACAGCCTATCCTGGAGATGGGGAAACCATTTTTCCCGGCCACCGCCGACATGGTATCCACAAACCCGGCAACCTTGCTCATCTTTGTAATAAAGAACAGTTCCTGACAGTTACCCTGCAGCGCATGTTTCCAGTAGGTCCGCCCCTGCCAGGGTTTTCTGAGCATCCGGGCCAGTTGATTGCCGGAAGCGGGCAGGCCCGGCAGGTAGGAGTTAACCTCCATTCCATGGAACCCTTTGGCGATATCCATCAGTGCGTCCTGTTCATAGGCGAACTTTTCTTCGGGCCTGTAGCGCGCGCTCCGGAGTATCACCATCAAGGTCCATGCGGGCAGCTTGTTGGCAACGGTCTTGAAATCTTCCCCGGTGTGCCCGGAAAGAATACTGGCCAAATTCAGCCGGTTGATTAAAAAACATTCATAGCCGATTTTTTTCCGCTGAATGTTATACAAGGGCTCAATGGCATCCGCCACCCGGTCGAATTTCATAAAAAACGGCCGGCTCTCGGGGGCAAAATATTCCGTTTTCAACATGGCCCAGGTAACGATGCCCATGGTCCCCTGGGCGCCCTGAATCAGGCGGAAAAAATCAAGAGTTCCCGGCCCCATGGGATTGGTCCCCTCGACAAAGGTTTTTGGAAAGTTGGGCGCACTGGCCGACCCGGTCCTGAAAATGCTCCCGTCCGGCCAGACCACCTCCATACTCATCAGCGGTTCGTTGTATTCAAAAAGAGAAATCACCAGCGGCTCTCTTTCCAGAAAGGTGGTGACCACGGACTGATCCGGGTGCGGCAGAAGCGTCGAGGCCACCATGGCGCCCCTGCCCTCCAGTTCGGCCTGCACCTGGCCCCAGGTGACACCGGGCTGAACCTGCACATACCGGTTTCGCTCGTTGTAGGATAGTATTTTATTCATCCGCTGTAAATCCAGCACCACGCCGCCCTGCCTGGGTATGGTCGTCCCCCGGAAATGAACCCTTGAGCTGCAAGGGATAATGGGGACGTGCTGTTCATTGGCAAAAATGACCAGGGCCTGGATTTCCAGGCTCGTTTCCGGAAAGACCACGCATGCGGCAGTTCCCGGTGGGGTCAGGCTGAAATCCGTGCTGTAGGCGTTTAAGGTTTCAGCGGAGTCATCAACGCGATCCGCGCCGAATATCTCAATTAATTTTTCCTTAGTGTTCATGACATGTCTCCCGCGTAATTTTCTATTTTGTGTCCAAAGTTCTTCTGCCATCACTCCACAGGCCGATGATACCAACCAACCGGTTGTTTGAACAAAAAACCTAACAAAAGACCTCGTTTCTGTCAAGAAAAAATTAACAGCAACATTAACCTTTCGGATAAAATATCCCCGGGGACTGCCAACGGCCTGTCGGGCCTGAAACATTTTTTTCAGGCGAACCTATTGACATCCATCCATCTGCACGGTAATGGAACAAATTGTATAAACGGATTTAAGGGTTCACGCAATAGTAAAGATCCGGGTCCAGAGGGCCCGGCTTTAGTTATCCCCAGAGGGGATTTGCTTTGTTGGAAGTTCATTGTATGATTGAAATTACAAATATCAAATTACAAATACCAAACAACACCCATGCCCAAAATTCGAAAATCCAAACGATGTCTCGTCCTGGTAGGTTTGGGTCATTTATTATTGTAATTAGAGGTTTTTTTGTAATTTGGTGCTTGGATTTTGTAATTTCAGCCCCAAAAGGCCATGGCAGAGCCATCTTTCCCTGACCTGGCCCAGAGG
>JAUYIZ010000252.1 GCA_030688615.1 Desulfobacterales bacterium | reverse complement strand
GGCCGCCGCGGCGGTTTCCCGGCGCCGGCTTTCCTGCAGATCTTCAAAACGCGTCCCGGCAGAAACCAGCTCGGCCTCAAGCTTTTTCCTGGCCGCCGCCAGCTGGTCGGCAGTCCCCTGCAGGGTCGTCAGTTCCTGCGCCAGTTTCGCTGTTTCCAACTGCAGGCTGTCCCGGTTGCTCCGTACTGTTTTCAGAATGACGGACAGCGTGAGCGCCTGGTCATGAAGTTCGGCAAGCTCTTTTTCAGGGGCTTTGCGATCCTTTTCCAGCGGGGCGGATGCCGGCCGTTGCCCCGCCATGGATGTGCCTGTCCCGGCAGGACCGTTTTCATGCTGCCGGATGTTTTGAAGGGCTTCCAGCCGGTCCTGCAGTTGGGCGACGACCTGCATCGATTTTTCCAGCGCGTCCCCCGGCCCGTATGCGCCCGCTGTAACAGCCCCGGGCATCTGGGCTTCAGTTCTGACCGGCTGCGGCGCGTACTCGGGAAAACGTATCTTTTCAGGATTGATAAAACGGACATACTCGGCCGCCACCCAGCCGCTCAGGTTGACTGCCTGCACCCTGAACCATGAATTTTTCTGTTCCAGAATTTTCAGGACCGTGCCTGTCTCGAGCAGCGAAACAGCCGGATCGGACCGGCTTGGACCGGTCCGCAGGTAGAGTTGTGTTTTGGTAAGGCCCCCCCGGTCGGAGGTGGCATCGGCATACTTCGGGTTTAACTTGACGGCCTGGTTGTAATCAGAGATGGCACGCTCGAGCCGGCCCTGGCTGTAATAGGCAATTGCCCGGTTGAGGTAGGCATCGGCAGACACGGGGTTAACCTCCAGGGCCCTGGCATAATCAGAAATGGCCAGGTCATATTGGCCTTTTTTGGCATAGGCGGCCCCCCGATTGACGTAGGCGGCGGCATAGCCCGGGTCCAACCCGACGGCCCGGGTGTAATCAGAGACGGCCAGGTCATAACGGCCCTGTCTGTAATAGGCATTGCCCCGATTGATGTAAGCATCGGCATACCCCGGCCTTAACTCAACAGCCCGGGTATAGTCAGAGACGGCCAGATCATAGCCTCCCTGGCTGTAGTGGGCGTCTGCCCGACTGCTGTAGGCATCGGCAGACCCCGGGTTTAACTCGACGGCCTTGTTATAATCAGAGACGGCCAGGTCATGCCGGCCCTGGCTGTAGTAGGCGTCTGCCCGATTGCTGTAGGCCTTGGCATCATTGGGAGCTAACTCAATGGCCCGGTTATAATCCGAGACGGCCAGGTCATGTCGGCCGTTTTTGGCATAGGCGGCCCCCCGATTGATGTAGGCATCGGCATACTTGGGGCTTAGCTTAATGGCCCTGTTATAATCAAGGATGGCACGCTCAGGCCGGCCCTGGCTGTAGTAGGCGTTTCCCCGATGGATGTAGGCATCGGCAGACCCCGGGTTTAATGCAACGGCCTGGCTATAATCAGAGACGGCCCGGTCATGCCGGCCCTGGCTGTAGTAGGCATTTCCCCGATTGAGGTAGGTATCGGCCGCCTCCGGGTTTAACGCCACGGCCTGGTTATAATCGGAGATGGCACGGTCGTGCCGGCCTTGGCGCCCGTAGGCAACCCCACGATTGATGTAGGCCTCGGCATACTTCGGGTTCAAGGCGATGGCACTGTTAAAATCAGAGATGGCCTGCTCAAACTGCTCGTTTTGTCCGTGGGCGATCCCCCGACTGTTGTGAACCTCAGCGCTTTCCAATCCCGGCGGCTGCTCCTGGGCGCATCCGGCCAGCAAGAGCGCAATAAAAACAGATGCGAAAAGGATCGCTTTGATGTTCAACCCTTTCATGACGGCCGCTTCAGTTCCTCGGCCATCTTGCGACCTAACTGCCGCGCCTTTTGGACCAGTTCAGGGTTCGCCTTGGCATCACCGGGTTTTTTGGCCCTGCCGCCGACCTTGAGGATCTTTTCAGGCGAAATAGAACTGCGGCGCGTCACATAATTTTCCAGGTCGTCAAGGGTCTCTTCGATGCCGCTGTTTGATGCGACCGCGACCAGGCCCACGCTCCTGGCACACAACGAGTTATCGATTCCCTTAAACCGGGTCCGGGTCATGAAATTTTTCATTATGGCAGAAATACTTCTCATATGCACCGGGCTCGACAAAAGGATACCGTCCGCGGAGAACAGCCTTTCCGCAAGCTCTGTTCCATCGTCCGGCGCATGCAGGCAACCGGGCTGAGAGCCACATTCCTCGTGCCCCAGGCACCAGCCGATCTGTTTTTCGATGAGGATCTCCTTTTCCACTTCCACACCATGCTTTTTGGCCTCTTCCAGCGCAATGTCCACCAGGTCGCTGCTGTTGCCTCCAGGATGAGGGCTGCTCACGATGGCTAATATTTTCATCTTCTCGCCTCCTCTTGATATCGTTAATCAATTTTGATGGTCTCGTAAAAATTCAAAGTTGGGATTGCTTCGTAAAAAGCTCTAAATTCAAGGCGCGCGAATGTTGTGTCGCGAGGCGTACTTAGCGTACGCCGCAGCGACAACGACATGAAGCGCAACGTCCCGCCAAAGGCGGGAGACTTTTTACGGAGCCATCAATTTTGGCTTTTACCGGACCTTGACTGCCACACGATTTGTTCCTATAACAGATTTATCATGGTTGGGCAATCATAATGCGTTAATCCAGCTGCCGGACTCGGGGGCTAAAGATCAGGTAGTAAACGACGATTGCAGCCAGAAACCCGGCTGCCCCGCCGACCGCCAGCTGGACCCCTATGAAATCGGCCAGAATGCTCACCAGGAAGACCCCGACCATGGTGATGCCCCAGTTTGTCATATATATGCTCATGACCCGGCCCCGATGGGCAGCATCCGTGTTGGACTGAATCAGCGTGTTGCCCAGGGCCATCATTCCAGACTCTCCGAGTCCCAGGGGGAAAAACATGATCAGGGCAATCAGGTAGGAGCCGGAGGCGCTGAAGCAAATCAGCGCCATGGAGGACAAAAGAATGCTGAGAAGAAAGACGATGCCGCGTTTCCTGCCGGTCATGGACGCAATGACCAAAGAACCGGTCAATGCGCCAAAACCGGAGATACTGATCAACAGTCCCTGGCGGGCGCTGGATTTTCCCAGGGCCAGAAACAGCGGTCCGATCAGCGGCACGGACGCAAGCCTGCCGAAAATGGCTACATCCACCAAAAAAATATCCCTGGTGAAAATCGGCAGCAGAAATATATAAGGCATGGAAAGGATGGTCGCCAGGAGGGTAAGGATTAAAATGGCCAGCACGGGCGCGTTGTGCCGCGTGTAGCGAAGCCCCTCCTTGAGCTCCCGGACCGTCCTGCTCTCCCGGGGTCGGACGGTTTCCGTCTGCGGCAATCGAACAGCAAACGCAAAGCCGATTAAATACAGCCCGGTCATGATATAATAAACGGCGGTAATGCTCCAGATGGCGATGAAAAATCCGGCAAAGGCCGGTGCGGTGAGGCGCAAAAAATTCATGGCCGCCGCATCGAGCGCTATGGCGTTCATCAGCGTCTCCTGGCCCACCAGTTCATAGATGAGCGCTTGCTTGGCCGGCATCATCAAGGACATCACCAGACCCTGGAGAAAAGCGGCAATGAAAAGATGCACCCAGGAAATGGTTCCCAGGGTTATGGCAACGGCGATTCCCAGAGAAATGACAGCGGAAGCCAACTGGCCTGCAATGAGAATTCCCCTTTTTCTGATACGATCCGCCAGGACCCCGCCGAACAGGGAAACGGTCAACATGGGAAGCGCGCTGGCAAGACCGACGGTTCCCAGCATGGCGGCACTTCCCGTAAGTTCATACATGAACCATGATCTGGCCACCATTTGAATATTCATGGCGGCCATCTGCATCAGAAGGGCCCCGAAATAGATCTGATATTCAGGTATTTTCAAGGCCGCGAAAGTATTTTGTTTATTTTTCATAAGATCCGGAGCATACCACAAAAAAGCAGGGTTGTCAGGTCACCTTTAGCGGGGTTGCTTTTCTTCCCGCCCGCCATCCCGCCTGAATTTCATAAAAAAATCCATGTTGACAATCCCCGGCATCCATGATTATAATACGCGGGAAAAAATTTAAGAATAATTTAATTTTTTCTAATCCCGGCGGATATTCCCCCGCTGCCCCCTTCAGCGGTGGCTCCCTTTTTCACACACAAAAATTTGATTCTTATCCATCCGCCTCTAAGGAAGGAATTCTTGTAAATGACACCCAGCGTTGACCTGCTCAGTTTTTACAGCCGCCTGGAAAGAATTCTCAAGAACGTCGCTTTGCGTGTAAAGGTCTTAAGCACCCTTGAATTTCTTCTGAGACTGGCCTCGGTTTTTCTCATCATTCTCCTGGGAAGCTTTTTCGTGGAGGAAGCCAAGGATGCTCTGCCCTATCTTCCCTTTGCCTATTGCCTGCTGGTCTGGATATCTCTGATATTGATCTTTTCCGGAGGTCTCTTACGGATTGTTTCCAAATTGTCCCTGCAACAGGTTGCCCGGGGATTGGAAAAAAAATTTCCCTGGCTCAAAGATGATGTAACCAACTCTTTTCTCCTTTTTCATGAAATCTCCAGGAGCCCCGAATCCCGCCGGATCTCAAAGGGGCTCGTCACCGCCCAGGTGCAGAAGACGGTGGATAAAGCATTGAAAATCGACCCCAAACAGGCGGTTCCCTTCCGCAAGGCGCTGTCCCATCTGCAGCTTCTTATTCCCCTGTGCGTCGCTTTCCTGGCGGTCCTCTCGCTGGAACCCCGGTTCCCCGGCCGCGCCCTGGCGGTCATGTTAAATCCTTTGGCCGCGCTGCCGGAAAGACAGACCTTCATTTCGGTGACGCCCCTGCCCCCGACCGTGTTGCGGGGAACACCCCTCATGATTCAGGCCAGGGCAACCGGATACGTTCCGGATCGAATTTCCCTCAGGCTTTTGCCGGAAAAAGGCCGGCCGATCCTCCTGGAGATGAAACCGGAAGGAAAGGCAGGGTTCAGTCATCTTATCCCTTCGGTGCAGGCTTCTTTCCGGGCCCAGGTATTCAGTGACCGGAGCGCTTCCCATGATTATCATGTCAATGTCGTGGATGCCCCCGATATCGCAAACATCATGCTCACCTTGAGCCCCCCCGCCTACACGGGCCTTGCCGGGCAAGTGCTGGAAGGAGGGCATGTTGAAGCGCTCAAGGGAACGGTAGTCGGATTAAAAGCCCGGGCGACCAAGAAAGTCAAGGAAGGCAAGATCGTTCTGGGCCTGAAGAACCAGCTCATCCTGAATGTCACGGGAGAACAGCTGGCAGGCAGCTTCCCTGTTTTTTACCCGGGCACCTATTCCTTATCGGTCAAAGATGAGTTCGGGTTCGAGAATACCAATCCTGTAAAGTATAACATTCATCTGACCCCGGACAAGTATCCCGAAGTGGAAATCATCAGCCCTGCCAATGATTCAATGGTTTCCGGAAGTGAAGTGCTTCCCATCAGCTATACCGCAAGGGATGATTTCGGGGTGACGGCGGTCCGGTTGATCTATCAGGTGGGGGGCCTGCAGCGGTCGGTTCCCCTCAAGTATATCCAGGGCCCCGGGTCGGCCGAGGCGGAACGCTTCAACTGGGATTTGTCGACCCTCGCGCTGACACCCGGTGACCGTGTGGTGTACCGCATTGAGGCGCTGGACAATGATACCGTCTCGGGCCCGAAAGCCGGTTACTCCAAGAGGTTCAACCTTCAACTGAAAGATGAAAAGCAACAGAGCACGCGGGAGGCCGAACGCGCCGCACAGATCTCAGAAGCCCTGCTGGGCCTGCTGGCGGATCAGCTGGAAGACTTGAAAGACCAAAAAGCCCGGTCCGATGATATTGCCGGAATAATGGAAAAGGTGGATCAATATCTGGAACGGATGGAAAAAGAAAAGATGGAGCGGTACGATCTGGAATCCTTGCGCCGGAATCTGGACACACTGTACCGTGAAATAGGGAACCTGCCCAGGGAGAAGATCACCCAGGAGATGGAGCGGCTGGCCCTGCTGGCCGAGGACCTATTCAAAAAAGCCAGGATGCGCGAGGTTGAGACCGTGTCCCGCGAAATCAAAAATCGACAGAAACGAATGATTGATGCCCTGGCCGAGCACCAGGGGCCCCTCACCCCCGAAGCGCTGCAGAACATGCTCAAAGAACTGGATAAATTAAAAGAACTGGCCGCACAAGTCATGGAAGCTCTGAGCCAGATGGCCTTCCAGCTTCCGGACGAATTCATGAACAGTCCTGAACTGGAAGGACTCAACCTGCAGGATATGTTCCAGGACTTTGACACGATCAGACAAAAACTCATGGCAGGCGACCTGAAAGGGGCCCTTGAAGCCGCCCGGAGGATGCTCCAGAACCTTTCCGAGATGATGGCTGCCATGGCCAGGGCCGGTTCCCAGGCCCGCATGGGTTCCTTCAACCGCCTGCAGTCGGAAATGAACCGTCAATCCAGCGTGTTGGATGACATACTCAAAGAGCAGCAGGGGGTCCTTGCCGGCACGGGCGCCGTTCAGGAGAAACTGGCGGATCTGGCCGAGACTGAGACCCGGGAGCGGCTGGACCGGAAGATGCCGCGCTTGAAGGAAATACTTTCACAGCTTCGCCGCCGCCTTTCTTCCGAGGCCGAGGAGGCGCTGTCTGAAATGGAACGTTTTTTTGAAGAGGAGCGGATCGACCGGCTGGCACAGCTTGTGGACCGTCTGGGGGAGGAACTTGCCGAAAACCCGCAGGCCCGGGGACTTGCCGATGAAATGAAGCAAATCATGGATTTTCTGACCCCCTCTGCGCACGAGGTCATGACGCAAGACAACGGCAAGGCGATATCCGACTTGTTCACGCGTCAGGACCAGCTCCAGGGCAAGACCAAGGACCTGGGGGAAACCCTGGACATGCTGTCCCAGCTTTTCCCGGGCATGGACACGAAAATCATCAACGACATCAAGAATGCGGCGGGTTCCATGGGTCGCGCATCCGGGAAATTGAATTCGAAAGATGCCGACGGGGCCATCCCCCCGGAAGAGGAAGCCATCCGGTACCTGTCCCAATCCCAACAGGGCATGCAGCAGATGGCTCAACAGATGGCTCAGCAGATGCAGGCCAACCGCTGGGGAAATCCCATGGCTTATGATCCCAGGGGAGGCTGGTATCACGGCCCGTGGGGTTCCATGCCGACCCTTTCGCAGCCTGAAGTGAATCGGCGGCGGGAACAGGGCTATACGGGCTTTGAAAAGGAAGAATTCGACCCACCCGCCCCGGATGCCTACCAGGCGCCCCGGATCTTTCGGGAAAAAGTGATGGAAGCCCTCAAAGAAGAAGTGCCTTCCCGCTACCAGAAGGAAGTGAAACGATATTTCAAAGGGTTGACGGAATGAAAAAGCTTGCCGGGTTGTTTACAGTATGGTGTGTGTTGCAGTCAGGTTTTTGGGCGCCGGAGGTTGTTGCGGCCACACTGCCGGAAACCCTTCAGCTGCTGAAGGAGAAACTGGAAAGCTGGCAGGTGGAAGCGGTATGGCCCGAAGTGTTGGATGCCATTGAAAAATTCCCGCAGGATGCGGATCTTCTGGAAACGGCATCGCATATTGCCTACCATCTGGGCGATTATCCGGAGGCCCTCGATCTGATGAAACGCGCCATAGCGGCCGGGGAGGAAAATGAGGTGCGCAGGGGTTTCGCCCTGTTCATTGAAGAGACCATCAA
>JAUYIZ010000251.1 GCA_030688615.1 Desulfobacterales bacterium | reverse complement strand
TATGGATCTCATTCCAGGATATTGCGGAATTTTCATTTGCGAGAATGGGATGTGTCAGCGTGTGGGAACCGATTTCAATTAAATTGGATCCGGCTAGTTCCCTCAGCATATCCCAGCTCATTAACTTGTAAGTTTCGGGTAGCTCTTGAGATGTCGATAGGGCGGAGGCTTTTGAGATCTTTGCGAGATATTCTTCTCTTTCATCCGTTGACTTTTTTTTCAGCTCTTCTAAAAGATGCAATTCACCTTTATTATCAAAAGTTTTAAACCCTTTGTGGTATAGGTGCGAAAAACGGTCGGGCCAGAGCCACAAATTTTTTTCGACCAGATCCGGCACGACAAAAATCGATGCCGGGATATCATAGGCACGCAACAGCGGCCAGGCCAAATCATAAAAGCTTTTGAAACCATCATCAAAAGTTATGGCCACCGCGTTTTTGGGGAAAACGCCATGACACTTCTTTGATGTTATTAAATCACGGATCTTCATGGCTGAATAATATTTTCTGATATGATTTAATATTAAGCTGAACTCATCGGTCGTCATGCATGAGGATGTATTATTTTCATCCCCGGGGGAGGAAATTTTATGAAACATGATAATGCGCGGATAATTTGCCTGCATGAGACGGGTCAACCGGTTTATTCCACTGGAATAAACAAAGCGGCGCAGCGCACTTTTAGTAGTGGTTCTCATGTGGATTTTTCAAAATCCAATGTTTCTAAATCACAGTCGCCGGCGTACAGCTTCCATTGACTGATGGGAATTAAGGGGCACTCAGCCATGTTTTGCATGCCATATAAAAAGCGCGCCGCCGGTTTTTTTACAGACAGCAAACTATCGGGAAGTGCTTTTAACACCAGTTGATCCGTCGTCTGGCATTCAAAAATTTGCGCCCCATAAAAGGAGGCGCATTGCATTAAGGCCTTTAAAGCAATTTTCATGGCTGTTACGGGTGTGCCGTTTTCATACAGAATATCGACCAATGCAGCCCGCCGCCAGAAATCATCATGAACCATCCGCCAGACAACGTAAATATCACAGCAGCGGGTCGGCCTTATATGATTCAGATTATATTTAATAAAGGGATGCCGGATATATCGCCATTCGAGAAAGGCCGGCGTTCGAAGAACCATTGCCGCTTTTGGGTCTTTTTCATCCTGGCAGTTTAATGGATCTGTTATATTCTCAAAAGAATCCATAGATCTGAAAAGCACTCCGCCTGGCGGTTCATATTTTTTCTGGGGCAAAGACCTTGGTTCTTCCTTTGTTTTTAAGAGACCCATTTTTTTAAATAGATATTTTACCAGAAGATGGGTGCGCAAGAAGGATTTATAGGAGGTCAACCGGTAATCCTCATGATGCCAGCCGAATTTTGAAACAAACAGGTCAAAGGAAGAATCGGTCTGTCCGAGTGTCATTAATACCGGAAAATCCTGATAGGCTGCGTTGAGAAGCTTGATGCCGATTCCTCGACGTTGAAAATGAGGGTTCACATAAAAATCGACACACCAGCCTCCACGAATCGGGCGGCCGGCCAGACTGATTTCTACGGGAATAATTGCAAGTTGGCCGACGGCATTCGAATCGATGCTACATAAATATATCGGCAACTGCTCATCATTTTTTAATGCGCAATTTTCCTCAAACAGCCATCTGGCATAACGGATACGATGATCAACTTGCCCTTTAACAAAAAGAGACTGGATCAGTTGCCGGTAAGTTGCCGAATCGAGGTCCGATCTCTTTAAACGAACCGCATCTATTTTTTCGCCCATGATTATTGATATTTTCCCTTATTACAATATTATTTTTCTTCATGGTAATCTTCTTCCGTATTGATTTCCCAGATGTTTTCCTTGTCTTTTTTGCCGGCGATTATATTGTCTACGGCTGTCATGGCCGTTAAGATGGAGTGATCCATATTGTTATATTTATGCATCCCGTTGCGGCCTACGAGGAAGAGATTTTCATATTCATTGACAAATGTTTTCAGGACATCGAATCTATCATATGTCCCGAAATAGGCAGGATAGGTTTTCGGCATCCTTACCACCATATAATCGACGACGTCCTTTCTGTTTATCATGTTCATGCTCTTAAGTTCTTGGATCGCAAAATCTGCCATTTCCCGGTCTGATTGAATCCAGAGCAGGTCGCCTTCGTTGCAGAAATATTCGGCGCCCAACCAGATGAGGTGCTGATCTTTCAACATGTAAAGGCTGAAATTATTGACGATATCAAGACGGCCCATTTGCACCCCAGGTTCTTGTACATAAATCCAGTTATCCGGGATTAAATTATTAAGGGTTTTATTCTTTGTCTTGTTTTTTAATTTCATCTTTTGCAAAAGTAACCCCACGAGGATATAATCCCTGTAAACAAGCCCATTGGCCAGGGTTTTCACCTCTTCGGCGACACCCTGATCAAAGCCATTTATGAGGTCTTTAACCGGCATGGTGGAAAAGAAATAATCTCCCGCAACGATTTCCACTTTCTTTGTTCTGTCGTTAATGACGCGGACGCCGACAATCTTTTTACCATGCGTCTGTATCCCGACAACCCTGTGGTTACAATGAATGACCCCGCCCATCTCGATCACTTTTTCAGCCACTTCTTCATACATCTGGCCGGCGCCGAATTTCGGATAGAGAAAACTTTCAATGAGACTGGTCTCCGTCTTTTTCCGGGAAATCGAATTTTTCTGCCGCAGCATCATTTTCACAGCATGAGTGAGAGCACTCAGGATGGAAATGCCCTTAACACGTTGCGCCCCCCAATCGGCAGGAATTTGATCACATGAAACGCCCCACACCTTCTGGGTGTAATCTCTGAAGAAGGTTTCGTATAGTTCCTGGCCGAATCTGTTTATGAAGAAATCTTCCAGAGACTTCTCCATTTTTCGCGGCCGCAGCTTAATAAATGTGTAACTTATGCCGATCTTTAAAATACGCCGCAAGCCAAGATTTTTTAAAGTGCCGACGCTGAGCGTGATGGGGTAATCAAAGAATTTCTGCTGGAAAAAGATCCGGGTGATTCGGTTCTTATACAGCAATACCCTGTCTTCCTTCTCAGGATCCGGGGCCAGGGGAGCGGTCGACAAGGGGATAGAACGGTTAAGAAGCTTATCGTCTTTTGCCAGAGCGCCCTGAATAGGAAGTGTATTCAACCAGAAATTCATCACCCTGTCCGATTTTGAAAAAAACCGGTGAGGGCCGATGTCTATTCTGTTGCCTTTATATTGGATCGTACGCGATATACCGCCGACCCGATCGTCCATCTCATAAATGACGGGTCTGATGTCCGATCGGGTTAACAGCTCAAATGCAACTGTTAATCCGGCCGGGCCGGCGCCGATAATGACTGCTGTTTTTTCCATATCGTGACCATGTTCCGAAGTGCCAGTCCCAGCAAGACAATGGAAGATGAAGCATAGATATAAAATATGGGCATAAATGGATAAATAAACCGGGGAATAGAAAGTGTGGTAAGAATCGTAAGTAAATATCCTACAAGAAAGAAACTCATATAGCCGCGAACGCCCACAGGAAGTGACAGCGCCCTGCCGGAAACTATATGAATCGGCCTGCCGAACCCGGCTATAGCCATGCAGGATAAAAGGAACAAGGACAGAAACACTGGATGGCTATGACCCAGAATCCATAGCGCAAGAACGAGGGTGACGGCACCGCAGGCAAGTTTATGTAAGGTGGTGTCGGGAAGTGACCCTGGGGCGGGTCCTGTCGATGATTTTATTACCATTGTCTGGAAAAAAAACGCAGCGCCCAGGAAAATCGTCATTGCCAGCCCCCTTGGCATCCAGTCAAAACCATTCCGGACTTTGATTACCATGATCTTGAATACTTCGGATAGACGAAAAGGAATATTATGGATGATTTCCCGGCCATTTCCATCGAAATGGCCGGTGAAAACGCAACACCAGAACTTTCCCAGCGATTCCTTATCAATTGCAGGAACCGGTAATCCTTCATGAATGGCCACACGCACCGGATCGATGCCGACATAAATCGGCGCCTGCCCCATGGTGGAGAGCAGAATGAATCTCCCGCTGGAAATACTTGCATATAAAGACCAGCAAGCGACGATAAAAAGAAACGACAGAAAAAACCAGGCCAGCCTCCTGAATTCTGTGCCGATCAGACTTTTTTTCCAAGGGATGAAGAAAAGCATATACGCAGGCGCCAGGAACACCAACGCCGGTCTGGTAAGCGTCGCCAGGCCCATTGCGGCACCGGCAAGGGATTCAAAAAATGGCCGGTTAGTCTTTATATAAGGGCATAGCAGTGCAATCACAACGATCCAGAATGAAGCCAGACATTCGGTCAGAAGCCGGCCGGCAGGATATGCCAGGTCCTGATTCATGCCATACAGATACGCTGCGACAACGCCGGCCAGTAAACCGGCATCGCCCAGGATAAGGGTTGCAATCCATACCATGGCCCCTCCTAAAATGAATTCCAGGCCTAACTGATAATATTGAACCACATCCGGATCGATTCCATGAATCCAATAGATCAAAGCCAGAAAAAGAGGATATATCGGGGTCCTGGCGAAAGTGCCTTTTTTTTCTGGTTGCGGGGTTAAAGCGGAGTAATATTTTTCTGTCGGTTCACCATAGAGCGATATGGCCATCACAGGATGATCGACATAGCCTTTGCCGAGCAAGAGATTGGCTGCCAGGAAGTGATATTTCAAACTGTCCGGGCGAAGCTCAATCGTATTTTGCAGATGCCTGCCATGCAGACCGGCAACAAGTGATCCGGCAAGAACCACAGAGGCCCAAAACAGTACACACAATCTCCATCTCATTTTGCTTTCTTACCTTTACCGCTCAGATTTAACGGTTTAATCTGTCCGAATCAAAAGATCATCGAACCCGGGCACATTGTGATAATGGTTGATGATTACTTCATGATTTAGGTCCTCTATATGATAATTTGAGATAATTTTTGGTTTGAATTTATCGATGAGTTCGTAAATATTGTACTCATAATGAGATAGCACTTGATAAGTCGTTAATCCCCCACCATTTGGATCAACACTATACCAGAAAAAATCCAGGTCTTTTCTGAAAACGTTAAAAATATTTTTCCCGTCATACACGTGATCTACCTTAGTTGTGTTTGATAGAACATATTGAATCTTTTCTATCTGCTCGGTGTTTCTGCGTATGACAAGTTTTCTGACATAAGTAAACATGGGCAGGGAAATGGCAACTATCAGAATGTAGAGAGCGGTTTTTTTTGATGTTATGATGTTGACGAATCCATTGGCAGCGATGATCGTCATGAGCGGTAAAAACATCATATAATATTGCTGGTAGGGCACTCTTACCACAAAAACAGATGCTAGCAAAGCCAGTGAGAGCACACCAATCTCTCGAACGAGGTATTTGCGCAAAAAGAATAACCCAATCACAAAGAACACCCAGGTGAAAGGATTAAGAAGGAACGAGTGGGTCAATTCATTAAAAAGTGAAAACGTCTCTGTTTGTTTTATATTGATGGTCCAATTCAAGAAAACATAATCTTTAATCCATCCCTTGTAAAAAAGATAGATTGCGTAGGGCAGCAAAATGATCGTAAAGGAAAACCAGTATAAAACGATTTGTTGAATTTCGATTTTTCCTTTATAAATTCTAAAGACCTGAACTATGAAAATGGGTATGATCAAGAATACGGCTTTTTGTAAAAATAAAAACGACATCCCCAGAGACATGGCGCTGGCCAGCGCATATTTGGCAGAACCTTTTTTAAAATGAAGAATAAGAAAATAGATGCACATCAGCCCGAATAAAACCTGTGGAACATCGGGTCTGATTTCAATCGCTTTATTGAAGAAAATTGTCAAAGAGGATAATAATATGATGGCAATTAAGCCGGTTTTTTTATGCTCAAACAATTCAACGGCTATCATGTAAGTAACCAAGTATATGAACAGATCAAGAATAGCGATAATCACCCTGGCAATTCTGATCGTCAGGATGCTTTCCCCAAAAGAATCTAAAAGCGGAATCAGTGTGTAATATAGAAAAGGATTGTGATGCTGAAAAAAGTCGATATAAATGACTCCCCCATTCCATATTTTCCATGCGGTATGCAGCGTTTCAATCTCGTCGTGATCAAAAAAATAAAAAAAAGAGCACAAAAGAAACAACAAAAACAATCCTCCCAAAATCAAATAATAGGAAATTATTTCCGATGGAATAGTTTTTGACCTATTGTTTACTTTCATTATAATCCTGTGGGGATTTGTCCCAACCGGGTGCTGCACGTACTTTTTGCTTTCGGCTTTACCAATTCAACGACGATTGACCGCGCATATCTCCTCAAAAAAGGAAAATATCGAAGAAGCGCTAAATCCAAATGACCCAGGAAGTTAACGAAAGGGCCATAGCTGATCAGTCGGTCAAGTCTCGAAAGCAGCTGGAACTCCCGGTAGCGGACCTTGAAGAGTGCTCGGAACGTATCGAGATCCCTGTATTTAAACTGTTCGTCCCAATGAGTCTTGTCTTCCTCATCGACGGGCACGGGTACGGCCAAACGAATTCTTTCCAGCGTGCGGCTTTCACCGAAGGGCTCACAGAATACCGCCCTGCCACCTGGCTTGATTATGCGATATAGAGGCATTACGACCTTATCCTTATGCCTTAGATGATGCAAAATAGCTTGACCGATGACCAAGTCAAAATAGTTTTCCGGATAGTCAAGCTCATAAACAGAGCCTGCCCGAAAGCTGGTTCGCTCAACGACTTCATTGATTTTTGCCATAGCGGCAGCAATATTGATAGCCTCTGAAGAAATATCGATGGCGTCAACCAGAGCGCCCCGCTTTGCCAGGATGACCGAAAACCACCCGGTGCCGCAACCCAGGTCCAGTACACGCTTGTCCTTGATGTTCCCCAAGCATTTTACGGAATAGGTATATCCGTGTATATGGCGGTCGATGGAATCAAACTTTTCCCAATGAACCGGCGCAAGGATCCGGGGTTGAGACTCCTTCTTGTAATAATCATCGTGCCGCTGTTTTTCCTGTTGTTCCTCCTGTTTGCGGTCGGACTTACTATGCACGGGAATAACCCTCCACATCAATTGCAAGTGGCCTTTACCTTGGCATCCTCATTGAAATTTCCGGATGCTTCATTGGCGATCACTTCAGCGGCAATAGAATTTGCAAGCTCATTCGGATGGCCATCATATATGTTCACCCGAAGTTGAGGGAATTGATACCCGTCAAACGTGTTCCCCAAAGACCAAATTGGAATGCCGAAATCCATGGCGTCATTGAAAAAATGCTCATAGCGCCGGCGATGTGATGAATCAATGATTACGCTCGTGTCGATAGGTACGACTCGAACCAGGCTGCCTGCCTGCCTGGCCACTTGCACAAACTTGCACAGATCCTTAAAATGGCGGGAAAGCAATTCCCTATTGTCATACGGATCTTTTTGGTTTTGCGCATTGCCCCCAGTACGGTAGATAGCAAGACGAAGGCGAAGAAATAATTCCTGGAAAAGATAAAAATTTCTGTAGAGCAGGCCCATAACATTAAAACGAGATGACAGCTTTTCGTAGGAACTGCGCTGCGTTATCGGTACGATGTAATCCATGTCGTTAAAAACATACAATAGTATGACGATATCGGGTTTATGTGCCAGGCTTTGTTTCAAAAAGTCAATATGCTGCAGCGTGTGCGTATCAGGCCGACTCGCATTGATGCTCTCCCAAGAATTCCTTGTTTTTGCCTTAAGTTTTTTAGCAAGCTCTTCTCCAAAACGGTTCTCAATACGATTGATTCCCCATCCAAACGCAAAGGAATCGCCAACGACCAAAAGCCGTCTGGTTCCCAGGCCTTTGGGCAAAGTATGCTCAACATCACGAAATCCCCTGGTGTTGATAGAGACATAACGGCGTTGCCACAAATCCGTAGTGTAAGTTGGGAAACCCTGGGGAATCGGTTTAATAACCGCCTTAATACGAACAAATCCCTCACTCAATAAAATAAAGGCACTGACAGCCGAAAGAATCAGGACGACATTAACATACTTTCCTTGAAATCTTGAGCTGGCAGCCATCAGACCCGCTGAGAATATCATCATCAGAGCAAGCCATTCAAGCAAGACTGCCGGGGGCACAACCGATCCAGTAAAATTCAAATCGAGAATTCGAGCTGCATTATTCCGCGCATCCATGGTACTAATAAAATAGGCGCTGCCCCAAAAAAGCATTGAGAGATCTACACATATTAATTTGTAATTTATCGAAACCTTGGGCTGATATTTCCGCCGGAGCGCTGCGCGCCATGTACGAATAAAAGTCACGAGAAATAAAAAGGATGAAAAAACGACTGTTAAAAAAAACGGGTAAGACCAAAGTCCCAAAACCGGCCTGTGCGTGTGCGAACGGTAAGCAAACAGGGAAATAAAAAAAAGGGCCGTACCGATAGCCCTGCCAATGTGAAGATCCAAAAAATTTCTTAATAAATTGGATATATTTCCTGATACCGCCTTCAATGCCGTTTCTTTAAGCGATTGACTTATATTCCTGGTCACTGTGGTCCCGGAACAAAATTTGATGAATCCTCTTTCTTTTCGATATATGGCAGGAGAAAGTCAGACATAATATGCGCTATCTTTGTGCTGCCCTCCGGTGTCGGATGTACATGATCATAAAAGTATTCCGGATGACCTGAAACTTCTGTGACATCAATGACCGAATCTGCCGGTATTTCCTGATCAGTAACTTCATAAATGGCTTGAAAGGCCCGCACATGCGCATCGTGATTAAAGCCATGATACTCATACCGATTTCGGCCGCGTTCGCTTTCGGGAAGGCCGGGAACAATTAATGTGGGCTGCTTGGCAACAAAAAGTTTGGCCCCGATGATTTCACTTGTCGATTTAAGAAGCTTCAAATTCGTTCTCCAAATCTCGAGTCCCCGGCGGTCAAAGTCCGGGGAAAGAAATCTCGACGGATTCGTCCCGGCCTCACCCCCCAGGTGTCTGGAAAGCTTTAAACGAATACGGGTCAGTGCCTGCGACCAGTACAATATCGGATCAAGCCAATAAGGTTCATATTGTTTAATTGGTTTTGAAGTCGTCTTCCCAATGGACCAGGAACCGTCGGGCAGGGTCCGCCACTGCGTAATTTTATCGACCTGGAGGAAGTAATACATCTCATTCCAGCCGTGGTAGACCACTATGATATCCGGAGAATAATGTCGAATTCTACTCCAGAGCCGCCCATAAGATTCAAACGAAGTATATCCGCCGACAGCACCGTTGATGAAATCTACTTTTTTATTCGTTTTTTGGCGGATCATCTCAATGGTCTTCCAGGGCCAGGTTTCAACGTCCTCCAAATCTCTCCCCATTCCGGCTGCTGCAGAACCCCCCAGAAATACGATGCGAAACGTGCCCGGTGGTTTCGAAACAGAAATCTCCGGAGTCGAGATAAAACCCTCCTGGTTTACGGTTTTCCGCGCGGAATAAAAATTAATGCCCGGCTTGATCCGATAAGCCGCAAAGGCATCCATAAAAGCCCATTCCGCCATGGGATCCGGCCCGCTCACGCGTCCGGTCAAAACTTTAAGATCTGTAACAGACCTCGTGGCGCGCACGTAAAATTCAAGTCCGATAAAGGCAAATGTCCCTGAAAGCCATAAAAGGATGCCGGTGAAAAAAAATTTCTTTTTTATTGATATCTGTGACGCACTCATATTTAGATTCTATAGCCGCCGATTCGATGCAACAAATTCCGTGCAAACAGCTTAAAATTTTTTATCTCAAAGGGTTTTTGTGACATTGCTTTCTTCAAAAAAAAATTTGACATCCGCCATTCCTTCAGATTTGAATAAGCATAAGCCATTTTGAATTCCGTATCCCACAGGCTTTTTTTTCTCATAGAAGGATTGGCCTCGAGATATTTGTTCTTCAGATCAACTTCACTCTTGTATCTTCCCATTAAATCAGCGCTTTCATTGCCTGAATGTACCCTATATCTGCATACGATATCTTTAACAAAATCAAAGCTCCAGTTCTGGCTGATTTTAAGCCATAAATCATAATCTTCGACGAATTTTCTCTGGGGATCAAAGGCTTGAAATGCCTCTCTTCTGATTATTACCGAAGATGTTGCTAAAAAATTAGCTGTAATTAAACAATCAAACACTTTGCCGCTTAATTCAGGTATGCCTTGCTTTATCACTCCCTTTTCATT
>JAUYIZ010000240.1 GCA_030688615.1 Desulfobacterales bacterium | reverse complement strand
TGGGGATGTGCATTGTCCTGGTGTTTCCTCTCAAAAAATCAGAACAAAAATTCTCTGAGCCCTCTGTGAACTCGAGCGATCTTTGCGTAGCAAAAAGAGCGGGCAAGAAAAAAAACCACCGTATCTATTAACGGGTGAATACCTGTGACGGAACCCTGCTGATCAACCTTGCGCCGGTATCCGTAACCAGGAAAACGCTTTCAATGCCGGCTGAAAATTCATTTTCAAATACCATTTTGGGCTCCAGGGCAAATGTCATACCGGGCGCCAGCGGGTCGTTGCGGTTTTTGGCGATAAAAGGGGGCTCAATCAGCTCAAGACCGATGCCGTGTCCCACAAAGGCGACCTTGTAACCGGGGGGCCCCAGATAAGGGATTTCATAACCCAAGGACCCGGCAACCGTCCTTGAAAATTCAAACAGCTCGCTGACCGGCAGGCCCGGCGTGACTTTCTCCAGCACGGCGTTTTGTATTTCTATGGCAGCCCTGCAGGCGTCGGCGGCACGCTCCGGCAGGGCGCCCAGGGCAAACATCCGGGTTTCATCCATATGATATCCGTTACGTACGATGGATAAATCCACCATAATGGGCTCGTGGGGTGCCAGAAGTTTGCTGCTGGCGCCGCAGGGGAAAGCGGGTGAGCTTCCCGCCCCGCTTGCAGGGGAATCGAGCAGGCCCACCATGCCGCCGCTTTTCCCGCTCAGGACGTGCCAGGTATAGACTTCTGTCTGAAAGCCCCGGACCCGCAACTGAAAGCCATGCCCCTGCTTTCTGGCAAAACCTTCAAACATACCGGAAAACTCCATCTCCGAAATCCCCGGGCGGATCACTGCCTGCATATCTTTAGTGTTCATGCGGCCGGATCGATAAAAACGATATTAAAAAGCAACCGGCGGCTCATATCTCGAGGGTGTCTTGCCCGAGGATTTCTTTGAAAAGCGCGCCATGCTTTTCAACCATGAACTTTTTATATTCCGGCGAGGTCTGGGCCACGGTGGGAAAATCATGGATGTGTTCAAAGGGTTTACAGGCGTCGATCTGCGCCCGGGAATTGTAGAGCTGGTCGCCGAAAACCAGGGGGTCGATGACACTGCTCCAGGTTTTCTTGTTGATCTCAATGTCCTGCTGCGGGTCGCAGCGGGTGCCCATTGCCCAGATCACATCGTAGAGGTTGGACGGATCGATGTCCTCATCCACCACGACGGTGAACCGGTTGGCATAAGCAGCCGGCGAGAGCTGGGAGGCTAAAATAACCGCCTGCCGGGAGTGGCCGTAGTATTTCTGTTTGATGGCTATCACGTTAAAAGTTCTGCCGGATCCTGCCTCGTGCATCCATACTCCCTGGATTTCAGGGCAGTCCGCCCTTTCCAGTTTGTCCCACAGGCTGGCGGAACGAATAAAGGCGCGTTCAAACAGGTGGGCATGGGGCGGTTTCTGGGAGGCGGCGCAGGTGAGAATCGGGTTGTGGCGGTGGTAGATCCGCCGGATGTTGATCAGGGGCTCTTTTCTGGCTGAACTGGCATAATAGCCGGCCCATTCGCCAAAAGGGCCTTCGGGTGTCATCTCGGTGGCAGATATTTCTCCTTCCAGCACGATTTCCGCCGTAGCGGGAACGGGAAGACCGGTGTCTGCACCTTCAATGACTTCAATGGGTTGGCCCACCATCCCGCCGGCATAATCCAGTTCACCCATCCCCCCCGGAACCTTGTAGCGGGCTACCACCCACAGGAGCGGAAAGACGCCCACCACAATGAGAACCGGGCACGGTTTCCCCTGGGAAAGATATTTATTGCGTTGCAGAATTCCGTGTTTTCCAGGGGTAATGTAGCAGACTACCTGTTTTTTGTTTACCGCCTGGACCCGGTAGGTCCCTAAATTTATCCAGCCGGTGTCCGGGTCACGGGTAATCACGGCATCGGCCGTGCCGATGTATCGCCCGCCGTCCAGCTCATGATGGATGGGCGCTGGAAATTTTAAGACATCAACGTCATCTCCGGAGAGAACATTTTCCAAAATGGGCCCGGAATCCACATAGCGGGGGGCGATGGGCTGATTGCCGGACATCTTTTTCCGGAAGGCCCTGAGCAGCTCCATCCGGGTCTTGTTGGACGCAATATCAATGCCGGTGGCAAGGCCGAACCGCCTCTGGGAGGCCAGCATGCCGTACAGGCAGCGGTAGCCCTCCGGGTATTGCCCGATATGGTCAAACATGAGGGCCGGAGAATTGACGGGCTTGGCACGGTACACCATTTCCGTAAAGGAGCCCACCTCCTTGTCCCAGTGCAGGTTGTTGATATATTTAAGCTCGCCGATCTGGCCGGCGTAGCTGGCGAAGCTTCTCAGGGCGAGCATGACTTCTGTTTTTTGGTCGTTGCTTAATTTTTGCATTCCGTTTTCCTTGTGGGATAAAGGGGTTTGCATCTCCCTGCAGCAACCTGCCGGGAATGGGCCCGCTGGGGCGGTTCGAAGGTCCCGCGTCAACAGTGCCTGTTGATGGGCAATATAACCAAATTGCAAACGGGTGTCAATCCGAACGGTTTCCCCCGGTTTCCAGCTTGACACGGCAATTACTTTCAGTCATACTTTCGCCATCGTGTCGCCGGCTTCGGGCATTGACAATGACGATTCTGACAGGATGGGAAGGAGAAGTGTTATGGATCAGAACAAAATTACCGTTCCGGATATTAAAGCCAGGAAAAAGAGCGGGGCCAAAATCAGCATGCTGACCGCTTACGATTATCCGTGGGCGCTTCTGGTGGACAAGGCGGGTATCGACATCATTCTGGTGGGGGATTCTTTGGGCATGGTTGTTCTGGGGTACAAGGACACGGTGTCGGTCACCATGGACGAGATGATCCATCACATCAAAGCCGTTTCCGGGGTGGTCAAAAGATCTCTTGTGGTCGGGGACATGCCCTTCGGGTCGTATAATGTCACCGTTGAAAAAGCCGTTGAAAATGCCAACCGGATGATGAAAGAAGGCCGCGCGGACTGCATTAAACTGGAGGGCGGAAAAAATATGGCGCCGGTGGTCAGCGCCATCGTAAATGCGGGCATCCCGGTGCAGGGGCATATCGGGCTCACGCCGCAGACCGCTTCCGCCCTTGGCGGGTTTAAAGTGCAGGGGAGAAGCGCTGAGGCGGCCCGGGCGCTGATCGCAGACGCAAAGGCGCTGGAAGCGGCCGGGTGTTTTTCACTGGTTTTGGAAGCGATTCCGGCTCCCATTGCAAAAATAGTGACCGAATCTGTTGCGATCCCCACCATCGGCATCGGCGCCGGCGCGGATTGCGACGGCCAGGTCCTGGTGACCCACGACATGGTGGGCTTATTCGACCGGTTTACCCCCAAATTCGTCAAACAGTACATTAAAATCAGCGATGAGATCTCCGGGGCGATTTTACAGTTCAAGGATGATGTTGAAAATAAAAGATTTCCAGAGGAAAAACATAGTTTTACAATAAAATCAGACGAGCTGGACAAAGTGTCCGGCACCTGAAAAGACTTTTAAAATGATACAGTTAATCAGAGGGTTTAAGGACATTCTCCCCGGAGAGGTGGAGCTGTGGCAGCATATCGAGAAGACAGCTGCGGGGCTGTTTGAGCAATTCGGCTTCCAGGAAATTCGCCTGCCGATCATGGAGCACACAGAGCTTTTTGCCAGGAGCATCGGGCAGGATACCGATATCGTGGAAAAGGAAATGTATACCTTCCCGGACCGCAAAGGGGCGCTGGTGACCTTACGGCCTGAGGCCACCGCGTCGGTCGTCCGTTCTTATATTCAGCACAAGATGTACGCAACAGATCCTGTTCAGAAGCTTTACACCATCGGCCCCATGTTTCGCCGGGAAAGACCCCAGAAGGGCAGATACAGGCAATTCTACCAGATCAATGCTGAAGTTTTCGGTATCGATTCGCCCCTGATCGATGCCCAGCTGATTTTCATGCTATCCGCCCTTTTTACCCGGCTGTCCATATTGGATACCAGCGTGCATATCAACTCGCTGGGATGTCCCGCATGCCGCCCGGATTTTAAAAAAGCCCTTTCTTTATTTCTGGCGGACGTCAAGGAAAAGCTCTGCCCGGATTGCATCCGGCGGCATGGTCAAAACCCGCTGAGGGTGCTGGATTGCAAAGTGCCGTCCTGCCGGGAGTCGATCGTTGGGGCGCCGTCTCTGGGGGATTTTTTGTGTGACCATTGCCGCAGGCATTTTGCAACGGTTACCCGGTCTCTTGAAGGGCTTGACGTTCCTTTTGTGATTGACGGCAAGTTGGTCCGGGGCCTGGACTATTATTCCCGGACCACCTTTGAGGTCCGGACCGAAGCGTTGGGCGCGCAAAATGCGGTGGCGGGCGGAGGCCGCTATGACGGCCTGGTTAAGGCCCTGGGGGGTCCGGATATCCCTGGTATCGGATTTGCCATCGGTTTTGACAGGCTCACGGAGGTGACCGGTCTGAAGGGGAAAGATTTTGTCAAAAAACCGGATGTTTTCGTGGCGGCCCTGGGAGAAAAAAGCATGGCCCTTGCCCTGGAATGGGTTTGTGCCCTGGGCCTTGAGGGCCTTGTCGTGGAAATGGGGGCCGGGGAAAAAAGCCTGAAGAGCCAGATGAAAAGGGCCGACCGGCTGGGTGCGCGGCATGTGCTGATTGTGGGCGAAAAGGAGCTTGCCGAAAAAACGGCTATTTTAAGAAACATGGCCACCAAGGTCCAATCAGCCCTGCCCATGGACCATATCGTGAAAAACGTAATAGAAAATATAAATAGTGCCCATCCATAAATAAGGAGAAGATCCATTGATTGATTTACTGGGGGAGATGAGGCGAACCCACAACTGCAATGAGTTGACGGCCAAGGACGTGGGGCAGCAGGTTGTCCTGATGGGATGGGTCCAGCGACGCAGAGACCACGGGGGGGTCATTTTTGTTGATTTAAGAGACCGGGAAGGCATCACGCAGGTGGTCTTTAACCCGGCAATCGATTCGGAGATGCATGACAAGGCCCACGGGATCAGAAATGAATATGTGATCGGCATCCTGGGAAAGGTGGAAGTCCGGCCGGAAGGGATGAAGAATGAAAATCTGACCACCGGTGAAATCGAGGTGGCCGTTATTGAGCTGAAAATCCTGAACATATCGAAACCGGCCCCATTCTTAATTGAGGACACGGCGGAAGTTTCGGAAAACGTCCGGCTCACCTATCGTCATCTGGATCTTCGCCGTCCTAAAATGCAGAAGAATATTATTTTCAGGCATAAGGCCGCCGCATCCATTCGCCAGTACCTGAACCGCTGCGGGTTTCTGGAGATTGAAACACCTGTTTTAACCCGCAGCACGCCCGAGGGCGCCAGGGATTACCTGGTCCCCAGCCGCGTAAACCCCGGGCAATTCTTTGCCCTTCCCCAGTCGCCCCAGATTTTCAAGCAGCTGCTGATGATATCGGGCTTTGACAGGTATTATCAGATCGTCCGGTGTTTCAGGGATGAAGACCTCAGGGCGGACCGGCAGCCGGAATTTACCCAGGTGGATATGGAAATGTCTTTCGTGGGAGAAAATGATGTCATGGAAACATCCGAAGGGATGATGGCGTCCCTTTTTCAAGAGGTGCTGGGGATATCGCTGAAACTGCCCTTTTTGCGCCTGTCCTACCCGGAAGCCATATCCCGCTACGGCCTGGACAAACCGGACGTGCGATTCGGGCTTGAACTGAAAGATATTTCGGATATTGTTGAAAAATCGGGGTTTAAAGTTTTTTCAGCCGCCGTAGAAAAAGGAGGGATCGTCAAAGCCTTGAACGCCAAGGGGTGCAGCCATTTTTCGCGCAAGGAAATTGATGACTTCACGGAATTTATTTCGGTCTACCGGGCCAAGGGGCTTGCTTGGATCAAGGTCAAAGATGACGCATGGCAGTCTCCCATCACAAAGTTTTTCACGGATAAAGAAAAAGATGCTTTATCCAAACGGCTGGACATGGCGCCGGGGGATCTGGTTTTCTTTGTGGCGGATCAGCCCAAAATCGTAAATGAAGCCCTCGGACACCTGCGGAATCACCTGGGCAGAACCCTGGGGCTGATTGACGAGAAGGCCTTGAGTTTTATATGGGTAACCGGTTTTCCGCTGCTCGAATACGACGAGACCGAAAAGCGATACCAGGCCATGCACCATCCGTTCACATCCCCTGTTGAAGAGGATTATCACCTGCTGGAAGAAAATCCATTGGCCGTGAAGTCAAGGGCCTATGACCTGGTGTTAAACGGGATGGAGGTGGGCGGCGGCAGCATCCGAAATCATCAGGCGCTCTTGCAGGAACGGGTATTCAAGGCCCTTGGGATGGGAGCGGAGGTTTATCAGGAGAAATTCGGTTTTCTTCTTTCGGCCCTCGAAACGGGCGCGCCCCCCCACGGCGGGATTGCTTTTGGTTTTGACAGGCTGGTCATGATACTTTGCGCACAGACCTCCATCCGGGAAGTGATTGCGTTTCCCAAGACGCAAAAAGCATCCTGCCTCTTGACCCAGGCGCCCTCGGAGGTCAGCGGCGCGCAGCTTGAGGAGCTTTTCCTGAAAAAAGTCCTTTAGGGGCCGCACTCCGCCGCTTCAGACGGCTTCGAAAAAATGCACAAATTCAAGGCGCGCAAGTTCCGTGTCATGAGGCGTACATTAGCGTACGCCGCAATGACAACGGAATGCAGCGCAACGCAGAAGTTGTCCTTTTTTCGAAACCGTCAAAAGTTCGCGGCGATCTTCTGTGCCGCTGCGATGGCGGCCGCCCGGGCCTTCTGGGAGACTTCCGGCGCCGCCAGGGTGGGTTCCACCAAAATGGACCGGATATCCGTGAATCCGATAAACTTCAGAATATGCTCCAGATAGCTCTTTTGAAAGTCCCTGGCCCTGGCATCGTCACCGGAGCTGTATTCGCCCCCCCGGGCATAGATTACCACGGCCGGCTTGCCGGCCACCAGCCCGGTGTAACCGGTTTTTGGAGAAAAACTGAATGAAAGCCCGGGCTGTACAATGATATCAATGAAATGCTTCAATTTGTAAGGGATCCCGAAGTTCCACATGGGCAGGCTCAACAGATACTTGTCCGCATCCTGAAATTTCCTGAATATGTTTACGACCGTATTCCAGGCCGCTGCTTCGGAAGCCGTCTGGCTTTGCCCGTGTAAAATTTTGTATTTTGCATTGATGGTCTCGCCGTCAAATTCAGGCAAATCCAGCGCCCAGATGTCAAGGGTTTCGATTTTATCCTTGGGATGGCCGGAACGGTAGGCTTCCATAAACGCTTTGGCCACCGCGATGGAAGCGGAACGGTCCTTTCTGGGGGATGATTCGATGTAGAGCAGTTTTGCCATGGCTTGCCTCCTCTCTCTATAGTGCTGCATATTCGGCCACGATGTCGGCCGTGAACAATTTCATGCCCTCGAATGTTTTATGGTGTTTGAGCATATCCCTGATGACGGCAGACGGCAAGGTGGCAATGTGGGCGCCCACGAGCGCGGCATCACGGACCTGGCGCGGATTTCTCAAAGATGCTGCCAGCACCTCGGTGGCAAAGCCGTATTGTTCGAGGATCTGTACGCACTGATCCACAAGGTCGATCCCTGAAACCACACCGTTATCCTCCAGCACATTGTCTTTTTCCATCATGCCGGATGCCGCGAAGTATGCTGTTTTGTCAAATTGCAGGTTGGCTTTTTTGCGGATGTCGTCATCGATTCTTCCGGCAAAAGGGCTGACGAAGTTGGCCCCCGCTTTGGCTGCCAACAGGGCCTGCTCCGGGGTAAAGATCAATGTGCAGTTGACCGGTATGCCGCCGGCGGTAAGTTCCCGGATGGCCCGCAGGCCGTCGAAATGGGTGCCGTCTTCTTCCTTGAAAGCCGGGTTTACCGGAATTTTGATGTACACATTGTCGGCCACCTTGTTGAACATGTCATACAGTCGTTTTCCCTGTTGGATCATTCCCTGCGCGGTATATTCGGTCACTTCCAGGCTGACCGGCGTGTTTTCGGCAACCTGAAGTATCTGAGTGATATAGGCTTTCAGATCAAGCGGCTGCCCTGCGCGCACCCTTTTCTCAACCGCCTGCTTTAAAAGACTCGGGTTGGTGGTCACGCCGTCGGCGACCCCCCAGGCATAAGCCTGTCTGATTTCATCAATATCCGCACTGTCTATGAAAATCTTCATTACCGCACCTCCACGTGAGTTGTCCTTGGGATTGAAATATAATATCGTATCATGGATCGCGCAATCTTGCCAGCAGCCTTTTTACGCCCGGATCTTTGGGCGGGCCCCCGAGCATAATCCGCAAACCCATCCGGGCCCATCTGCCGGAATCTTTTTCGCCGTCTGTGATCTTGGCGAGCCAGTAGAGGGCTTCGGCCCGGGGCATCCCGGCCACGCGATGGGCAATGAGTTCCACCCGGTCCGCTTCCCGGACCTGTCCCTGGAGCCTGAAAATCAAGCCCAGCTTGGCCCCGGCTTCATCATCCAGGGGAAGATTTCTCCCTATTCTCAGGCTTTCTTCGGCGAGAAGCTTCTGCAGGCCCAGGGGTTGATTGGTGTGGTCCCGCACGTTGGACAAAATTTTCTTGCAAACGGCAAGACAGCGTTGTAAATATTCCCCATGGATATGCCCGATTTCAACCAGGTTCATCCGGGGGGCCGGGCGGGGCGGTTCAAATGGAAGTTTGAGCTGTTTTTGCTTTTCCATCATGGCGCTGGAAAATTGCCGGCGTTTTTTTACTACCAGCAGCGGGGCGGGGAAATTTTTCCATGCGGTAATCCGCAATACAAACGGGTATCTTAACGTTCCATAGGCTGGATGGTCAACCTCATGCCCATTAAAATCGAAAGTATCCTTTAATAAAACCATAATAACAAACTCCATGAGCATTTTACAAACACCGCCGTGTGCGCAACATCTTCACGGTGGACGTAAGTTTGATGGTATGGTCCGTTGGCCGGGCACCGGGTCTGCCTTAAAAATAATTTCTGCAGACAGTTTAGGATTCATATCAGATTGTATTTTTAAAATCAAATGATGACGGTTCGAAAAAAGGAGAATAAAAATGAAAGATCCGGCGCAACATTACTGGAGCCTCAGGCTGGCCGCATTAAAAAAGAGACTGGAAGCCAACAATTTTAAGGTGTATGTCGCCCAGGATGCATCGGCGGCCGGAAAACTGGTCCTGGAGGAAATCCTCCCGGCCTTAAAACCCAAACTCATCTCCTGGGGCGGCTCCATGACCTTTGTCGAGACCGGCCTTTACCACGCGCTGAAAGAACGCAAGGGCACCGAGATTCTGGATACCTACGATCAGAAAATTTCCGCCAAAGCCATGCTCGAGCGCCGGCGCCAGGGGCTCCTGGCGGATGTATATTTTACCGGTGTCAATGCGCTGACCGAATGCGGACAGCTCGTGAATCTGGACATGTACGGCAACCGCGTGGCCGCCCTCACATTCGGCCCCAGGCACGTTGTGGCCCTTGCCGGCCGGAATAAGATCGTCGGGGACCTGGACGATGCCCTGTTCCGGATAAAAAATTATGCAGCGCCCACCAATACCCTCCGTCTGGACAAGAAGACGCCGTGCGTGAAAACCGGCTTTTGCGAAGACTGCGTCAGCCCGGACCGGATCTGCAACACCTGGACCATCACTGAAAAATCGCTGCCCAAAGGCCGCATTAAAGTTGTTTTAATCAATCAGGACATCGGGTTGTAAAGGGTCAGGCTATAACAGCTTTAACAGCAGTGGGATCGCAACCATCGTTCCCAGGGTGCTGCCCAGATTGGTAAATACCACCACGAGCAGAATGCGAGTGATTTTGTTTTTCCAGAAACCCTTGACGGAGAGAATATCATCGGGCAGGGCTTCAAAATCTTTGACTTTCGGTTTTCTTAAAACGGTCTCAACCAGGCCAGAAACCCAACCGGCTGCCACCATGGGGTTTAAAGAGGTCAGGGGTGCGGCAACCACCGCTGATAAAATCGTTACGGGATGGGCCAGGGCGATCAGCGCACCCAGCCCTGCCAGAATACCGTTTGCCAGGATCCACCAGGTGAGCATATGGGCGCCTGTCTGAGACCCGCCCCAGAAAAAGCCCACGACGAAAATGGCCAGGATCAGGGAGGGGATCACCCATTTTAGAATTTCAAGCCCCTTTCTTTTGGGGGGAAGCGTTTCCAGCTTCTCCAGATCCGTATCCTGGTCCCAGAATTTTTTTATCCCGGGCACATGGCCGGCGCCCACCACCGCGACGATTTTCCTGCCCGGGGCCGTTTTGATCTTATGGGAAAGATACTGATCTCTTTCATCGATCAGGATGCTTTTTAATTGGGGCAGGGATTTTCCGATTTCCTCGAGAAGGGTCTGGAGCATGTCCTGTTGCTTCATCTCCTCCACCGCTTCCGGGGTTATATCTTCAATGTCTCCCACGGATGCCACGAAATGAACCAGCAGCTTAAGCTTGCCCCAGATGCCCATGGTGCGCCAGATTCTTGCAAGGGTGATGCGGATGTCCCGGTCGGCAAGATAAATTTCGGCATTTACGGCCCGGCCGGTTTCGATGGCCTGGATCATTTCCTGGCCGGGCAGTATGTCGAACTTTTTGGCAACCCGTTTCTGGAAGGACGTCAAAAGAAGATTGGAAAGGAGAAGAAACACTTTTTTCTCCTTGATGACCTTGATGATATCGGTATCCTGCCACTTGTTTTTCTGCTCGATGGTCTGGTACCGCGATAAACACAGTTCAACGCATACCGTATCGGGCCTTTCCTTCTCGATCACCGAGGTGACCAGCCGGGCGCTTTCCCTGGACACGTGGGCGGTCCCCAGAAGGATGATCTCCCTGTCTTGCAGGGTGAACCGGAACATGTCGTTGCTGTTGTCTGTCATTATAAATTCTTACACCTTTTATCTGAGAACAATTTGTATTATGTCGTCATCAATGTTAAACTTTCACGAAATATTTAGAAGTCAGAAGGAAAAAAAGACTTTTGTTATACCATTGGCCATGTCAAAGCAAGTCAAATCATCTGCCGTGCTGATACACGATGGCATATACGCTTGGAAAGGCTGGGGCGGCAAGCTCCGCCTGGGAAGCGGGACGTGCCGGCTTCGCATCTTTGATCTCAGGAAAAGGGAATCGGGGCCGCTGGACTATTTGCGCCCCGTTATCGTCATCGTCTCGGATATCCCGGAAAATTCCATGTCTGTCCGAAGTTGCGCCGGGCATATCGCCACCAGTGTCGTAAAAGATTTCGGCGTTGATCCGAGCCGGATGCTTTGGGTGGAATATTACCCTCAAAAAACCTACGGGGTCGATAAGGTGCACGTCATTGCGGAAAGATATGAACTGGTTGATTTTGTCTGGCATGAGCAGCGGGCCATTCAGCCGCGGTGGCGCAGTGTAAACCCGCCCATACTCGAGGTCATCCAGGAGCTCATCGCCGTCCAGGCGCCTTAATTGCAGGGAGCCACAAGGATTTTACCTTCCTGCCAGTTTTTCACGAAATGCCGGATCACCTGGATGTCCACCCCCGCTTTCCCGGACACCTGATCGAGCCGCGCCATGATCTCCCGGACTTTGCCCGTGTTTCCGATCAGGGCATAAATTTTTACGGCGCGTTTGAAAAATTTTACCGCAGGCGCCGTGCGGTCCTGGCGAAGATTCGTCGCACCCATGGCGGCCAGATCGTCAGCGATCCCCTTATGAAAGCCGGCGGATTTGTCCGCGGCCAGTGCAGTCTGGAAATGGTCGGCGGCTTGCTGGAAGCGCTCCTTTTCCAGCATCAGGTTCCCCATGGCGAAATTTACGGACGCGGATTCTGAAAAATTCAACGGATCCGTATGGGCCAGCGCGGCGTTCAAGGTTTCTTCGGCACGCAGGTAATCTTTTTTTTTGGTGTAAAGAACACCCCAATTGTTTAACAGGGGGACAAAAGGCCCGGGGGTTTTCTTCACCAGGCCCGCGGCGATATTGAGCGCTTTTTCGGCCTCGGTGAGCTTTTCGCCGTCGATCAGCGCGGCGGCCTTGTTGGAAAGAGCGCTCAGGGTCCCCGGATCGTTGTCCATATCCGCAAAGAGTCCGTAAGACTCTTCAAAGAAAAGTACCGCGCTGGACGTGTCTCCGGATATTCTATAGACGTTGCCGATATTGTTCAAGCTCTGAGCGACACCGTTTAACTGATCAGATGCCGAAAAGAGTTCGTGGGCTTTGAAAAAGTTTTCCATTGCACGCTCATAGCAGCCTTTCTGATACCATGCGACGCCCTTTTTAATCTCCCGGGTGCCCGCAGCAAGCGTTTCGTCGGATATTTCCCGCACGGGCTTTCCGGTCGCACATCCGGCAAGAAAAGCGAGCAGAAGCAACATGATGATGAGTCGTTTCATGGCGGTACCCCATCCTATGGCAACAAACCGGGTGCGTTATTGAAGCGGTTGTGATATCCTTTTTTCCAGCTCGATAAATATAATCGCACCGATGGGGTGTTGTCAAACAAATAGCTCAGGGTACAGGGGATGAAACAGGAACAGACGATTTACTTGATCGACGGCAGCGCCTACATTTATCGGGCGTATCATGCGATTCGGGGTCTTGCCAACTCGAAAGGATTTCCCACCAATGCTGTTTTCGGGTTTACCCGGATGCTGCAGAAAATCATCGAAGAACGATCGCCGCGATATATCGCCATGTTTTTTGATGCCAAGGGGCCGACGTTCCGGCACGCAATGTACGAAAAATATAAAGCCAACCGCCCCCCGATGCCGGAGGATTTGTCCTCCCAGATTCCGTATATCAAGGATGTCACCAGAGGATTCAATATTCCTGTCCTTGAAATGGCCGGATACGAGGCCGATGATCTTATCGGCACGGTGGCCTGCGAGGCGCAGCAGGCCGGTTTTTTTGTGGTCATGGTTACCGGGGATAAGGATTTCATGCAGCTGATCACGGATAACATCGTGGCCTGGGATCCCATGAAAGAACGGATGACCGGCCTGGATGAATTCCGGCAAACCTACGGTCTGGAACCGCATCAGTTGATTGATGTCATGGGACTTTCCGGGGACACCGCCGACAACATCCCGGGCGTGCCCGGAATCGGCTTAAAAACCGCCCTGTCCCTGATTCAGCAGTTCGGGAGCATGCGGGACTTATATCAGAAAGTCCATCAGATACCCCGCAAGAAGCAGTCTGACAATCTGATCCAGTATCAGGATCAGGCTTTTTTGAGCCGAAAACTGGTTACCATCGATACCCGGGCGCCTCTGTCCGTGGACTTTGAAAGCTTTAAATTAAGACCCCCGGACCGCGGCGCCCTCGCGGGCCTGTTTAAAACGCTCGAATTCCGGCAATTGCAGCAGGCTTTTTCCATGCGATCCGATCTTGAGCAAAAGAATTATCGACTGGTTCTGGACATGGAAGCCCTCGGCGATCTGGTCCGTTGCCTGAGCGCTGCGGCCCGCTTTGCCCTGGACACGGAAACCACCTCGACGGACCCCATGACGGCACGCCTGGTGGGGTTGTCGTTTTCCATAAAAGCCCATGAGGCCTTTTATGTTCCCTGCGGGCATGATGATGCGGGCGCCGCCCGGCAGCTTGACCTTGAAACCGTTTTAGCCCGGCTGAAGCCTGTGCTTGAAAATGGGGACATCAATAAAATAGGGCAGAATATTAAATACGACTGGATCGTGCTCAAGCGCCATGGCATCCATCTTGCCGGCGTGGCATTTGATACCATGCTGGCCTCCTACCTGATCAATCCTTCCAAACGGGCTCATAATCTGGATCAGATCGCCCTGGATCATCTCAATTACAAAAAGATCGCTTACGAGGACGTGGCCGGGAAAGGCAAAAAGGCCCTGTTCAGCGAGGTTTCGCTCGAAAATGCCGGGCCATATGCCTGTGAAGACGCAGATATCACCCTGATGGCATCGGATGTGCTGGGGCCGATGCTGCAGGGCCTGGGGCTCAGCGCACTTTTCCATGAGGTGGAGATGCCCCTGGTGCCGGTTCTGATGAAAATGGAGATGACGGGGATAGGCATTGACCGGCAAAAACTGGCGGAGCTCTCAAAGTCATTTCAGCATCAACTGGAACAGATCGAACAAACCATCTTTACAGTTGCCGGAGAAGAATTCAACATCAAGTCTTCCCAGCAGCTGGGCCAGATACTGTTTGAAAAACTGAAACTGCCGGTGCAGAAAAAGACGGCCAAGAAAACCGGGTATTCAACCGATGTGGATGTCCTCTCCACCCTGGCCGTGCATCATGAACTGCCGGCATTGATTTTAAGACATCGCACCCTGGCAAAATTAAAATCCACCTATGCCGACGCCTTGATGGATCTTGTCAACCCGGAAACCCGGAGGATTCATACATCCTATAACCAAACGGTCACCGCCACCGGGCGCTTGAGCAGTTCAGCGCCGAACCTTCAGAACATTCCCGTGCGCACCGAAGAGGGCCTGGAAATACGCAGCGCGTTTATCCCCCGCAAGGGATGGCATCTTGTTTCGGCCGATTATTCCCAGATCGAACTCAGGATACTGGCCCACTATGCTGAAGATCAGATATTGATCAAAGCGTTTATGGAAGATGAGGATATCCATGCCCGGACCGCCGGGGATGTCTTCCAGACATTTCCGGCTTTCGTGACGCCGGAGCTGCGGCGGCAGGCCAAAGCCATCAATTTCGGCATCATTTACGGCATGAGCGCTTTCGGGCTTTCCAGACAGCTGGGCATCAGCCAGAAGATGGCCAGAACTTATATCGACAATTACTTCGCAAGGTATAAGGGCGTAAAGCGATTTATGGACGAGACGATCGAGACGGCCAGAAAAACAGCAAAAACAAGCACCCTTTTGGGCCGCATCCGCCTGCTGCCGGATATTCAGAGCCTGAACGCCAATACCCGGATGTTTGCCGAGCGCACCGCCGTCAATACCCCGATTCAGGGAACCGCCGCGGATTTGATAAAGATTGCCATGATCAGAATGGACGCGGCTCTCAGCCAAAAGGGGTTTGCTGCCCGGATGCTGCTTTCCGTTCACGATGAACTGGTCTTTGAAGTGCCGCCGGATGAACTGGATGCCGTAACGGGGCTGGTAAAAGAAGTTATGGAGCACGCCTGGCAGCTAAAGGTCCCCCTGAAGGTCAACGTCAATATCGGCAAGAACTGGGCCGAGTGCCACTAACTGCCGTTTTAGCTTGACAAAGCCTTTGGAAGAAGGCTATTCGGAGAATATTTTTCCAACATTTGATATGGGATTAAATCTTAATGCATCTCGTAAGGAGCCTTTTCAGGCTTTCGGGTTGAGGCGGGAGGAGAAAAAAATGGCAACAGAGGAAAGAGTAAAAATTTTAGGTGTCTGTGGAAGCGCACGCAAGGCGAGCACCCATTGGGCGGTCAATCTGGCCCTTGAAACCGCAAGGTCTTATCCGTATGTGGATACGGAATACGTCTGTCTCGGAGATTACAAACTCACACCGTGCACGGGCTGTATGCAGTGTTTCGGGTGGATGCATCCTGCCGATGCCCAGGGCCCCTACTGTTATGAGGCCAAGGATGACTCCGGTGAATTGCTTACCAAAATGATGAACAGCGACGGGGTGATACTGGGCTCTCCCATCTACACGCTGGGCCTTACCAGCCTGACGCGGATTCTGCAGGAAAAGGCCCATATGTTCGGCCCCATGTCTTTTACCAAGTTTTCCGGGAGAATGAGAAACAAACCGCTGGGCATGATTACCGTCGGCGGGGTCGATACGGCCGGCCAGGAAAGCGGCGGCCATGACATGTGGATCTGGGCCCAGGGGATCGGCATGTATACCTCGGGCACGTGGCCGACGATCGACGATCCGAATCCTTTGGCCGCCACCCTGGGAGGGTTTGTTTCCACCTGCGACGGGCGTGCCATTTACGGGAAAAGTTCTCTTTCGAAAGAGGCCTGTCGCACGGTTCCGCCCACCCAGGGAGCCAGGAACGAAAGGGCCATCCGCAATGTCGGCCGGCATGTGGCCGCGGATGCCATGATGCTCAAACTGGGCCGCAAAGCGTTTGCGGACGGCGGTTACGACGGCCCGACGGTGTTTCCTTTTACAAGATACTCGGTGAAACCCAAAAAGAACTCCTGGGTGCAGCATTTAATCGACACCGGCAAGGTGGAATTTGTTGATAAGGGAAAGAATTAACGTTCCTTAAATTTAAGGGGGGGAAATTCGGCCATGAACGACAAACAGCCCGGCAGTGAAAAACGTCCCAGTGCTTTCGCCCGAACCTTTACCTCCCTGATTTTATACCGGGATTATCGCCTCGTGTGGATGGGTTCGTGGACCGAGCACATGGGGGAATGGATGGAGAGCACCGCCCTGTTGTGGCTGTTGTGGAAGATGACGGAAAGCCCCCTTTTAAGCACGCTCATGGTTTCCGCACGTTTTCTTCCCTTGATCATTTTTGCCCCCATCGGTGGCATCGTTGCCGACCGTATGAACCGGCGTAAACTGCTCATCTACACCTTGCTGGCCTCAGCGGTGCTTTCCCTTGTTTTAGCGCTGCTCGTGCATACCGGTTTGATCCGATGGTGGCACATCTTGCTATCGCAGGCATTTACGGGGATGATTACCGGCTTTAACCACCCGGCCCGCCATACCCTGGTGCCCAACCTGGTGGCCAAGGAGCACTATCTGAACGCCATCACCCTGGATAGCGGCACGGTGATGGCTTCAAGGATACTGGGCACGCCCCTGGCCGGTTTTATTATCTCTGTTGCCGGGACTACGCCGGTTCTGGGATTGAAAGCGGTGGGCGCCCTGCTGGCCATTGTCTGGCTGCGCTTTGTGCATGCGCCTGAAACGCCGGGAGAGGCCCGAAAAAGGACCCCACTGCGCAATTTTGTCGAGGGGGTCCAATTTGTGGGGCAGAACAAGGGCGTATTAACCCAGATTCTTTTGTATCTTGTTCCCTACTTTATCACCAATACGTATACGGCCCTTTTACCCTATTTCGCCACCAAAATTTTTCATGTGGGACCTTCACTTTACGGGATCATGAATGCGGCTCCGGGGGCCGGCGCTTTGATTGCTATGGTGGTGCTGGCCTATTTGGTCAACTTTCCCCGCCGGGGGCTTGTCCTCCTGCTGGCGGGTATCTCCCTGGGTGTTTTTTTAATCCTTTACGCTTTGTCCCCGTTTTACATTTTATCTCTATTTTTACTGGTGGTCATCGGTGGCTGCAATACCACCTTTATGACCTTGAACAATACCCTCATCCAGACCATGATAACCGACCAGGTCAGGGGCAGGGTC
>JAUYIZ010000214.1 GCA_030688615.1 Desulfobacterales bacterium | reverse complement strand
CCCAATCTTGCTTGTCTTTTGGTTCGACTTCTGCGTTGCCCCGGCGGGTGAATACGAAGGGTATGAACACGCCGGGACGTCTTGAATTCGAACCAAAATCCAGCGCAATTTCTGTGGTTTTATTATTTTCCACGACCCTTACTTCCCATCTTCCCAGACCGATTTTATTTTATCTTTTTTCTGTTTCCGCTTCTCCTTCAGTGTCTGCTTGCTTTTTTTCTGATCTTCGCGCCCGCCTTTATCCTTTTTCCCTTTTTCGCCCATGTTGCTCTCCTTTCCGCACCCAAGGTGCCGGAATCAATTTCTTTTATCCCTGGCGGCCAGAATGGCCTCCATTCCTTCCGATCGGGAAACTGTGTGAATCTGAATTTTCGGCGGTTCACACAAGAGCGCCTTTGTCCCCAGCAAAGCGCCGAATCGCTGAGACTTTAAATGATAATCCAGGTCCTCACGGGTTTCCCACTCCTCCAGCAGGCTGAAAAGGCCCTTGTCTTCCAGATCGCAAAAGACGGCATAACTCATGCAGCCCGCTTCCTTTCCCGTGGGCTCGATCATGGAAACAAGCGTCTGCATAACCTCCAGCTGTTTTTCCGGAAGCACGTTCATTGTTATCCTGACAATGATCATGGAAATCCTCCTATGGCAAACGTGGGCTATGGGTTGGCTGTCATAATCAGTTCCGCACACCCCCTGGCAACCTCTCTGTCGGATTCCTTCTCTCCCGGCATTTTCGCCCAGACCTGCTCTTTAACATAATCGGTCCGGCCCCAGGTGTCTTTTTGTTTCATTTCCGCAAGCTTCATGTCTTTTTCCGGGTCCCGCTTAAATTGATCAAAACAGACCGGCGCCAGACGCCGGGCAACAGCCGCTTCAGCCATTTCTACCGCCATGCCCCGGGCCGTGCTGCCCAGGACCCACCCGCCCCAGTTAAAGCCGATGATCATGGCCAGAATTGCGCCCCCGACCGCACCCCAGATACCCATTGTGATTGTGTCTTTCATTTCATAGCCCCCCTTTTTTACGGTTATAGCGTTTCTTTAACGTTCATACGGGGTTTCAATTTTCATGCCAGGATGCCCATTTTATGCTTAATATACGCAACATTCTGATATTAAAAATATATTTGATTTAAAACAGGCAGTTTCGGGTGCGGCCGCGGACGGGAAAGAATGGTCATATGTGACCAATGGTCACATATGACCATTCTTGGCGCGGTGTTGACAGGGCGCGGGGCTGTTTTCAAAACGGGAATCGTGTTATCGCTTGTATCTGCCCGGTAATTGGTTTATTATTTGTCGAACGCAGGGAGCTTTACAAGGAGGTGACAAGCATGCCGTACGGATACAACGGCCGAATCTTGCACGTTCATCTGTCTGACTTGAGTATTAAGATTGAAGAGCCGTCCGAGAACTTTTATCGAACCTATTTCGGCGGCGGAGGCCTGGCCTCTTTTTACCTGCTCCGGGAAATGAAAGCGGGGGTTGATCCGCTGGGGCCGGACAACGTGCTGGTTTTTTCCTGTTCCGTTTTAACCGGTGCGCCCTTGTCCGGTTTCAGCAGATACACGGTGGCCGCCAAATCCCCCCTGACCCTGGGTTTCGGTGAGGCGGAAGCCGGTGGCTTTTTCGGGCCGGAACTTAAATTTGCCGGCTTTGATGCGCTGGTCATCACGGGTAAAGCCGCCGCTCCGGTGTACCTGTGGATTCACCAGGGGCAGGTGGAAATCAGGGATGCCGGGGCCGTCTGGGGGCTTGACAACGGCCGGGCCCTGGACAAGATCCGGCAGGAAGTGAAAGACCCCAAGGCCCGGGTGGCTTCCATCGGCCCGGCCGGGGAGAATATGGTGCTGTTCGCCAATGTGATGAATGAGCTGACCCATGCCAACGGCCGTACCGGCATGGGGGCGGTCATGGGGTCGAAAAACCTGAAGGCGGTTGCCTGCCGGGGGGATTCGAGCACCCTTGCATTCGCCCAGCCGGAAAAAGTCAAACAGCTTGTATCCTGGCATAACCAGCGCATCAAGAAACATCTTCCCAACATCGGCTTGAGCAAATACGGCACGCCCATATTTGTGCTGGGTCTGCAAAAAAGCGGAACCCTGCCCACCCGCAACTGGCAGGATAGTGTTTTTGAAGGGGCGGAAAATCTCGGAACGTCCGGCATGGAAAAGATATTGCAGGGCCGGCACGCCTGCTACCGCTGCGCGGTGGGTTGCAAACGGACGGTAAAGACCGATGCCCCTTACCATGTGGATCCCCGGTACGGGGGGCCGGAGTATGAAACGCTGGCATCCCTGGGGTCTTTGTGCGGTGTGGATGATCTTGCGGCAGTGGCCAAGGGCAGCGAGATGTGCAACCGGTACGGGCTGGATACCATCGGCACCGGAGGCGCCATCGCATTTGCCATGGAATGTTTTGAAGCTGGCATTTTAAACGCCTCGGATGCCCAGGGGCGCAAAGTGCTGTTCGGGGATGCCGACGGGATGCTCTGGCTGATCGAGCAGATTGCCCATCGGCAGGGACTGGGGGCCGTACTTGCCTCGGGTGTTAAACGCGCGGCCGAGACGATCCGGAAAGGGGCGGAAAAATTTGCCTTTTCTATCAAGGGCCAGGAAATTCCCCTTCATGATCCGCGGGGCAAGACCGGTGTCGGGCTCGGCTTTGCCCTGTCCCCCACCGGCGCGGACCATATCGAAGCGCCCCACGATGTTGTGTTCCGGGCCGGGACCGTCAAGCTGATCAACCCCCTGGGAATTCTGGAAGCCCCGGACCCTCTGGCGCTGGATGCGGCCAAGGTGCGGTTTTTCAAACAGGCCCAGCTGAGCTGGGGCATGAACAATGTGCTGGGAATCTGTAATTTTGTCATGGCGCCGCTGTACGCCTTAAGTTATGAAAAGCTTGTCGAGGCCGCAGGGGCCATCACCGGGTGGGACACGAACCTGTGGGAATTGCTTCGCGCCGCCGAACGATCTCAGGTCATGGCCCGCATGTTTAACACCCGGGAAGGATTCGGCCCTCAAGATGACAGGCTCTTTAGAAGGTTGTACGAGCCGATCCCGTCCGGTCCTTTGAAGGGAAAATATATTGACCCGGAAAAATTCGACGATGCCGTACGGCTCTATTATGAAATGGCCGGCTGGGATGAAAACGGCAAGCCCACCAAAGGCAAGCTGCATGATCTTGATTTGGGCTGGCTGATGGAACTGCAATGACGATGCAAGAAAGGAGGCGTATGAAAAGCTTTCGAACCTGTTGCCTGATATTCTGGAGTGTGCTTCTGTTATTCTCATCCTGCACCACCGTGCCCATCACCGGCAGGAGCCAGCTGAATCTGATTCCCGGTTCAACAATTCTTTCCATGAGTTCCGAGCAGTACGGTCAGTTTTTGAAAAAAAACAAAAAAAGTTCCGATAAAACCCAGACCGAACAGGTCGAAAGGGTCGGCCGTAAAATTCAGCAAGCTGTCGAACGGTACTATACGGAAAGAGGCCTGGCCGGTGAGCTGAAAAATTACGCCTGGGAATTTAACCTGATGGAAGGCAAGGAGGTGAACGCCTGGTGTCTGCCGGGGGGCAAGGTGGTGGTTTACACCGGCATATTGCCTGTCGCGGCAAACGAAGCCGGGCTGGCCGTGATCATGGGGCACGAGATCGCTCATGCCATCGCCGCCCACGGAAATGAACGCATGAGCCAGGGGATGGCCTTTCAATTCGGCGGCATGGCCCTTTCAACCGCGCTGGCGACCAAGCCGGCCGAGACCCAGCAGCTCTGGATGACGGCCTTCGGCCTGGGCGCCCAGTACGGACTCTTGCTTCCTTACAGCCGCCTTCATGAAAGCGAAGCGGATCACCTCGGGTTGATCTTTATGACTATGGCAGGCTATGATCCCGGTGAAGCGGCGGCATTCTGGGGCCGCATGGCAAAGAAAAAAGACGGCAAGGCCCCGCCGGAATTTTTAAGCACCCACCCGTCCGATGAAACCCGGATTCAGAAAATAAAGTCCCTGATCCCGGAGGTCAAGGAACGGTACGGCACAAGAAAATAAAACCGGGAAATAAAACCTTTGACACGCAGCCGCCTTAAAACTAATATCCGATTTTTTATGGATTCAGTTATTGGAGGAACCGATGGACTACAAGCACACGCTCAACTTGCCGCAAACCGAGTTTCCCATGAAGGCCAATCTGGCCAGCCGCGAGCCTGAACAGTTAAAATCCTGGGAGAAAGACGGGCTCTATGGTAAGATCCGGGCCGCTGCGGAAAATGCCGAGCCTTTTATTCTGCACGACGGCCCTCCCTATGCCAACGGGCATATTCATATCGGCACGGCGTTAAATAAAATTTTAAAGGATATCATTGTCCGGTCCAAGCAGATGGCCGGGTATAACGCCGTGTATGTGCCGGGCTGGGATTGTCACGGGCTGCCCATCGAGCACAATGTGGATAAAGAGCTCGGACCCAAAAAGAAAGCGATGTCCAGGGTCCAGATCCGCCGCCTGTGCCGAAAATACGCGGAAGGGTTTGTCAATATCCAGCGGGAAGAGTTTAAACGCCTCGGGGTCATGGGAGAATGGGATAATCCTTACCTGACCATGAACTTCGGCTATCAGGCCGGGATTGCTGTAGAATACGGCAAATTCGCCCTGGACGGAAGCCTCTACCGGAGTAAAAAGCCCATCTACTGGTGTTCCACCTGTAAAACCGCTCTGGCCGAGGCGGAAATTGAATATTATGACGCTTCGTCCCCGTCTGTTTTTGTTAAATTTGCCCTGAAAGGCGACCTGTCGTCAGAGGTCCCGGCCCTGGCCCGGAAAAAAGTTTATCTGGTGATATGGACCACAACACCCTGGACCATTCCGGCCAACCTGGCCGTCGCGCTGCACCCGGATTTTGCGTACGGGGCGGTGGATACGGGAAACGATGAGGTCCTGATCCTGGCCAAAGATCTTGTGGCCGGTTGCATGCAGGCCTTCGGGGTGGAAAATTATACTCTCATTGCGGACATCAACCCTTCCCTGCTGGAGCGCAAGGCCTGCCGCCACCCGCTTTATCAGCGGGATTCGCTGATCATCCTGGGCACGCACGTCACCCTGGACGCGGGCACGGGCTGTGTCCATACCGCTCCCGGCCACGGGCGCGAAGACTATGATGTGGGGCTGAGTTACGGCCTGGATGTCTATTCACCGGTGGACGACAGCGGGTGTTTTACGGACGAGGTCGATTTTTTTTCCGGCACCTTCGTGTTTGACGCCAACAAAGCCATTAACGCAAAACTCAAAGAAACAGGTGCGCTGGTGGCCGAAGAGACCATAGAACACGCTTATCCTCACTGCTGGCGGTGCAAGAAACCGGTTATTTTCAGGGCCACACCCCAGTGGTTTATATCCATGGAACAGACCGGATTGAGGAAAAAATCTCTTGAAGAGATCGACCGGGTGAAATGGATACCGGACTGGGGAAGAGATCGGATTTACGGGATGATCGAGAAGCGGCCGGACTGGTGCGTGTCCAGGCAGCGCTCCTGGGGGGTGCCCATCGTGGCGTTTTTTTGTGAAAGCTGTCATGAAATGCACATTGACCAGGCCATCATCGATCATGTGGTGCAGCTCTTCAAACAACACGGGGCCGATATCTGGTACGAGAAAGATTCAAGGGAACTGCTTCCCGAAGGATACGTGTGCCAGGAGTGCGGTCACGACAGTTTCATCAAGGAGACCGACATTCTGGACGTCTGGTTCGATTCGGGCGTCAGCCACGCGACCGTCCTTGAGGCCCGGCCCAACTTAAGATGGCCGGCGGACCTTTACCTGGAAGGCAGCGACCAGCACCGGGGCTGGTTTCACAGTGCGCTGCTGACCGCGGTGGGCACCCGCGGCAGGGCGCCCTACAAGGCGGTCCTGACCCACGGATTCGTGGTGGATTCCGCCGGGAAAAAAATGTCCAAGTCCGTCGGCAATATCGTGGCGCCCAAAGAGGTTATCGATAAACACGGGGCCGAGATCCTGCGGTTGTGGGTGTCAGCGTCCGATTATCGGGACGATATCCGGATTTCCGATAAGATTCTGAAACAGTTAAGCGACGCGTACCGGAGGATCAGAAACACCTGCCGGTTCATGCTGGGGAACCTGTACGATTTTGAACCGGAAAACCACAGCGTTTCCTATGAATCGATGCCCGAGATCGACAAATATGCCTTGCACAAGCTGCAGAGCCTGATTGAAAAAATCCTGAAGGCTTATCAGGACTTTGAGTTTCACGTTATTTATCATTCCCTTTATAATTATTGCTCGGTTGATCTTTCCGCTTTTTACCTGGATATCCTCAAGGACCGCATGTACACTTGTGCTGCGGATTCCGTTCCGAGAAGAAGCGCCCAGACCGTCATGTACACGCTGCTGGATGCGATCACCCGGCTCATGGCGCCCATACTTCCCTTTACCGCGGAAGAGGTGTGGAAATTTATACCGGCCCGGAAGGAAACAGCGGAAAGCGTGCATCTTTCCTCCTTGCCGGTCGTCAATGAAGCCTATATCCATGCCGATCTGGAAAAAAGATGGGAAGTGCTTCTGAACGTCAGGGGAGAGGTCACCAGGGCCATCGAAATCGCCAGGAGCGCCAAACGGGTCGGCCACCCCCTTGACGCAGCAGTAACACTCTCGGCCCCCAAAAGCCTTTACGAGGTCATTGGCCCCTATGCGGAAGATCTCAGGTCCATTTTTATCGTTTCCGAGGCGCTGATCGGCCAGGAAACAGATCTTGCCGACTCCTACGAGAGCGCGGAGATAGGCGGCCTTAAAATCCGGGTGGTGCCGGCGGCCGGCGACAAGTGCGAACGCTGCTGGGTGCATGACCTTTCGGTGGGGGCCAATCCGGCGCACCCGACCGTTTGTAACCGCTGCTGCGACACCCTCAAAACCATGCATGCGCCGGGGGAAAACCAGGTTTGATGATTCCTAAATACTCGGTGTTCTCTGTGCTCTCTGTGGTGTGTGGCTAGACAGGTTGGATATACGATATTTAAGGGCCGTGGAAAAAATAAATTCCCCAATATTGCTTGTCTTTTGGTTCGACTTCTGCGTTGCCCCGGCGGGTGAATACGAAGGGTATGAACACGCCGGGACGTCTTGAATTCGAACCAAAATCCAGCGCAATTTCTGTGGTTTTATTATTTTCCACGACCCTAACTTATGAAATGGAGTGCTAAAGTGGGACTGTTAAGGAAATGACCGGTTCAGCTTCTCATCAAAACCCGTATCGGATGCTTGCGCTCGTGGCGTGCGGGATTGTCATCCTGGACCAGATCGCCAAGGCGGCAGTTTTGCACTACGTGCCCCTTCATCAGGGCTTTGCCGTGATTCCGGGGTTTTTCAACATCACCCATATACATAACCCCGGGGGGGCATTCGGGTTCCTGGCAAAGTACGGCTCCGGGTGGGGGCGGATATTTTTCACGGTGGCGTCCATGCTGGCCATCGGGGTCATCCTGTATTTTTACCAAAAAACCCCGGCAACCCAGGTCGCGCTGCGGGGCGGGTTTGCGCTGATTCTCGGCGGCGCCGTCGGAAACCTGATCGACAGGGTCCGGTTTGGCAAGGTGGTTGATTTCCTGGATGTTTACATCGGAGATCTGCACTGGCCTGCATTTAATGTCGCGGACAGCGCGGTGTCCATCGGCATCGTCATATTTGCTTTTCACCTTGTTTTTAACAAGTTGCCCGAGTAGGCGCAGAGCGCACCGGGCAGTCGCGCCCGGCCAAGAGGGAAGATGCCTGTCATTGAGTACAAAGAGTTTAAAACATACCTGCAAGGGGCCGACAGGGACGTCCTGGCGCCGGTGGTGCTGGTTTACGGCGAAGAACTGCTCTGCAAGTCCGTTTTTGATCTTCTCCTGGAGGCCCTGATTCCCGGTTCAGACCGGAGCTTTAATTATGAGCCTTTTGACGGCCGCGACGAAAATATTTCAGACGCTGTGGAACGGGTAAACACGTACCCGTTTTTAGCCGGCAGGAAGGTTGTGGCCCTCTGTGACTCGAGGGTATTTTACTCCAGACAGGACAAGGAGTCCCTGCTGGAAAGGGTTAAAGAGGCCTATGGTGACAACCAGACGGAAAAGGCCGCAAAATATTTTGTGAGCCTGCTCGGCTTGCTGGGACTTTCCCTTGATGAGGTGCTTGCCGCACAGGACCATCAGGATTTGAAGCTCAGTCCGGATCGTCCTGAAAATGAAAAAATGCTGGAAAAGCTCCTGAACACCTGCAGCGACAAGCAGCTGAAGGTGCCGGCGGATCAGGACGATGCGGCGCTTTTACAGCGTGCCATAGAAAAAGGTTTTCCAAAGACCAATCACCTGATTATCACCACCGACATCATTGATAAACGACGTCGTCTTTTTAAAGCCATCCAGGATGCGGGCCTGGTCATCGACTGCTCGGTGCCCCAGGGAGACCGCCGGGCCGATAAGGCGGCACAGGATGAAGTCCTTCATGAAAAAATGCAGGCCGTCCTTGAAAAAAATAATGTTAAGATAGAAAAAAACGCCTATCAGTTGATGGTGGACATGGCCGGGTTTGATCTCCGGACCCTGCTTTCCGGTCTGGACAAGCTGATTGATTACGCCGGGGACCGGAAAACCATAACGCTCAAAGACGTCACCTCGGTTTTGAAGCGCACCAAAAAAGAACCCATTTATGAATTGAGCAACGCCATCGCAGGCAGAAACCTTGAGGCGGCGCTATTTTCCGTGGAATCCTTGCTGTCGGAAAATATGTATCCGCTTCAAATTTTATCCGCCATGATCAATCAAATCAGAAAACTGCTGCTGGTTAAAGACTTTACCCGCGGGGAACACGGGCGCAAGTGGCGCGCGGATGTTTCCTTTGCCCGGTTTAAAAGTCATGTACTGCCTGACCTGATGGCCCATGAAAAATCTTTTTTGGATCGGATTGCCCTGTGGGAAACGTCGTTTTCAAGCCTGGACAGCACCCCTGGCGCCGCAGCGGGCCCCAAAAGCAGGCAACCCCGTACGGTTACGGACCTGACCCTTGTAAAGAACCCGAACAACCCTTATCCTGTCTATCAGGTCTTGAAAAATGCTGAAAATTTTACCGAAGAGGAGCTGTTCGATGCAACGGCCCGCTTGAGCCGGGCCGACGTGATGCTCAAATCCACTTCGCATCACCCCAAACGCGTATTGGAAGATGTAATTTTTGCCATTTGCCGCCAACCGGATCAGGCCGCAAAACATTAGGAGAATTAGTCCTTTAAATCGTAATGCCATGGGTTTTATCAGACAACAACAAGAGCAGCTGGCCGCCCGTTTCTTGCGGTGGCAATATCAAAAAGCCCGCCTGCCCGTGCCGCCCCCTGTTGAACTGGAGCGCCGGGCGGTTAAACTGCTTGATGACGCGCTGCGCATCGGCCGGGAAAGAGGGGGCAATGTTATCTCGATTTTAAAGGAACTTGCCAGAGATATCAAAAACAAGGAGTCATCATGATAAGAGTCGGCATCATCGGTGCAACAGGCTATACCGGCGCGGAGTTGGTCCGGATTCTTTGCGGGCACCCGGAAGTTGAATTGACCGTCCTGACTTCCCGCCAGTACATCCATCAAAAATTTGATCAGATATACCCGGCCTTTGCGGGCCGGGTGGATTTGATTTGCGAAGAATATTCGGCCGGGTCGGTTTGTGAGCGGGCCGACTTTGTGTTTATTGCGCTGCCCCATCAGCTGCCTATGAAAATTGTGCCCGAATTGCTCAAACGGTCCAAACGGGTAATCGACCTGTCGGCGGATTTCCGCTTTAAGAACGCCCTGGCCTATGAAGCCTGCTACCAGCCTCACCTGGCCAAGGAGTTGCTGGATACCGCGGTGTACGGCCTGAGCGAGGTGTACACATCGGAAATCAGAAATGCCGACCTGGTCGGCAACCCCGGCTGCTATCCCACCAGTGTCCTGCTGCCCCTGATTCCTTTACTTAAAGCGGGGCTGCTGGAGCTGAATTCCATCATATCCGATTCAAAGTCCGGGGTGAGCGGGGCCGGCCGCTCTTTGTCCATGACCGGGCTTTACTGTGAGGTCAATGAGTCCTTCAAGGCCTATAAGGTCGCCGCGCACCGCCATAATCCGGAGATGGAAGAAATTCTAAGCCGGCAGGCGGACAGGCCCGTGGTCATGACTTTTGTTCCCCATCTTCTGCCCATGACCCGGGGGATGGAGTCCACCATATACGCCGGCCTTGCCAGAAAAGCGACCGCCGGAGACATCAGAGCGTGCATCGCGTCCTATTATGCGGGCCGGCCGTTTATCCGCCTGTGTCCGGAAGACAGGCCGCCGGACACCCTGCATGTCAAGGGAACCAATTATTGTGACATCGGCGTTAAAATCGATCAGAAAGCCAACCGGTTGATCCTGATGTCGGCTATAGACAACCTGGTCAAGGGGGCATCGGGGCAGGCCGTGCAAAACATGAACATCATGCTCGGGTTCGACGAAACCGCCGGTCTGGGAAACGGGCCTTTTCCGATCTGACTCCTTGACACCCATTGATTATTCGAATAAAAAGAAATGGACAGATTTAAGTTTTAAGATTTAAGTGAAAAAAAGTTAAGAGATCACGGTTAATTGACCCGGGCACATAGTGACACGAAGTGAAGCACAGCGCTAACCTTTATTCAGATAGTCTGGACCCCGGCTTTCGCCGGAGTCCGGAACTACTTGAAAATACTGGATTCCTGGTCAAGCCCGGAATGACAAAAAGGGTGAAAACCGACTTTTTACGAAGCCGATAAAACTTAAATCTTAACACTTAAAACAAGAACTTTAAAAAGGAGATTCAAAATGTCGGCAAAGCTGATCCAGGGAACTGAGATCCGCGAGGAGATACTTGCGGAAATTGCTGCTGAAACAGCTAAAATCAAAGAAAAACATGGAGTGGTCCCGGGACTCGTCACCATTCTGGTGGGGCAGAACCCGGCCTCCATATCCTACGTCACCTTGAAGATTCAGACCGCCAACCGCCTCGGGTTTAAGGAAATACAGGATAACCAGCCGGAGAATATTTCAACAGAAAAGCTGCTGGCGCTGATCGACAAATACAATAAAGACGATTCCATCCATGGGATTCTCATTCAGCTGCCGCTGCCGAAGCAGATCGATGAAAAAAAAGTCTTGAATGCCGTGGACCCGGACAAGGATGTGGACGGATTCCACCCGGTCAATGTCGGGCGCTTGATGATCGGCGGTTCGGAGGTGAAATTCCCGCCGTGCACCCCTGCGGGCATACAGGAAATGATCGTGCGGGCCGGTGTTGAGACCCAGGGGGCCGAGGTGGTGGTGGTGGGGCGGTCCAATATTGTGGGAAAACCCATTGCCAACATGATGCTGCAAAAAGGGGTCGGGGCCAATGCAACCGTAACCATCGTGCACACGGGGACAAAGGACATCGCATTCCACTGCCAGCGTGCGGACATTTTAATCGTTGCCGCGGGCGTACCCGGTCTGGTAAAACCCGAGTGGATTAAACCCGGCGCTTGTGTTATCGATGTGGGGGTCAACAGGGTAGGGGAGAAAATCAGCGAAAAAACCGGAAAAAAAATTGCCGTCTTAAAAGGAGACGTCGATTTTGACGCCGCCCGGGAAATCGCGGGCTGGATCACGCCGGTGCCCGGCGGGGTCGGTCCCATGACCATCACCATGCTGATGAAAAATACGCTGAAATCGTTAAAATTCAGGCTGGAGCGCGCGAAGGCTTAAAGTTTGTAAAACAGGATGGCTAAGATGGAGAAAAAAATTTCTTTTGTGATGTTCAACGATGGGGGCGCCTCCGTCCGGAGGGCCACTTTATCAGAGGCGTTTTTTCGATCCCTTTGCTTTTTTCTCATGGCTGGCCTTATTTTTCTGGCCTATTTCGTTTATGACTATCATCAGGCAAAAAAAGAAAGGATCCAGGCGCAGCTCATTCAGGACAGAGTCTCAAGTCAAACAGAGGAAATTATTTTTCTGCGGAAACAGGTTCAAAGCTTTTCGGGCAAGATCAATATACTGAAAAATGAGCTGGTATCTTTGAACGCGTTTGAAAAGAAGATTCGAATCATCGCAAACCTCGATCATGAAGGTTCCACAACGCAACTTTTCGGCGTTGGCGGCCCGGGGCCTGAAGATCTCGATGCAAGAATCCCGGCGACCCGTAAGAACCGGCCGCTGCTGCGGCAGATGCATGACCAGACCGGGCAGATTCATCTGGCCGCAAACCGGCAGGAAAAAGGTTTTCATGCCCTGTTGAAGGATATTGAAAAACGAAAAAATTTTCTGGCCTCCACACCGACCATCCGTCCCACCCGGGGTTGGGTCACATCCAAATTCGGTCAGCGCACTTCTCCCATGACCGGGCGGAAAGAATTTCATGAGGGGCTGGACATTGCCACCGAGAGGGGAACAACCATTGTCGCCACCGCAGACGGGGTCATTTCATTTGTCGGCCTCAAGGGATCCTTGGGCAAAGCGGTTGTGATTGATCATGGCTACGGCCTCGTTACGCGCTATGGCCATATATATAAGTCCCTGAAAAAGGACGGAACGCCCGTAAAACGGGGGGAGACCATCGCACTGGTGGGCCAATCGGGGCGGACCACCGGCCCCCATGTGCATTATGAAGTTCTCCTCAACGGAATTCCGGTTAACCCGGAAGAGTACATTCTGAACTAGCCCGCACTTCTCATGAAGAACATCAAAACTATATAAAAATATAATATCAATTGATCAGGTTAAAAATAAACTCGTTTTCGAAAATACCCACCGTTGGAACGGGCGATACGGAAATTATCTGATGTTCTTCTCTAAAGGACCGTCTCTGAATGATCTTAAAAATGTTAGCGAAAGTGTTTGGCAGTAAAAACGAGCGCGAGCTTAAAAAATTGCTGCCGCTTGTTGAAAGTATCAATGCGCTGGAAGAGAAGATGAAGGCCATGAGCGACTCGCAGCTTAAGGGCCAAACGGCGCTGTTCAAAGCGCGCGCTGAACAGGGTGAACCCCTGGACGATATCCTGCCCGAAGCCTTTGCCGTGGTGCGGGAAGCTTCCGTCCGGACGCTTAAAATGAGGCATTTTGACGCTCAGCTCATCGGGGGGATGATTCTGCATCAGGGCAAGATCGCGGAAATGAAAACAGGGGAAGGAAAGACCCTGGCCGCCACCCTGCCGGCCTATCTCAACGCCCTTTCCGGAAAAGGCGTTCATGTCATCACCGTCAATGACTATCTGGCCAGAAGAGACACGGAGTGGATGGGAAATATCTATAATTTTCTGGGCCTGTCCGGCGGCACCATTGTCCACGGTTTGGATGATGCCGAGCGCAAGGCCGCCTACGGGTCCGAAATCACCTATGGCACAAACAACGAGTTTGGGTTTGACTACCTGAGAGACAACATGAAGTTTTACCGGGAGTCTCTGGTCCAGCGGGAGCTCAACTACGCGATTGTGGACGAAGTGGACAGCATATTGATTGACGAGGCCAGAACCCCCCTGATTATTTCCGGACCGGCGGAGAAATCCACCAGCCTTTACTATCAGGTGGACGGCATTATCCCGCGTCTGGCGCGGGACACGGATTTTACCGTGGACGAGAAGGCCCGGTCCGTGGTGCTCACCGAAGAGGGGGTGGCCAAGGCCGAGAAGATCCTTCACGTGGACAATCTGTATGACCCGCGCAACATCGAGCTGCTGCACCATATCAACCAGGGCTTGAAAGCTTACAGCCTGTTTAAACGGGATGTGGATTACATCGTAAAAAACGGAGAGGTCGTTATCGTCGATGAATTCACGGGCCGTCTGATGCCCGGCCGCCGGTATTCCGAAGGATTGCACCAGGCTTTGGAAGCCAAAGAGAAGGTTAAGATCGAAAACGAGAACCAGACCCTTGCCACCATCACGTTTCAAAACTATTTCAGGATGTACAAAAAACTGGCCGGCATGACCGGCACGGCCGATACGGAAGCGGCTGAATTCAAAAAGATATACGGCCTTGACGTGGCGGTGATACCCACCCATAAACCCATGATCAGAAAGGACAATCCCGATGTCATCTACAAAAGCCGCCGGGAAAAGTACGAGGCGGTGATGGATGAGATCGCGCAACTGTACACCTCGGGGCAGCCGGTCCTGGTGGGCACCATATCCATCGATGTTTCAGAGGACTTGAGCAGAAAATTGAAATTGCGCGGTATTCCTCATGCCGTGCTGAATGCCAAAAACCACGAGAAAGAGGCTGAGATCGTTTCAATGGCCGGGCAGAAGGGGACGGTCACCATTTCCACCAACATGGCCGGCCGCGGGACCGATATCGTGCTGGGCCAGGGGGTTACCGGACTGGGGGGGCTCCACATCCTGGGAACGGAAAGGCATGAGAGCCGGCGGATCGACAACCAGCTCCGGGGCCGTTCCGGACGGCAGGGGGACCCCGGATCCTCACGTTTTTACCTTTCGCTGGAGGATGATCTTCTCAGGATATTCGGCGGCGAGCGCATTACCGGGTTGATGGAAAAGCTGGGGATGGAGGAAGGGGTGCCCATCGAGCACAACCTCATCAGCAAAGCCATCGAAAACGCGCAAAAAAAGGTTGAAGGGCATAATTTCGACATTCGCAAGCAACTCATCGAATACGACGATGTCATGAATCAGCAGCGCGAAGTTATTTACCGTCAACGGCGTGAAGCCCTGGGGGGAAAAGATCTGAAAAGCGCCATAAACGATATGATCAGTGAAAAGGCCGAAGAGATCGCCTATGGGTTCGCCGACGAAAAGATGCTCCCGGAGGAATGGGACTTTAAAGGAATTGAGGATGCCGTCTTTAAACAGTTTAATTTCCGCCTGAAAATAGACCCCGCCTCGGAAGGCGAGCTTGACGGGCAAGCGCTGGCGCAAAAGATTGAAGACATGGCGCTGCAGGTCTATGCCGACAGGGAAAAAACCGTCGGCGCGGAAGATTTCAGAAACCTGGAACGGATAATCATGCTTCAGACCGTGGACAATTTATGGAAGGACCACCTGCTGAGCATGGATCATCTGAAGGAAGGCATCGGGCTCAGGGGCTATGCCCAGCAGAATCCGTTGATCGTTTATAAAAAAGAAGGCTATGAGATGTTTCAGGACATGATTTCCCGCATCAAGGAAGAAACCCTGGGGGTCCTGTTTAGAATTCAGGTGAGCGAGCCTGAAAAAATCGATGATTTAAAGCCCAAAGAAACGGATTTTGTCCTGTCCCACGGGGATGAGGCACCCAAGAAAAAACCCGCGAAACGGGACCAGGAAAAGGTGGGCCGAAATTCGCCGTGCTCCTGCGGGAGCGGCCGAAAATATAAAAAATGCTGTGGCGCATGATAACAGGGGTCTGGTTTGCGCCTGATCGGCTTAAAAAGAGGCAGGGGCGGGAAGCGGGAAACTTGCCACTTTACAAAGAGCGGTTTGGATGATTATAATAACGCATGCCCCGGAACGACAATGACACCAGAGAAAGCGCCCTCTCCGAATCCCGGGCGGAAACCCGTGAACCGGAGATGTATCGCGTGCTGCTTCACAATGACGACTACACCACCATGGAGTTTGTGGTGGAGATTCTGATGCTGGTATTCAGCAAAACCGCCGAAGATGCCACGCGGATTATGTTTAATGTTCACCGCAAAGGCTATGGGATCTGCGGTGTTTACACCTATGAAATTGCCGAAACCAAGGTGGAAACGGTTCACTCCCTGGCCCGGGAAAACAACTTTCCACTTAAATGCTCCATAGAGGAAGAATAGTGAAATGATCAGTAAAGAGTTGAGCATATCCCTTAGTTTCGCCGTCAAGGAGGCCAAGAAAAGACGTCACGAGTACGTCTGTATCGAACATGTCCTTTTTGCATTTCTGCATATTGACGCGGGCATTGAAATTATCGATCATTGCGGCGGGAACGTCGAAAACCTTAAAAAAGTGCTGGAGGAGTTTTTCAGCGACAAGGTGACCCGACTGCCTGACGGGGATGATTATGTGCTTCAGCAGACCGTGGCTTTTCAAAGGGTCATTCAAAGAGCCATCAACCACGCCCGGTCCTCGGAAAAAAAGGAAGTGAACATCGGGGATATCCTGGCATCCGTTTTTCTGGAAGAAGATTCCCACGCAGCCTTTTTTTTAAACGCCGAGGGCATGTTGCGCATCGATGTCTTAAACTACATCTCCCATGCGGTCTCCAAAATCCCCGTAACCCGGGAAAGATCCGGCGGGTTTGGCCGCAAAGACAGGAAAAGCGGCAAATCCGATCCCCTGGCCCTTTATACCATCGATCTGCTGGAGCAGGCGGCCGAAGGGAAAATAGACCCCCTGATCGGCCGGGAACGTGAGATGGAGCGTGTGATCCAGGTCCTTTGCCGCCGGCGCAAGAACAATCCGGTTTTCGTGGGGGATCCGGGGGTGGGCAAGACCGCCATGGCCGAAGGCCTGGCCCTCAGGATCTGGCAGGGTGAGGTGCCGGAGCCGTTGAGGGATATCCATATTTATTCCCTGGACCTTGGCGGAATGCTGGCCGGGTCGAAATTCAGGGGTGATTTTGAGCAGCGGCTCAAAGGGGTCCTTTCGGATCTGAAAGACAGAAAGGACGCCATATTATTTATCGACGAGATTCACACGGTTGTGGGGGCCGGGGCCACCAGCGGGGGGTCCATGGATGCCTCCAACATTTTAAAGCCGGTTCTGGCATCCGGTGACCTAAGGTGCATCGGCTCGACGACCTACGAGGAATATAAAACGCACCTGGAAAAAGACCGGGCCCTTTCCCGCCGCTTTGAGAAAGTTGAAATTCTTGAACCCAGCGTTTCCGAGACCTGCCAGATATTGAAAGGGTTAAAGTCGGCTTACGAAGAACACCACGGGCTGGAATACACGGACGCGGCCCTGAAGGCCGCCGCGGAACTGTCGGCCAAATACATCAATGACCGTTACCTGCCCGATAAAGCCATCGACGTGATCGACGAGGCCGGGGCGTACATAAAGCTATACGGGTCCGGGCAGCGGAAAAAGATACATCCTTCCGATATTGAAAAAATCGTGGCCAAGATGGCCAAAATTCCCACCCGGAGCGTTTCAACCTCGGATCGGTCGAAACTGGAGACCCTTGCCGGGGATTTAATGAAGGTGGTTTACGGGCAGGACGGGGCCATCAAATCCCTGGTCACCTCCATCAAGCGCTCCCGCGCGGGGCTGGGGACGCCGGGCAGGCCCATCGGATCTTTTCTCTTTATCGGCCCCACGGGAGTGGGAAAGACCGAGGTTGCCCGTCAGGTGTCCATGATCCTCGGGATACAGTTTATGCGCTTTGACATGAGCGAATATATGGAAAAACATGCGGTGGCCCGCCTGATCGGCGCACCGCCCGGTTATATCGGTTTTGACCAGGGCGGGCTGCTGACCGACGGCATACGGAAAAGCCCCCACTGTGTTCTGCTCCTGGACGAGATTGAAAAAGCGCACCCGGATCTGTTTAATATTTTACTGCAGGTGCTGGACCATGCCACCCTGACGGACAACAACGGGAAAAAGGCCGATTTCAGAAACGTGATCATCATGATGACTTCCAATGCCGGCGCCAGGGAAATGAGCGCCCTGAGCATCGGATTCGGGGAAAAGCAATACGACACGGCCCGGAAGGGTCAAAAGGCCGTCGAAAAATTATTCAGCCCGGAGTTTATCAACCGCCTCGACGAAATCATCACCTTCAATGCCCTCACGGTGGAAATCATGGAAAAGGTGGTGGACAAATTCATGACCGAACTGAACCAGCAGCTTGCCGGCAAAAAAGTGTTTCTTGCCATTTCCCCGGAAGCCAGAAGATGGCTGGCGCGTAAAGGACATGACCCGCGCTACGGCGCAAGACCCCTGGTGCGGCTCATACAGACGGCGATTAAGGACGAACTGTCCGATCAGATTTTATTCGGCAAGCTGTCCCGTGGGGGCAATGTCTTCCTGGATGTTAAAAATGACGGGCTGTCCTTTGATTACCTGGAAGAAACCGCAAGAGAAGAGCTTCTCTTAACCTGATATATCCTTATGTGCTTATGCCCGTCTTCATGCTGTCCGATCAGATCGAGTTTCCCCCGGCCCGTCTCGCCCGGCAGGACGGTCTGCTGGCCGTCGGGGGGGATCTGAGCGCCGAGCGGCTCCTGCTTGCCTACCGGATGGGCATATTCCCCTGGTATTCCGGTGGAGAACCCATTTTGTGGTGGTCGCCGGATCCCCGCCTGGTATTGTATCCCGCAGAGCTCAAGATCTCCGGGCGCCTGCAAAGAACCCTGAAAAAAGATGCCTTCCAGGTTACCGTGGATCAGGCCTTTGACGACGTCATCGGTTCCTGTGCCCGGGTGCGGCTGGAAAAAGGTGAAGACACCTGGATTGACAAGGATATGCTCAACGCCTATTCCAGGCTGCACCGGATGGGTTTCGCCCATTCGGTGGAAGCCTGGCGCCGGGGAAAATTGGCCGGGGGTCTCTACGGGGTCTCGCTGGGGAGGTCTTTTTTCGGTGAATCCATGTTCGCCCGGGTGAGCAATGCTTCCAAAGCCGCCCTGGCGGGGCTGGTGGATCACCTGAAAAGCGCATCTTTCCACTTGATAGACTGTCAGGTCACCACGAACCACATGACCCGTCTGGGAGCAAGGGAAATACCCAGGGCCCGGTTTCTAAAGGAACTGGAAAAGTCCCTTCAATTTCCCACCCTGCAGGGCAGATGGCGCTTCAATCCAGTTGAGACTTGATCCACACCTTGGCGTATTCACACTGCTGGGATTTGACGTTCCGGATCACCTCTTCGGAAAACCATTTTTTCAGGTCGATTTTCCCCACAGGGTATTTCGAGCGTTCGTAATTCCATTTGAGATTAAAAGGCACGGTGGCGTCGATGCCGATGGCGGTGACGCTGGCGCCGGTGCTGGCGCCGGTCCGCTCTATGGGCATCAAGGTCTCCACCCCTGAACCCAGCCCGGTGAGGATTCCGGTCGAAGGGTTGGCCCGGGTGGCAATGGCCCACAGGACGTCATCGGCGCTGTACGGGTCCACGTCTTCGTCAACGATGACGGCCATTCTCAAATTCTGGGGGGAGGTGAGGGCCTGGATGAGAATGTCCCTCTGCCGCCCTTCGTCGGTGGGCCGGCGTTTCTGGACCTGAATCACCACGCCGCCCCAGGAGCGGAATGCGTGGGGGATCACGACATCTTTCACAAGGCCGGGGTACTGCCTGTCGGCCAGCTCATAATAACAGGCTTCTTTAAACGGGTGGGCGATGAGATCGCCTTCCCAGGAGTCTGCCAGGGGGGTGAAGAATATCGGATTTTTTCGATGGGTAAGGGCCGTCAGGGTGAACTTGATGGTGCGGTAGGCCCTTCCCAGGTATCCGGTCCACTCCGGAAACATGGGCGCCACCCTTGCTTTTTTGATCTTTTCGGCTTCATCGGATTCCCATACCCGATTCTCGGCTTCCAGATATCCCTCGATCACCCATTCCGCATTGGCCACCGCATAAGCGTCCACGGTCTTTGCTTTGCAGATGTCCACCGGGAAACCCTGGAGACCGCCGGCGATGCCCAGTTCATCGGCCCCCAGCGGGACGATGGTGTGAATGAACCCGGTGGCGGCCACCATGGCAACCGCAGGAGGGGTGCAGATATTGACGGTGATGGGCACTTTTTTGCCCCGGTGGTCCGACAGCACGGTGTCGCCGATGTGGGTGCCGTAATACGCCAGCATGCTGGACCAGTCCTTGCCCCGGAAATTCATCCGCTTAAAGGAAATCTCACTGCCTCCCCTGGCATACTCGCCCATCAGCAGCGGGTTGCCGGCGCCCAGTATGCGGCCTGCGTCCCGCTCGCCGTGCTTGAGCAGCGGCATCGTCTTGATCACGTCGATGTCTTGCGTATAAACGATTTCCTGGCAGGGCGCATTTTCAATGATGCGCGGGGCAATGGGTCTTTTAATGGCATCGACGCACTTGAATTTTAATTTCTTCGGGTCGGAAATATCGAAGATCCCGGCCATTCTCTCGATCCTGGAAAAAACATTGGCCACATCCCGGACCCCGGGGTATCCTTTGATGTTTTCAAAAAAAAGGGCCGGTCCATTGTCCATCGCCGCCTGGATGCCCGAGATTTCATAGATGGGGTCCACTTCATTTTTAACCACCAGAATGTCGTTGATCTCCTTCAGGTATTCGATGGTGCCCCGCATGCTGCTGATGTCTTTGGTTGTCATGTTGCATCTCCTCTTATTTTTCGGCGTTCTCTTCACAGCGCAATTTTGTGGCGTTCTTTTCATCACGCAATTTTTCCGCGATGGCTTCCGCCAGCAATTTCTTGTTCACTTTGCCGCTGCCGGGAACCAGGGGCAGCTGCTGTAAAATTTCCAGTCTTTCCGGAAGCTTGTAGGCCGCAATGTTTTTCTCCCGCAGAAAAGCCACCATCTCGTCAAATGCGAGCGCTTCTCCCGGGTTCAGGACCACATAAGCGCAGGCCTTTTCCCCCATGACCGCATCGGGCATGCCCACGAGGGCTGCACCGGTTACTTTCGGATGTTCCATCAGCAGGTTTTCGACCTCGGCGGGGTTGATGTTCTGTCCTCCCCGGATGATCACATCCTTGATGCGGCCAACGATCAAAAGGTAGCCTTCTTCGTCGAAAGTGGCCAGGTCTCCGGTCCGGAACCAGCCGTCCTCGGCCCATGTCTTCCAGGTGGTTTCAGGATCTTTATAATAGCCTGCGTTACAGGCCGGTCCCCGGACGGCCAGCTCACCGGCCCGGCCGGGGGCCGCCTCTTTTCCCTGCTCATCGATCAGCTTGGCCTGGGTCCCCGGGCAGAGCCTGTTGCTGGTGTGCAGGCGGACATTTCTCGGCACGTCAATGTAGGGCAGGCTGATCCCGCCGAAATCCACGCTCCCGTAATACTGAACAATGGGCCCCATTTTCTCTTCCGCGGCCTCGGCAAGGCTGGGCGGCAGGGGGGACCCGGTGACGATGACGGCCCGCAGGGATTTCAGGTCATAGGAGTCAAAATCCGGCGCTTCGATCATCTTGGACAGCATGGTGGGCACCACCCCGAGCAGCGTAATCTTTTCCTTCTCGATAAATCTCAGGGCTTCTTCGGGTGTGAACCGCTCCAGCAGGGCCATCTTGGCGCCCACCTGGGGTGAGCCCATGTTGCCTGTCAAATTGGGGCCGACAGGTCCCAGGGCAAAAATACCGCACACGTCGTCCCCGGTCAGCCGGGTGGCTTTCAGAAACATTTTGCCGGAATAAATTTTTCCGCAGATGGGTGCTTCCACGAACTTGGGAAATCCGGTGCTGCCGCTGGTGAGCTGAATCCAGGAATATTCGAAAGCGCCAAACTTTGTCCGGTCCAGGTAGTCGGAAGGGTATTTTCCTTCCAGGGGACGTTCGGACATTTCCGTGACGGAAACGGCCCCCGGCGGGACATCGTCGCCCACCACGAGGACATGCCTTAAACCGGGAAGGGCAGGGCGGATGTCCGCCGTCATTTTAAAATAATCAAACTGGTGGAATTTCCGGGTGATGACGATGCCCGAGGCCCGGGTTTCTTTTAAAATGTATTCCATTTCCTTGTGGCGCAGGGCCCAGGGGACGGCCATGCTCACGATGCCCGCTTTTTCACAGGCAATCCGGAATAGGGGGATTTCCGCCCAGTTGGGCAGATGGACCACCAGGATGTCGTTTTTTTTATAACCCGCATCGAGCAGGCCCAATGCGACCCTGTCCGTCCATTGCTTGATTTCACGCCAGGTGAATCTTGCCTTGGCATCCACGATGGCTTCCCTGTCCGGATGTTCCCGGGCTCTCTGATCGTAGAGATCGGCAAAAGTTTCAGCGGTCCAGTAACCTTTGGAACGGTATTCATCGATCATCTGCTGTGAATATAAGGTCGGCTTGCCCATGGCAGTTTTCTTTTACATGTTTTACGGGTTTGTGTAAAGTCGGGCCCATTATTTTTTTACGCTCCCCGGCGCTTTAGAATAATTTTCCAATACATATCGACAGGACAGGGTTCCGGCTGGATCTGCAGAGCGGCTGAGATGTGTTTACAAGGATGAGGCGGATACCGGAAGGGTATTTATTCAATCATACAATGAACTTCCAACAAAGCAAATCCCCTCAGGGGATAACCAAAGCCTGGTCCTCAAGGCCAGGATATTTACTGAATATTTGGTCGGGACGACTGGATTTGAACCAGCGACCCCAGCGTCCCGAACGCATGGGGCGGCATCTTAATTATTTGTTATGACTAAATTTTATGACATTGTGTAAACCCACCGGCGCGGGTTTGGGTGTACGCGGTAAAAGCGGCGGAATTTTGGCGATCAATTGCCGGTGCATTTCGATATTTGTATGCTGATAAATCCGCGTCGTGGTGTCGGTCCGGCTATGCCCTAAAACTTCGGGCGTTGATTTTAAATCTCCATTTTGACCAAGCAGGACCGTCGCAAAATGATGCCGGAAATCATAGGGCCGGAGGCACCGGGAAATGCCGGCTTTTTTTACAGCGGCATGAAAAGACTTGATAATCCGCAGAACCGGCCGGCCACGATATTGGACGATAAAATCCGCCGAACCCGCTCCGGCCTCATCTTCAGCCTTCCAGACTTTTAATGCCTCCAGAAAATCGTCGAATAAAGGCACGATTCGCGCCACGGGGCCGTCCTTATCGGCGGACCGGACAAAACCAGTCCCTCCGTTAAAATCCACGTCGTCGAACCGCAGCCGGAGCAATTCGCCAAGCCAGGCCGGAGGCCGGTATAATAGCAGACCGTCAGGGCGCGGACCAGGTGCGGCGGGGCCACGGCCAGGATCTGGCGGACCTCCTCGATGGACGGCGGCAAAATGACAGCATCGTCGCGCCGGGGTTTTTTGTAACCGGCCAGGGGATTAACCGCCAGATATTTCCTGGTAACGGACCAGTTGAGGATCGCTGTTATTATGGATAATTCCCGATGGACCGTGGACCGGGAAATGGTTCTGGCGCTGCCATCCGGTTTCAGAATCGGCCGGGGGCCATCATTCGTGCGCGAAAGCAGGACTGTCTTGAGGCGGTCGGTCACAAACCTATCATCATGAGGTCGGGCGAGATTTGAGCGGCCGGAATATGGCCGATTTTGGGGCAGATAACGCCATTTAATTTCCAAAGCAGATTGTCCATGCCGGCATGACTTATGCTGGCAACCTTCGATTCGACATATAGTTTTGACAAGTCGACAAACAGCGGCGACCGCTGGTGTTTCTTTACCGCGGCCTGTTTTGTGGCGGCAATTTCCCGATCCCTGGCCTGGGCCTTGAGGCGGCCGGCATCACCAGGGCCGAAGTATTCCCGGCGCTTTTTGGATTCGCCGGGGATCCGGTATTGACAGAACCAGGTCTTTAGTTCCTTAAAATAGTGGACGCTCATAATATTGATTAACGTTTGGCTGGTGCATTTATATCTTCAATACACCTTTTTTCATTAAATAATATCCGTTTCCTTGGACTGAGGTGCATAAAACCATCATTTTTTTAAGGGTATCTGTAAAATCCTCATTAGATTTAATTTTATTCCCAAGCTCCTGGGACAGATCAGCCAGCCTGTCAAACTGTACCTCGGAAATCAAATAGGCCCTATCGCCTTGCCTGATGGTAGCAAGTCTTTGAAAAAAGTTTTGGTGGGTTACGATTGTGACAAAATGTGCATAGACAAGCTCTTCATCGTATTCTATGTTGTATATCCTCTGAAGCGCACCATAGATGGCGCTGAAATAAAATAGTTTTTCAGATGGATCCTTGCTGTCTTTCATCAGATCGACGGCAATTTTTATTTCTTTAACGATATTTTCCCTGGAACTTTTACTAATATTCATATCTATTATCCTCCGTAATTGTAATGATAATTATGAAGCCCGCGAACTTGACTGTTCATCATTGAGGCTTGGCTGGCGGGGGACTACAGAAGGCCCACTTCCCAAAGGCCATGCCGTTCTTCCGATACCAAAAATTTTCAATAGCTCATAAGGTGGGTCTGCGGCCACGGCCATGGTCATTGCTTCACTTACACTACAGACATAACTATCGGGGTTATTCTCGACAAACTTAACGTCCAATTCATATTCTAAAGCATCCGCAATCGACAGCAAGGTTCGCAGCGTGAAGTTTGAACTTCCATTCAGTATTTTCGTTACCGCAGGAGGTGAAACATTTAGCCTTTTGGCCAAATCGCTCCGTTTCATATCTTTCTCAACCATACGTTTACAGACATCTTCTGTAATATGAAGAATGAAGCCTTCAAGGCGAAATTCAAAATCATCTTTTAATTCTTCCAGTTTATTTTTAAACCAATCTTTTGTTTTCATGATCGTCTCCTCGATAATACCTATTAAATAATATCGACTGATCCAAGGAAATCTTTATGAAAATCGATGGCTTTCTCGATTTCGCGATTCAAAATATTTTTTTTAGGCTTAAACCTACCATGTGTAAGGATCAACGATCTGGGTAAAATGGGCTCTCCAAAAAAGCTAAAGATTCTAACGCCACGAAATGTTTTAAGCTCGTAAATTCCATCACGGAGGTGTCTAAATTTCCGTATATTTACCGGAGGGCCCTGATCGCTTATAAAACTGATTAATTTCATTACCTGTTTAAGATTTATCGCATCCAGGCTTTCTATGAACTGTTTTACCGGACTTTCATCATCAACAATTATCGAATAGATATTTTGTCCATTCCCAAATAACAGTTCAGTTATTTGCATAATATTAACCTGTGGGTTAATTTGTCAACCATTTTCTGCTTATTTTTTTGAACCCTACCAGTTATGCCTGCCCTTTTCTTTCCCGAATGAGGCCAGGAGCTGGTCACCGAATCTATTTTTCGGGTATATGGAGCCGAAGGCAGAAAAAGATTTGGGTGCGGCTCTTTTGCAACGGCTCCGTAAAGCAATAATAATAGATAGTTAGGCAATCTATGAGTAACATCTCAATAAGTTCTGGTAGTAAACAGAATACCGCTATCACTTCATAGTGGTCTTCAAAGTAATTTTACTACTTATTTGAGAGGATGGAAAGAAGAAAATATTATCCCGGGTTCAAGGCACGCTGTCGGATTAAATCTGAAAGATCAGGGATAAGACCGATGTTCTCGATCCGGTCTTTGAGATATTGCCAAAACGGTATGCCCAATTTG